>NC_019978.1:1324627-1655784 GCF_000328625.1 Halobacteroides halobius DSM 5150 | reverse complement strand
TAGCTGGATCTGATGTCCTAGCTACTCCACCTTCTTTACGGATATCAGCTGGAACTCTCTCTAAAGCCATAACTGCTACTGCTCCCGCTTCTTCAGCAATTTTTGCTTCTTCGGGAGTAGTTACATCCATAATTACTCCACCTTTTAACATTTGGGCCAAATTCTTATTTAATCCATATCTGTTACTCATACTACTCAACTCCTTTACAGTGAATTTAATTTAAAGTATAATTTGTATGGGTGCAATAGAATAAAATTTACTATTGTACCTATAATAGATTATATTAACCTTATATTGTATTGTCAAGAGGGGTACAATGATTATTCATAATTAATGATTGTATGGGTGTAATTACTGGATAAATATTTGCTGTTAATCTTAAACTAAGGAGTGATTGTTATGCTAAAAGACATACAATTAGATAAATCATCTTCAATTTATCTTTATTTACAATTGTATAATCAAGTTAGAGATTTAATCAAAGCAGGGAAACTAAGTCCTAATACTAAGTTGCCACCTATTAGAAAGTTAGCTAAACAGTTAGGAGTCAATAATGTAACAGTAGTTAAAGGATATGATTTATTAGAAGAGGAAGAACTAATTTATAAAAAGGTAGGTAGAGGAACTTTTGTAGCACCAGCTAAAAAAATAAAAATAGAGGCAGAAGCAGCTGATTTGGATCAACAAATTTATATTGATGAAGATACTAAATTAGATCGAGCAGGTGAGATTAACTTTGCTACTGCTGCTCCAACTCCTGATTTATTTCCCATAGCTCCTTTTAAGAAATTGTTAAATAAAGTTTTAGAGAGAGATAGAGGGTATGCTTTTGGTTATCAAAAGAGTCAAGGGTATCTTCCTTTACGAGAATCAATAAGTAATTATGCAAATCGATATAATATAAGTGCCAATCCAGAGGAGATACAGATAGTATCTGGAGCTCAACAAGGAATTGATATTCTAGCCAAGACATTTTTAGATTATGGAGATACAGTTTTTGTAGAACGACCAACTTATCCTGGAGCTATTTCTGTTTTTAAATCCCGCCAGGCTAATATAGTAGAGATTCCACTAAAAGAAGATGGGATAGATATTACTTACTTAGAGGCTAAATTAAAAGAAATAAAGCCTAAATTTCTATATTTAATGCCTAATTTTCAAAATCCAACAGGTTATAGTTATTCTCAAACTAAGAAAGAGAAGCTTATCAAATTAGCTGATCAACATGATCTATTGATTATTGAAGATGATTGTTTAAGTGATTTAAATTATAGTGACCAAGAAAGTAATGCTCTAAAATCATTAGATAAAGCAGATAGAGTAATTTATATTAAAAGTTTCTCTAAAATCTTTATGCCGGGTTTAAGACTAGCTTTTTTGATTATTCCTGATTGCTATTTTAATGATATTTTATTATCTAAATATATGTCTGATATTTTTACTGATGGGTTGGTACAAAGGGTATTAGATCTTTATTTTAAAGAAGAAGTTTGGGAAGAGCAATTAATTAGACTAAAAGAGACGTATCAGGTCCGCTATGAAAGTATGATTGTTGCTTTAAGGGAATATTTACCCAATCAGATTGAGTTTGCAAAACCTAACGGTGGACTTAATATATGGCTAGAGTTACCTAGAGGTATATCTGCTAGTAAAATTAAGGATAAGTCTTTAAAAAAAGGAGTTAATATTGCTCCTGGGGCTGCTTTTTATTCTAATCAACCCCAGGTAAATAAAATTAGATTAAGCATAGCAGCAGTTAATAAGCAAGAAATTAAAGAAGGAGTCAAGAGGTTAGGGGCCTTATTACAACAAAAGTTAAATGATAAAGAAGATGATACTTGGGATAATTCAGTACTGCCTTTAGTATAGGTTTAGTTAGATATAGGAGTTTTAACTTTTAGGATAATATCAACAGCAGCAGCTAAGTTTTCAACGGAAAAATCAGCTTGGGGGTATTTGCTTCCCACTTTAATAGTTTTACAACCAGCTTTTTGGCCTGCAATAATATCTGATTTACGATCCCCAACCATAAATGATAAGTCTAAATCAATATTATATTTATTAGCTAATTTAAGGATCATACCCGGATTAGGTTTACGACATTCACATTTGGTTTTAAAGTGCGGACAATATTCAATATCATCTATTATAGCATTATCTTCCTTTAGTGTGATAATTAAGTGTTGATGAATCCTAGCTAAGTCTTTTGCTGAGAGGTAGCCACACTCAATGCCACCTTGATTAGTTACAATATAGACTTGATAACCACTTTGATTAAGTTTCTTGATTGCTTTAGCAGTCCAAGGGTATAGTTCTAATTCCTGGGGGGTATTAACAGGTTTTTTAAAGTTATTTATGACACCATCACGGTCTAAAAATACAGCTTTATTCATATTAGATCTCCTTTTCTATAGATGTTTATTCTTTATTGTAAATTATAAATTAGTAGATTAGATAAATAAAGTTTTATTTTTAATATTTTCTTAATAGTTCTTTGTTATACTAGAAATAAATTGATTGGACTAATAGGTTTCGAGGTGATAAAAAATGGAAGATAAAGAAATTTTAATTGTTGATGATGATCAGAATGTTCATGAGATTCTTAGTTTATATTTCAAAAAAGAAGGTTGCAGTGTGCTGGTAGCTAATGATGGAGCAGAGGCTCTAGAAAAAGCCGATAACAATGAACCAGATCTTATTATTTTAGATATAATGATGCCTAAATTAGATGGTTTAGAAGTGATTAAGAATATTAGGCAAAATAATGATGTTCCGGTTATTTTCTTATCAGCTAAAAGTGAAGAATTTGATCGTATATTAGGTTTAGAATTAGGGGCAGATGATTATGTAACTAAGCCATTTAGTCCCCGAGAGATAATAGCAAGGGCCAAGGCTATTTTTAAAAGAATAAAGCAAAGTAAACAGAATAATGAGCCTCAAAGAGATTTAGTTATCTATTCTAATTTAGCGATTGATCCTATTAATAGAGAAGTAAAAGTAAAGGGGGAAGAAATTGAATTATCTCCTAAAGAATATGAGTTATTGTTATTATTAGCTCAGCATCCTAATCAGGTTTTTAAGCGAGAAAGATTATATGATAGAATTTGGGGGATGGATCATTATGGAGATATGAGAACAGTTGATGTACATATTAATTGGTTAAGAGATAAATTAGATCTTGATTATATCCAAACTGTCTGGGGTGTAGGATATAAATTTGTTGGTGCTAAAGATGATAAATAATTTATTTAATAAGATTATGGGCAGTTATATTTTATTGCCTATTTTAATTTTAGCAGTTTTGGTTATTTTTCTTCCCCAGTATTTAGAAGATTATTTTGTTGAGGCTAAACAAGAAGAATTAATAAGAAAGAGCAAATTAGTTACTCGCCTAATTAAACAGGACCAAAGTGGTAATATTAACCAGCTACTATCTAATCTAGAGAAGATGTTAAACACTAGTTTAGTTGTTATAGATCAAGCAGGAGAAATTGTGAATCAAGGTCGGCAGATGGGTAGGATGATGCAGGGCATGGTAAATGGTATGATGGGCCACGGAATGATGCAGGGTATGATGAAGGATTTAGGAATGAAAAACCATGGCATGATGGGCCAAGGTATGATGAGAAATAATCCTCTAGGTTTAAAAGAAGAATTAGATAAAGTATTAGCAGGAGAAAAGGTGGTATTTAAAGGGATGAGTCCTATGTTAGGTCAACCCGTAATTACTGTTGGGATTCCTGTAGAGACTGACAAAAGGCTAGCTTTATTTTTAATAGCCCCTATTTATGGTTTGCAAGAGATGGCAGTTAAGATTAGAAATTTAACTTTAAGAATTACTTTAGGGGCGATTATAGTAGCCTTGTTATTAGGTTATTTTATTACTCGAGGAATTACCCGTCCTTTACAAAAGATGAAAGTACAAGCTCAAAGGATAGCTGCGGGTAACTTTGATCAACAGTTAAGTGATTTACCAAATGATGAGATTGGAGAATTAGGAGTTAGTTTTAATTATATGTCTCAAAAGTTGGCCCAAAATATAAATGCTTTAGCTAAAGAAAAGACTAGAATGAAAGAGATGTTAACTAGTATGACAGAAGGAGTATTAGGAATTGCAGCTAATGAAAAGGTTATGTTAGCCAATCCTAAGTTAAAAGAGATTTTTTCGCTTGAAGAAGAAATAATAAATTATAATTTTTCGGATTATTTTCCAAATGAGTTAATTGATCTGGTAGAAGAAGTGCTAGTTAACAAAAAAGAGATTAAAAGAGAGTTTGAATGGCAAGACCAGATTATTACAGCTCAGGCTGCTCCGGTTAAGGGTGGGGATGGTCAATTATGGGGGATTATCATTTTAATACGTGATGTAACTGAAATTAGAAAGCTTGATCAAATGAGGAGGCTATTTGTAGCAAATGTTTCTCATGAATTAAAAACTCCATTAACAGCGGTGCGAGGTTATTTAGAGGCAATCTTAGATGGGGTAGTAAATAGTAGAGAGTTAGAAGAAGAATATTTAGATCGGGTATTAAAAGAAACAAATCGGATGTCTGATTTAGTAACTGATATTTTAGATTTATCACGTTTACAAGCAGGACAAATTGATTTTGAAATAGAAGAGGTGAATTTAATTAGTTTGATTAAGTCTGTGATAATTAATCTAGAATCTAAATTAGAGGCAAGAGAAATTATTATTGAAGGATCTAAAGAGTTAATTATTAAAACCGATGCTAGCAAATTAAAAGAAGTTGTTATTAATTTAATTAGTAATGCAATTAAGTTTACAGATTCCGACGGAGAAATCAAGGTACAGATTAAAGACAATAAAAATCAAGTTGTAGTGGGCATTATTGATAATGGAATTGGAATTCCTAAAGCTGAATTATCTTATATTTGGGAGAGATTTTATCAAGTTGATAGAGCACGTAAACCCAATAAAGAAGGAACTGGATTAGGATTAGCAATAGTTAAGGAAATAGTTGAGGGATTAGGAGGAAAAATAGAAGTTGATAGTACCAAAGGAGAAGGAAGCAAATTTAAATTTAAGCTCCCTAAAAATTATTTTCATTAATCTTGAATGTATGGTATAATAAGTAAATGGATAACATAAATATGAATAATAGGCCTTAGAAGGAAGTTTAGAAAGGAGGTAATTTATTGCTAAATAAAGTTTTTATTGGACAATCTGTTAAGATAAGCAAACAGGAAACAGAGGAGTACAGAGCTAAAATAATTAATTTAAAACGAGATACTATAAGATTGAGATTCTTTGGTGCTGTTGAAAAGGTAGGTTTTATTCAACAGGGCCAAATTTTAAAGTTGTCTTTAATTAAGAATGGTGCTTTATATAAGTTAAATGTAAAAGTAAAAAATATAGATGGACTTAATAATTCTTGTTGGGTAGTAAAGCAGGGAGGCTTTACAAGAATCCAACGCCGTAAGCATGTCAGAGTACCTATTCAACAAGAAATTGAATATAAAGAAAGTAAAAAAAGCAGATACAAAAAAGGAATAGTACTTGATATTAGTGGTGGAGGAATGAGGATTAGAATAAAAGAGTTAGCTGGATTGGAGTTAGGAAGTAAGATAGAGGTTAGATCAGATTTCCTTCCTTTAGCAGTAAATATAATTGATGTGGAGATTGTGAGGATAACAGCAAATCAAGATCCAGAGGCTGAGAAACGAGTTTATGATGTAGGAGTAGAATTCGTTGATTTACCAGAAGTCTGGAAAGAAGAAATAATCGAATGGGTATTTAAAGAACAAAGAAAATTAAGAAAGAGAGGAAAAATTTAATTATAATTTTTTACTGGCCAAAATAACAGGTCAGTTTTTTTGTTTTTAAAATGAATTTAAATAGAATATTTTTTAATTAGCAGGTATAAGGATTAGGTTTATCTAATAAATTAATTAGTAGTTAACTTTTGAATAATGACAGTAATTAAGGAGGATTCATATGGTTAAATCTAATAAGATTAAAATTATATTTCCCAGTGGAGAGATGATTCAATGTGATAAGTTAATTGCTTCAGTGCAGAATAATGATGTTAGAGAAGAATTAGAACAACTATTTATAGGAGATTGGAGTTTAGAAGAATTAGCAGAAACAAAATTTATTTTGGATCAAATTTTTATGGAACAAATTAAAGAACAATTACCTCCAGCAGAAAAGATGTTACTTAAGGAAATCCAAGTTAAACAAGAGAAGCAAATGGAAGAGTTTGAAAATAATTTGTCTGCTAAAGAAAAAGAATTATACAGACGAATTAATTATCAGACTGAACTGGTTAAAATGGAAGATATAACAGAAATGGAGGAAGTGAATATAGAAGATTTATTTTCTGATTTCTTAGAATCAGATTCAGAGTTTAATTCGCCACCTCAAAATACTAATTCCAATAAAGTTATAAATTTAGAAGCTTATAGGAATACTATACGATAGGATAAGATTGCCATTTAATTTTAGCGATGATTTTGATAGAATTAATTTGTATCTGGCAATCAATGCAGATTATTAATTAAATGGGAGGTAGGATGGTGAAAAAGAAACAACTAGCAGCAATATTTATTTTAACTATGTTGATTTGCTCCTTTACTATTAAGACTGCAGAAGCTAATTATCGTATTTTAGAACGGGGAATGTATGGACGAGCAGTACGTAAATTGCAAGAAGATTTAGTAATGTTAGGAAAGAAGGTAATGATTGATGGGATCTTTGGGCCAAGTACTGAAGATGCTATAGAAGAGTTTCAAAAGCAGAGTGGTTTACCAGCCGATGGGGTTGTAGGAGAAGAGACCTGGACAGAGTTGCTAAAAGCAGTTCGTTATGAAAACTATACTGTTAGAGCAGGAGATACCTTATACGATTTAGCTCAGGACTATGGAATCACAGTAGAAGTTGTAAAAAAAGCTAATGATTTGGATTCTAACTTGATTCGACCGGGGCAAGAATTAATTATCCCTAAAAGTGCTTTAGGAGGAGCTATAGTAACCGATTTTTATAAAATGGTTCCTTATACAGTACAATCTGGTGATTCTTTACAGAGCTTAGCTAAAAGATTTCATACTACAGTTAGAACAATTAAAAGAGTAAATAATCTTAACAGTAATAGAATTAGGATTGGTCAAGAATTGACAATGCCTAAGTTAGTGATTGACTTATCAGGTAGTTCTAAAAATGTTAGAGCTGTAGATAAAGATTTTATCTGGCCTGTTAATGGGAGAATAAGCTCCGATTATGGTTGGAGAACTCATCCTATTTTACAGAAGAAAGATTTTCATGGTGGAATTGATGTTGCTGTAGGAAGAGGAACAGCGGTTAAAGCTGCTAAAGCAGGTACAGTATTACATAGTGGTTGGATTAAAGGGTTTGGTAGAACGGTTACTATTGACCATGGAAATGGAGTAGTTACTTTGTATGCTCATAATTCAGAATTAGTAGTTAGAGCTGGTCAGTATGTTAAGCAAGGAGAGGTTATTGCTAAATCAGGTAATACTGGTTTAAGTACTGGACCACATCTTGATTTTAGAATTTTAATTGATAGTGAGCCAGTTAATCCAATGCAATATTTAAATTAGAGAGAAAGAGTGGGTAATCCCACTCTTTTTTTATTTTTTGTAATAAGCTTAGCCGACTATTATTTAACATAAAAAAGATAGGTTGAGGATTCATCCCAATGGTAAATGATGCATAGCAGTAGGTTATATGGAAAAAATAATTGTAGTAAGTAAAAAATAAAGATGTATTTGACACTATAGTTCTTTTTTAGTATGATTATGATGCTAGATGCAAATCATTTGCAATAAAATTAGGAGGTTTGAATGATGAAGAAAAAGTTTTTAATTTTCTTTATAGCAGTATTTTTAGTAGTAGGTTCATTATTGATAAGTACTAATTCAACTGATAATTTACTAAAATCTGATGCGCAAAGAATCAATAAAGGCCAATTAACTGTTTATACTAGTATTTATCCACTATACGATTTAGCGAGTAAGATTGCTGGCGATAAGTTAGAAGTGAATTTGGTTGTTCCTAATGGAGCAGAATTACATAGTTACCGGCCTTCTCCACGAAAAATAGCCCAACTGGAGAGAGCAGATTTGTTTTTTTATATTGGGTTGGGGGTAGAATCTTGGGCTCCTAAAGCAGTACAAAATTTAACAAATGTGGGTGTTAAGACAATAAAGATTAGTCAGATAGTAAATTTAAGAACTTTTGGGGAGCAACATAAAGCTCATGAACACAAAGAAAAAGAGGGCAGTTATGATCCTCATATCTGGTTAGATCCTATCAATATGAAAAAAATCGCTAAAAAAATAAAGAATCAATTTGTTAGTTTAGACTCTAAAAATAAAAAAGTTTATCAAGCTAATTATCAGCAAGTTATTCATAAGATAGAAGAGCTTAATCAAGAATATAAATCTACTTTAAAAGGAGTAAAACAAAATTATATTTTAGTATCTCATGCTGCTTTTGGTTATCTAGCTGATAGATATGGGTTTAAACAATTGTCTGTCACAGGTGTGGCTCCTCATCAAGAACCTTCCTTAAGTACTTTAGCAAAACTAACTGATAAGGCTAAAGAGTACAATTTAGAGTATATCTTTATGGAGACACTAGCTAACCCTAAAACAGTTAATGTACTTGCTCAAGAAGCTGGATTAAAAGTTTTACCCCTTAATCCAATAGCAGGTTTAACTCAAGAAGAAAAGGTAGCAGGCGCAGATTATTTTTCATTGATGAAAGAAAATCTTAATAATCTAAAGAAGGCTTTGGTGAGTCAAAATGAAAGAAATAATAGAGATAAATAATTTATGTTTTGCTTATAAGGAGGATACTATTTTAAATAAGATTAATTTAAAAATTAATCAAGGGGACTTTGCTGCTTTTATTGGCCCTAATGGTTCAGGAAAGAGTACACTTTTAAAGTTAATAACTGGTTCTTTAAAACCAATGCAGGGGCAAATAAAATTATTTAATACTCCAGTAGAAGAATTTAATGATTGGGCCAAAGTTGGCTATGTCTCTCAAAAGGTAAGATCTTTTAATGATAGCTTTCCTGCTACTGTAAGAGAAATAATTGGAGCTAGTTTATATCGTAAGATGGGTTTTTTTAAGTTATTAACTAATAAGTTAGAGAATGAAATTGATCGGGTTTTGGATTTAGTAGGTATGCTTGATTATAAAGCAAGACAAATTGGTAACTTATCAGGTGGTCAACAACAACGGATTTTTATTGCCAGGATTTTAATTAATCAACCAGAAATTATTTTGTTAGATGAACCATTGGTTGGATTAGATATTAAGGCACAAGAAGAATTTTATAGGTTGCTAAATAATTTAAGTCAAGAACTTGATATAACAATAGTAATGATTTCTCATGATATTCATGTAATTAGTAATCAGGCTGATAAAATTGTGTGTTTTAAAAAGGGCCAAGTATTTACTCATCAAGCAGAAAACTTTAATTATAATGACTATTTTAGGCGGTGAAAATGGAATAATGCTAGAGATTTTTACTTATTCATTTATGCAGCGGGCTTTTATAGCAGGAAATATTATAGCTGTTATTTGTCCTTTGATTGGAGTTTTTCTAGTTTTAAAAAGATTGTCATTAATTGGGAATACTTTATCTCATGTTGCTTTAGCAGGGGTAGCCTTAGGTATAATATTAGGAGTTTATCCAGTTTATATGGCTTTGCTAATTTCTGTTATAGCAGCTTTAGGTATTGAGAAATTAAGAAAGAATTATCAAGACTATGCTGAATTATCATTATCTATTATTTTAGCTACTGGCTTAGGAGTAGCTACAGTATTGATTAGTCTATCTAATAACAGTTCAGGAATTTTTAGTTATTTGTTTGGTAGTATTTCTTTAGTTACAAGGCAGGATTTATTAACCATAATTCCTTTAGGAGTTATAATTGTGGGGGTTATTTTTACTTTTTATTATGGTTTTTTCTTCTTAACTTTCAATGAAGGAGAAGCAAAATTAGTGGGGGTACCAGTTACTTTGCTTAATTTATTATTTATTATTTTAGTAGCTATTACTATTTCTATCTCAATGAGAATTATTGGCGGATTATTAGTTTCATCATTGTTAACTTTACCAGTAGCAGCTAGCTTACAAGTGGCTAAAAGTTTTAAGGAAACAATCATTTATAGTGTTATTTTTGGCTTATTAGCTGTTAATGTGGGATTGTTTATTTCTTTTTATCAAGATTTGGCCCCAGGAGGTACTATTATTTTATCTAGTGTAAGTTGTTTATTAATAGTTATTGGATATCAGAGCTTTAAACAGTTTAATCTATAATATCAAATTAAGATAATTACAATTGTAGCTTGATATTTATTTATTTTTATAATATAACTAGGTAGGGGGAAGTGAATTAAATGGAGCAATTATTAAATTGGGAAGAAAGATTAAAAAATAAGGGCATTAGATGTACTAAACAAAGGATTGCTATTTTAAAGATATTAATTACTAGTGATACCCCTATATCAGCTCAAGAAATATTTAGTCAATTAGATGATAGTAACTCTAAAGTAAGGTTATCTACAGTTTATCGCAATTTAAATCAATTTGTAGCCGAGGGTATTGTTCGCAAATTGAATTTTGCTGATCAGAAGAATAAATTTGAACTAGTTGATGACCATCATCATCATTTAGTCTGTTTAGAATGTGATGAGGTTCGCCCTTTAGAGTGCCCTTTAGAACAATTTGATAATCAATTAAGTACTAAGACAGGTTATAAAATTATAGAGCATCGGATAAAATTTTATGGCTTATGTCCTAAGTGTCAAGAAAATAAGGAAAGCTGAGTGATAATAGATGAAAAATTATAATTTAACTTCTTTTAAGGATGATATTACTGCTGGAGCCTCGGTAGCAGCTTTATCTATTCCTCAAAATATGGCGTATGCTTTAATTGTAGGGGTTAATCCAATCTATGGAATATATACTTCGGTTGTATCTAAGTTAATAGCTTCTCTGGTTGGAGTTTCTAATCATATGATAGTTGGCCCTACAAATCTAATGTCTATGGCTATAGCAAGTAACTTAGATTTTGTAGCTGATGATAATTATTTTTCAGCTGTATTAGTCTTAACTTTTTTAGTAGGTGTCTTCCAAATTCTTTTTGGGCTCTTTAAATTAGGGAAATTAGTAAATTATATTTCACATCCTGTTATAGTTGGCTTAACAACTGGGACAGCTATAATTATTGGGGTAGGACAATTAAGTAATTTATTTCAATTATCAATCCCTAATACAGCTAATATCTTTATGACCTTATATTTCATTTTTGGTCATTTAGAGGCTATTAATCCTATAGCTTTAAGTTTAGGTTTGGTAACAATTATTAGTATTATAATTAGCGAAATAATTGATGAAAGATATCCTACTTATTTAGTAGCAATTGCTATTTCCACTTTAGTAGTTTATTACTTTGGATTAGTTGATCAGATTAAAGTGATAGGAAAATTACCTGGATCTTTGCCTCAATTTGATCTTCCAAGGTTTGATTTTACATTTATAAGTGAGATATATACTAAGGCATTATCAGTAGCTATTGTAGGTTTAATTCAGACTTTGGCAGTAGTTAAATCACTAGAGAATAGATCTGGTGAAGAGGTTAAAGTAAATAAAGAGTTTTTGGGCCAAGGCTTAGTTAATTTAGGTACATCTTTTTATAATGGTTTTGCGAGTGCAGGCTCGTTTACTAATTCTTTTATTAATTATCAGGCAGGGGCTAAGACTAAATTGGCCCAGACTCTTACAGCAATTATTATTATTTTATTTATTATAATTTTTAATCCAATTTTAAAGTATATTCCAATTGCTAGTCTAGCTGCTTTAGTAATAGTAGTAGCAATGCGAATGATTGATTTAGATGAGGTTATTCAAATTTTTAAAGCTACTAAGTCGGATTTGCTTATCTTTAGTGTTACTCTTTTGGCTACAATTGGACTTCCTCGTTTGGAGTATGCAATTTACTTGGGAGTATTAATTTCATTAGGCATTGTATTAAGAGAAAGTAGTAAGGTTAATATGTCCCATATTAGTTATGATGAGGAGTCTGATACTAAACTATCTTATACAGAGCCAGAAAAAATAACAGAGGATGAGTACATAGTTATTGATCTAATAGGAGATTTAAACTTTAGTGCAGCAGAAAATTTTAAAGAAGAGTTGAATTCAGTAACAGCTAAAGGATTTATATTTAGGATTAAGAATATTGGTCGGATCGATATAACTACTGTGAAAGAATTAGAGAAGTTTATTACTAAGGTACAAAAAAATGAAAAACAAGTATTTCTATCTGGGATAGAAGAAGAACATTATGAAGTTTTAGATAATTTAGGAATAATAGATATGATTGGAGAAGATAATATTTTTCATTCAAAAGAGGAATTATTATCCTCTACTATTGAAGCAGTCAAATCAGCAGAAGATAATAAATAAAAACTCCCTTAAGTAAATTTTAAGAAAAAGTGAGCTAACTTGTTCTAATCGATATTTTTGGTTTGACATTTTATTAGAGCCTTGTTACTATTTTAGTGGAAATTAGAGGAAAGGTATATCTTTATTATCTAAACCTTATTAGGAGGAGATATTAAAGTGGATTTTGCTAAGGTTAGTCAAGTTTGGGATTGTACTAAAGAGGAATGGAATGATTGGCAGTGGCAGTTAGAAAATAGTATTACTAGTGTTCAAGAGTTAAAAGATAAATTTTCTATTTCTGATACAGAAGCTAGTAAGATTAAAGAAGCAGCTGATATGTTTCCGATGTCAATTACTCCTTATTATGCTTCACTGATTGATTTTGATGATGAGTTATGTCCTATTAAGCAACAAGCAGTTCCGAATCGATTTGAGTTAAAGAAATCAGCTTATGAAATGGAAGATCCCTTACATGAAGATGAGGATTCTCCGGTTGATGGTTTAACTCATCGTTATCCAGATAGAGTATTATTATTAGTTACTAACGAATGTTCAATGTTTTGTCGCCACTGTACTAGAAAGCGGAAAGTAGGGGATCAAGAGCAAACAGTTGATTTAGAACAGATAGAAAAAGGGATTGAGTATATCAAAAAGACTCCTCAAGTAAGAGATGTTTTATTATCTGGTGGAGATCCGTTACTAGTAGATGAAGATATTTTAAAAGAAATTATCACTAAATTATATAAGATTCCTCACGTAGAAGTCGTAAGAGTAGGAAGTAGATTACCAGTGGTTTTACCCCAACGAATTGATGATTCATTAGTAAAAACATTTAAAGAGATAACAGATGAATTTGGGCCAATTTGGATTAATACTCACTTCAATCACGAAAAAGAAATTACCCCAGAAGCAAAAGAAGCCTTAGCTAAATTGGCTAATGCAGGAATTCCGTTAGGAAATCAAACAGTATTACTAAAAGATGTTAATGATTGTCCAGAAATTATTAAGGATTTAATGCATAAATTAGTTCAAAATCGAGTAAGACCATATTATTTATACCAGTGTGATTTATCAAGAGGAATTGAACACTTTAGAACCCCAATCTCTAAAGGAATAGAAATAATGGAACACTTAATTGGTCATACATCTGGATTTGCTGTCCCTCGCTTTGTTGTTGATGCTCCTGGTGGAGGAGGTAAGATTCCACTAACGCCTAATTATTTATTATCTAATTCAAATCGCAAGACTATTTTAAGAAACTTTGAGGGAACAATTACTGTCTATACAGAGCCAAAGGATCAGGAGTGTAATTGTCCTCCAGAATGTACTATTTGTGATAATCCACTAGTTGATGAAGAAGCTGAACAATCAGAAATTGGTTTACAACAGTTATTCTCTGAAGATAATGATACGGTAAGTTTACAACATAGTAAACGGGATTACACAAATTATGATGAATAAAGATAATAAAATTAAGGTTGGAGGGACTAATTATCAAGCACTAGTTAATTTATCCCCGGTCAATAAGCGGATAGTAATTAAAGAATACCAGGGAGATGTGGTTGCATTAGCAGATAAATTAATTAAATTAGCTAGAGAAAATGATTTTACTAAAATTTGGGCCAAGGCTTATAGTAAAGATCAAGCAGCATTTGAAAAGGCTGGTTTCTTAACTGAGGCAGTTATTACAGAGTTCTATCCTACAGATGATGCTTTATCTATGGCTTATTATTTAAGTGACAAGCGTAGTAAAATGAATAATAAAGCTCAAAAAGAAGATCTATTAGATAAAGTAACCGGTCTAGAGGTTAAAGAAAGTAGTAAGTTAACTAGTGACTACCAATTTAAAATTGCTGGTCAAGAGGATGTTAGTCAGTTAGCTAAATTATATGATAAAGTATTTAATTCTTATCCGTATCCAATTGATAATCCTAGTTACTTACAGAAAATGATAGAATCTGATGTGATTTATGGTCTGATTTATGATGATGATCAATTAGTAGCTGCTGCTTCAGCAGAAACAGTGCCTGCTTATAAGAATGCGGAGATGACTGATTTTGCTACTTTATCAGAGTACCGGGGCCAAGGTTTGGCAGCTTATTTATTACGAAGATTAGAAGCTGAATTAAAGAAGAGAGATTATCGTTCCTTATATACTATTGCGAGAGCTAAAGTTATGGGGATTAATAAAATATTCAGTCAAGCAGGTTATGAATATACAGGAACTTTGGTTAAGAATTGTGAGATTGCTGGTGGTTTAGAAGATATGAATCTATGGTGTAAAGTAATTTAAGTAGTAGGGCCAGTTTTGGCCCTTTTATTATTCACTGATTATTTTCTGAAAATTAAAACTTTAATAATCATGTTGTATTTTTATTCATTTGGATGTATAATCATACTAACGAAGCTAATAAAAATGAATTTTAAGTTAAATATTTAATATAAATCGAGGAGGAATTAAAATGAAAGATAACATTAATAAGGTCGTTATGGCTTATTCGGGTGGCCTAGATACTTCAGTAGCAATTAAATGGTTACAAGATAAATATGACGTAGAGGTTGTGACTTATTCGGCTGACGTAGGACAGAATGAACCATTAGCACCAGTTAAGAAGAAGGCATTAGAGACAGGAGCAGTTGAGGCTTATGTTGCTGATTTAAAAGAGGAGTTTTTAACTGAGTATGCTTTTAAAGGATTAAAAGCAGGAGCAATTTATGAAGATAAATATCCACTCACTACAGCTTATTCTCGACCATTAATCGCCAAAAAGATGATTGAAGTCGCTAAAAAAGAAGGAGCAGATGCAGTAGCTCACGGATGTACTGGCAAGGGAAATGACCAAGTTAGATTTGATGTATCGTTTCAGGCTTTAAGTCCTGGGATTGAGATTGTGGCTCCTTTAAGAGAGTGGGAGTTTGGTTCTCGAACAGAGCAGATTGATTATGCCCAAGAAAAGGGAATTCCAGTAGGAGCTACTAAAGAAAGCCCTTATAGTATAGATAGAAATATGTTAGGAGTTAGTATTGAATGTGGTGTGTTAGAAGACCCAGCTTGTGAACCACCAGCAGAAGCATACCAAATTACTACTGCCCCAGAACAAGCGCCAGATAAGGCAGAATATGTAGAGGTTGGATTTAAAAATGGTGATCCAGTTACTTTAAATGGAGTAGAATTAGATCCAGTTAGTTTAGTTAATCAACTAAATGAAAAAGCAACTAAGCATGGCGTAGGTAGAATTGATATGGTAGAGAATAGATTAGTAGGGATTAAATCACGTGAAATTTATGAAGTTCCAGCTTATACAGTATTATTAAAGGCTCACAGTGGATTAGAAGATTTAGTATTAGATAGAGAAACAGCTCATTATAAACAATCAGTAGCTGATAAGTATGCAGAGTTAGTTTATTATGGACAGTGGTTCTCACCACTTAAAGAGGCTTTAGATGCTTTTGTTAAGCAGACGCAACAGTATGTTAATGGAACTGTTAAGGTTAAATTATATAAAGGAAGTTGTACGGTAGTAGGTAGAGAATCGGATAATTCATTATATCAAGAAAATCTAGCAACTTATGAAAAGTCAGATACATTCAGTCATGAGGCAGCAGAAGGATTTATTGAATTATTTGGTTTACCACTTAAAGTTAATGGTAAAGTGCATAATAATTAATAACTAATGGCGATACTAAAATTAAGGGGTAATAAAGATGGAGTGTGAAATTAAAAAAGCAGGGACTGAGGATTGTAAGCTAGTATTTAATTTAACTAAGCAGGCTTTTCAAGATTACCTTGGCCCTGCTTTTTCTTCTTTAGTACCTGCTTTACAAGAGAGTATAGGAGATGTAGCAGAGGAGATTAAGAAAAAGGAAGTATTAATTGCTTATCTAGATGGAAAAGCCGCTGGTTCAGTTCGTTTTTCTCTTTTAACTGAGAGTCAGTATTGTTTAAGCCGATTAGGAGTTTTAGATGAATATCAGGGCCAACAGGTAGGAAAAGAGTTAATTAAAGCAGTTGAAAAAAGAGTAATAGAAAAGGGTGGGCAAGAAATAATACTTTATTCAGCTTATAGAAAGAAAGAACTAATTAATTTTTACCAAAGTTTAGGTTATCAAATAGTTAAAATTAGAAATGATAATGATTATATGAGGGCCAAATTAAAAAAACAATTAAATTATAAATCGCAAAAGGTTGAGGTGATAACATGAAGATGTGGGATGGTCGATTTAAAGTAGCAACTGATAAATTATTAGAAGAATTTAATGCATCAATCGGTTTTGATTATAAATTAGCTAAATATGATATTCAAGGTAGTATTGCTCATGCTAAGATGTTAGCTAAATGTAATATTATTACTAAGCAAGACAAAGAGAAAATCATAGCAGGATTAAAAGAAATTTTAGCAGAAGTAGAAAATGATGAGTTTGAGTTTAAGGTTGAGCTTGAAGATATTCATATGAATATAGAACATTACTTAACCGAAAAGATTGGCCCGGTAGGAGGTAAGTTACATACAGCAAGAAGTAGAAATGATCAAGTTGCCTTAGATGTTAGATTATATTTAAAAGATCAAATAGAGCAGATACAAAATTTAATTAAGCAATTTCAAGATGTTTTACTAGATTTAGCAAAAAAGAATATAGATTTAATTATGCCTGGTTATACACATTTACAACGTGCTCAACCAATTAGAGCTAGTCATCATCTACTAGCTTATCAACAGAAGCTAAAGCGGGATTATCAGCGACTAGATGATTGTTATCAACGGGTTGATATCTTACCATTAGGTTCAGGTGCCTTAGCAGGAACTAAATTCGATATTGATAGGGATTTTGTAGCACAAGAGTTAGGTTTTTCCCAAATTAGCCAAAATACTCTAGATGCAGTCAGTGAACGAGATTTTGTAATTGAGTTTTTATCTACAGCCTCTACAATTATGATGCATTTAAGTCGCTTTAGTGAAGAACTTATTTTGTGGTCTTCATCAGAATTTCAATTTATTGCAATAGCTGATGCTTTCTGTACCGGAAGTAGTATCATGCCCCAAAAGAAAAATCCAGATATTCCTGAATTGGTAAGAGGTAAGACAGGTCGAGTTTATGGAAATCTAATTCAGCTATTAACTACTATGAAAGGCTTACCTCTAGCTTATAATAAGGATATGCAAGAGGATAAAGAAGGTTTATTTGATACTGTAGATACTCTAAAGGTTAGTTTAGAGGTTATGAGTAGAATGTTAGCTAATACTAAGTTTAATCGAGATAAAATGATAGAGGCAACTGAGAAAGGTTTTGTCAACGCAACTGATGTAGCAGATTATTTAGTTGAAGAAGATATTCCTTTCCGTCAGGCTCATGAAATAGTAGGAGAGTTAGTATTTTATTGTTTAGAGAAAGATAAAAAGTTATCAGATTTAAGCTTAGAAGAGTGGGGCCAATTCTCTGAAGTTTTTAATGAAGATATCTACCAGGTAATAGATATAAAAAACTGTGTTGATAACCGTAATGTAGTTGGTGGACCAGCAAAGGATGAGGTATTACGAGTAATTAAAAGAGAGCAGAAATTACTTAATAATTAATTATTAGACTACAGATTTAAAGCTGTAGTCTTTTTGTGTGCTCTGTAGTCTATGCTGATAGTAGGTGTAAGTCCTGCCTATTCTGGAAGAATGGATAATATGGTTGAGATATTGTGGCACTCACAGACGAAATGGGTGAGCAAACGGAGAAAACAAACGTCAACCTAAGTTAATAAAGAACAGGATATGAAGCCAACAGTAACAGGGTGTTCATCGTGAGATGTAATCTGAAGAGTTTGAGGCGAAAAATCAGTCCGGAACAATATGTGAACTGAAGGTGGCATTCATTAGTGACGATCTACCAAAAGGATGGAGAAGTCCAAAGCTGACTTACAGACCATTGGAGTATGTTAGATTAATGAGTGTGATTATGGTCGGAATGATTGGAATATAGCATAGGTGACCAGAGGATGCTCTAATATGGTCTTTATAGAAATCTATAAAGATAAGTGATGATATAACCTGAATAGGGAAAGTCAAAGCGATGAAATATTAGAGTTCAGAAGCTATCATAGTAGTGAAAAAAAATCAATGAAAGTTGATTACAGTGAAGGATAGCCAGGTTATTGAAGTTTAGAATTGAGTGTTGATGGTATTTAAATCAAAATGGTTTAAACATTGTTAAAGACAATAAGTCTTAAAAGAAATAGCGGACAGAAAATCATAACTGGAAGCGTGATGAATTTAAGAAAAACCATGACCTAAGTAGTAGTAAACTAAGAGGTGCGATTGGCGAGAGCTTAGAAGACGTGCTTAGGAATGCTACGAATATAGGGGTTTAGATATTAAGACAGGATAGGAAGAACTGGTAAGTCGTGAGGTAGGATAGGTAGAAAAAAAAAAAATTAGTTCGCTATATAGTATAAAAGATTTAGTGACTAAGAAAAGACATTTACATTGTGCAGCTCAGAAAGTTTTGAATAATGGTGGTTGTGGAGGGATTGACGGTGTAGAAGTTGAAGAATTTAGAGAAAATTACACTAAGAATATGAGTGCTTTATATCGCCAGTTAACAGAAGATAGATATGAGCCACAACCAGTTCTAAGAACGTATATCTCAAAAGGAAATGGAGAACAAAGACCACTAGGTATTCCAGTAATTAAAGACCGAATTGCCCAACAAGCAGTGAAACAGATTCTAGAGATACACTTTGAAGAAATATTCTGCGACTGTTCTTATGGTTTTAGACCTAATAGGTCAACCGAAGATGCAATTAAGAAAGTAGAAGAATATAAAGAACAAGGTTATAATTGGGTATTAGACGCAGATGTCAAATCTTACTTTGATACAATAGATCATGAAATTTTAATGGAGCTGATAGCAGAGGAAGTAAGTGATGGTTGGGTATTAGATATTATTAGGTCGTGGCTTACTATAGGTGTCATGACTGAGCAAGGAAGAGAAGAAACAACGGAGGGAACTCCACAAGGAGGCGTAATTTCTCCACTTTTAGCAAATATCTACCTACATCATTTTGATAAGAAAATGAGGTGTCGAGGATATAAGATAGTTAGATTTGCCGATGACTTTATAATTATGGCTAAGAGTAAAGCTAAAGCAGAACGTGCTTTGGAAGTAACTCGCCAGATTATAGAAAATGAATTAAACTTAAGACTACATCCTCGGAAAACAGTAATTACGAATTTTAATGATGGATTTAAATTTCTAGAATTTAAATTTTATAATTGTGATTACAAAAAGCCAAAAGAGAGCTCTATTAAAAGTTTCAAGGACAAAGTAAGAAAGAAAACTAAAAGGAATAGGTCAATAGGAGTAGCTGTAATGATTGATGAGCTTAATTTAATTATTAGAGGTTGGGGTAATAGTTTTCTACTAGGAAATGTTAAAGGACTATATAAAAGGTTAGATGGTTGGATAAGAATGAGATTACGTTGTTTTATAGAAGGAAAGAAGGCGAAAGGGCAGAATTATCGCCTTCCTAATAAAATATTAAGAGATTTAGGACTAGAATCACTGCTTACCGATGTGCTTTAGACAAGAGTAAACATATACATTTGTGGCAACACAAAGACGATAACTTACTCTCTGTTAAGGAGCAACAATGACCGAAAGCTGTATACGGGAGAACCGTACGTGCAGTTTGACAAGAGGTCCCAGCCGTGAGGCTGGTCCTACTTTATTTATGTCTATCAATTTGGAAAAATGATTCTTTTGTTATATAATGTTAGTCAGTATTGAATAGAAAGGAGAAATGTTATGGCTAAAGATAATAAGTATAGAAGTGATAAGATCAAACAAGAGCACACTATTATTGAAGATGTGTTGCCTTTATTAAAGAAATTATCGAAACTATCTATTATAAAGAGTATTATTCCCGGGAGAATTAATCGGCGAGGTGGCAGTGGTATGCCAGCTCATTTAAAACTTAAGTATGATACACCAAGTGGAATTAAGATTTTAGCTAAAAATAGTTCTTCTGTGCAGGAAGTTTTTGTAGTAACAGATGATTCTGAGCAAGCCATTAAATTAATGAAACAGAAAAAACTAGTTAAATAAAATTAGTCCCCCTTTGTGGTCAATTGTAATTTTTCTTTGCAGGGATTAATAATTTATTATAGAATTAATTATGTGAGTATGTATGAATCATCTTTTATAAAAAAGGGGGGCTAATATGAATAAGTCAAAATTAGTTATTATAATAATTTTACTAAGTTGTTTATTTACCTTTAATTCTACTATGTTAGCTAATAATTTATTGCCTTTTCAAAATTATAAATTAGCTGTTAAGTCTTTTGAAGCAAAGAATTTAGAGAAAACAAAGCAGTATTTAGATCAAATTATTTTAAATGATTTAACTTACTCAAATTATTTAGCCAAAGCAATCTATCTAAAGACGATTATATTGGCTGCTGAAATAGAAAGAAATATGGAACTAAAGAAAGTTTTTAAAATCGGCAGGAGTAATATAGCTCTTTCTGCTCAACAACAAAGGGCCAAGTTTGAGAATAAGTTAAATAATTATCAATTAGCAGCTGATCGAAAAGTCGATACCTTAGTAGGTTTGGCTAATTATTTAGTATCTAATCTACCACCGGTGGAGATGAATTTAAATTACTCATATAATGTAGGAAATTATGATGCAGCACGACTCTCTCAGATTAAATCAGGAACCATGCCTAAACAAAGTAGCTTAAAAAAATCAGAAGAAGATTTATTGGCTAAAAAGATTAATCATTATTTAAAGATGACTTTAGGAGTAAGAGGATTTAATAATGTTTCTACTATTAGAGCTGATAAAGGAGATAGTTTATATAGTATATCTAAAGATTATCAATTGCCATTTTATCTAGTTTTAAGTGTGAATAATCAGTTGAAAAATCCTAGTGAAATTTATCCGGGGCAAAAGATATATCTTCCTCAAACTAGTAGTACTTATATTAATTATCCAGCTTATTTTTATTATTTATCAGAGCTTTGCTATCAAGTCAATCCTAAACGAAGAGAAGCTGTTATGAGATTAGTAGTCAAAGCTTATCATTTAACTAATAAAGAGGAACCAATTGATAAACAAGCTCAGCGATTAGCTGACGAAGTTAATTTAGATCAATATAAAAATAAATTTCAGAAGCAATCTAGATTAATTAAAAAGCAAAATAAAAAACTTGAATTACTAAAAGAGAAATATAATCAATTATTATATCAATTACAAAAAATCAAATCTAATTTTAAAGAAACAAAACAAGAAGATAAATCAAATAATGATCATGAATTTGATCTTAATAATAGTAAAACTAATAAAAATTATGATGTAAGTGATGACCCACTGACTTATGAATAACTAAGGTAATCATTTTCTGCTTGTTTGATTTCTGCTTCAATTTTAGTTAATAGATTTTGTTTCATCCGATAATAAAGGCATGAATTTTCTACTTCAGTTTGTAATTTTTGTAGTGCTTCAAATCTAATAAAACAATTATTAATTTGTTTGATTGTATTTAAGCGTTGGTATAGATAGTGACGAGTCTGCTTTATTAGATGGGGCATATTTTCTCCTCCTTAAATTTGTTTTAAACTATTACATAATATTATACAAAATAAAAAGTTATTTGTTAAGAATTGTTAAAAAAACATCATTGTGGTAGGAGTGTATTTTAAGACATGACTATTTAGGAGGGCGAATATGGAAAAGTATATTGGAGTGTTATCAATAATTTATATTATAATAAGTATAGTTAAGCTAAAGGATGCCAAAAAAAGTTTCTATAGACATAGAGAAGAGTTTAAAGAGATGAAGGCTCAGTTAAAGATGATAAGTGAGCAAAAGAATCCTTTTATTATGATGAAATTTACTAGTTTTGTTTTTTATTTTTTCTTAATTCTTTATTATATAGCAAATGTAATCTTATTTAATGATTATCCTTTATTAGATATAATTAGTCTTGCTTTAATTATTTTAGGAGTTTTCAAATTAACTAAAAAGTTTTTAATTAATTCAGTAGATGATTTTGAAAGATCAATTGAAATCAAACAGGAAAGTTATGATAAAAAGCGTAAATTTAATTTTATATTGGGATTAATTGAGTTTGCTTATGCTTTTAATGCTTTATCTTTAATTAGTTTCTATTATTAATAGGCTAAAGAAAGGTAGCCTTTCTTAGGCTACCTTCTTATTTTTTGATTAAATTCTTTGGTATTAATAATTGCTTTAAGGAGGCTAATTACACCTTCTAATTCATCATCTTTGATATATGCTACATCATTGAACTTGTCATTTTTGATTTTTTCTAAATCTCCTGCTATTTTTTTTAGTCCATCGAGGTCAGTATAATCTAGCATTTTTGTTACCTCCTTAAGATTAGAGTAAGAGGCTTATTTATATTATTAGCCAGAAGAAAGTTAATCATGTTAGAAAAAATAGTTAAATATGATAGAATAATAGCTAAAAAAGAATTTTATTATTAATGTTGAAAATAATAGATTAATATTATAAAGTATGATTGTTATAGTCTCTATTGATATGTAAAACAATAAGAAATATAGTGATCATTATGAAAGGGTGAAAAAATGCTACAAGTTGGCTTATTAACATTAGGTTGTGCTAAAAATCAAGTTGATTCAGAAATCATGTTAGGTTTAATACAAAAGGCAGGATATCAGATTATAGATGAGTATAAAAAAGCTGATGTTTTAATTGTTAATACATGTGGTTTTATTTCAGATGCTAAAGAAGAATCAGTTGAAAGCATTTTACAGTTAGCTCATTATAAAGAAGAAGGAAATTGTAAGTTATTAATTGCAACTGGTTGTTTGGCCCAAGGTTATAATGAGGAGTTAGCAGATGAAATTCCTGAGATAGATGCTTTTTTAGGAACTGGAGATTTTGATCAGATTGTAGAGGTAATTGAAGAATCTTTAGAAGGAGCTAAAAAATTAAAGGTTAGCAATCCAGATTTTGATTATGATCGAAATTTACCTAAAAATAATTTAACTACAGGTGCTACTGCTTATGTTAAGATTGCAGAGGGCTGTAATAATTGTTGTTCTTATTGTGTGATACCTAAGTTAAGAGGAGGACTAAGAAGCCGTTCTATAGAAAATATAGTGAAGGAAGTAAAAAACTTAGCGAAGCAAGGAATTAAGGAAGTTAATATTATTGCTCAAGATATAACTCAGTATGGGATCGATCTATACGGAGAGGCAAGGTTAGTTGATTTATTAAAAGAGTTAGTAAAAGTCGCAGAAATCAAGTGGTTTAGATTATTATATGCTTATCCAACGCGTGTATCTGATGAGTTGATTAATTTAATAGCAACTGAGGATAAGATTTGTAATTATCTTGATTTACCAGTACAACATGCAGACCAAGAGATTAGAGAAAAGATGAATAGAAGAGGAGATAAAGTAGCAATATTAGATGTAGTTAATAGATTACGGGATAGAATACCTAATATTGCTTTAAGAACCTCTGTGATTGTAGGTTTTCCGGGTGAGACTGAAGATAATTTCAGAAATTTATTAGATTTTATTGAACAAGCAGAATTTGATCGGCTAGGTGCTTTCACTTATTCACAAGAAGAAGGGACTTCAGCAGCACAAATGTCTTGTCAAATTCCAGAACCAAGAAAAGAAGAACGCTATAAAAAAGTAATGCAGCTGCAACAAAGAATTTCTCAACGACACAATCAAAATTTGATTGGAAAAGAAGTCAAGGTGCTTTTAGAAGAAGTACATTCCAAAGAGCCTAGGATTATGGTAGGGAGAAGTCAAAGAGAAGCACCAGATGTTGATGGAGTAATTTATGTGGAGGATACTGAAGCAAAAGTAGGAGAAATGATTAAGGTTAAACTAACTAATGGGTATGAATATGACTTAACGGGAGTGGAAGTAAAATGACTTTTAATTTACCAAATAAGATCACTTTAGCTAGGATTATATTAATTCCTATTTTTATGGCTTTTTTATTGGTTGATTTTGGGTTAGGTTATGAAGAATATATAGCTCTAGCAATTTTTATTATTGCGGCAGCAACTGATGGCTTAGATGGCTATATTGCACGTAAAAGAGGGTTGGTTACTAATTTTGGTAAGTTTGTTGATCCACTAGCAGATAAATTATTAATTTCTGCTGCGTTAATTTCTTTTGTTGATTTAGATGTTATTTCAGCTTGGCCAGTAATGATTATTATTGCTCGGGAATTTGCTGTTACTGGGTTAAGGGTTTTAGCAGCTTCCGAAGGGATTGTAATAGCTGCTAGTAATTTAGGAAAGTATAAAACCAATGCTCAGATTTTTGCTATTATTGCCTTGGTACTTAATTTATCATTTGATTTAATATTACTGTGGATTGCTGTACTTCTAACGATAGTATCGGGAGCTGATTATTTAATTAATTCTAAAGAAGTAATTAAGGGTGATAATAATGAATGATAAATGGACTAAATTATTAGCGACTGGTTTTAATAGTGGTTTAAGTCCAATTGCACCTGGAACAGTAGGAACTATAGCTGGGGCAGTTTTGTTAGCTTTAGTGATAAAGATTGGTTTAGTACCAGAAGTTGGTTTTCCTTTAGTCTTTATTTTATTACTACCAGGAATTTATATTGCTGATCAGGCTGAGGATATCTATGGTGAGAAGGATGCTCCACAAATTGTTATTGATGAAATTGTAGGGTTCGTGATTGCTATGTATGGTTTGCAGATTAGTATGTTAATTCCAGCTTTTATTTTATTTAGGATATTTGATATTTTAAAACCTGTTCCCTTAAATAAGTTGCAAGAGTTTAAAGGTGGATTAGGTATTATGTTAGATGATATTGCAGCTGGAATTGTAGCCAATTTATTATTAAGAATAATTATTTATTTTGTTTAGAGTACAACATTAAATGTTGTACTCTTTTTGTATCATTGATATATATAGTGGCACTTTTAATTTACAATTAACAATTAACAATTGACAATTAGAACCCCTTAAAACCTTTATAAACCAAGGGATTACACGGTTTTGATTTTTAATTGTACATTGTAAATTGCACATTGTCAATTGCACTTAATATCAATTAAAGTTAGATAATAAATATTGAAGCAAGATAAAAGTAGGAGGAGATAAGATGAAGATTGGTGTTATAGGATTAGGTGATATTGCTCAAAAGGCTTATTTGCCAGTAATAGGAGATAAGGGAGATATTGAACTAGTCTTTGCTACTCGAAATCAAGAGAAACTTAATTATTTAGCTAATAAATATAGTATAAAAGAAACAGCTAGGAGTGTAGAAGAATTAATCTCTAAAAATGTTAAGGCAGTCTTTGTTCATGCAGCTACAGTAGTTCATAAAAAGATTGTTAAAGAATTATTACTAAATGATATTCATGTATATGTTGATAAGCCAATTACTAATTCTTATCAACAATCTAAAGAATTAGTTAATTTGGCCCAAAAAAGAGGCTTAAAGTTATTAGTAGGATTTAATCGGAGAAGAGCACCAATGTATCAGAAACTAAAGAAAGTTAACGGGCCAACTATTATTAACTTTCAAAAGAATCGCTTTAATAATCCTCGACAGGTAAGAGAAGTAATTTTTGATGATTTCATTCATGTGGTGGATACACTAAGATTTCTAGCTGATAATCAAGTTAAAGAATTTGCTGTTGAGGCTGTTGTAGATGACGGCCTATTATACCAAGTAATGTTAACTCTTACAGGAGTAGATTTTAAAGCTATCGGAATTATGAACCGTGACAGTGGCATTAATGAAGAATTGGCTGAAGTAATAGGTAGTAAACAGAAGTTGATAGTTAAAGGGATGACAGAATTAATTAAATATCAAAATGGAGAAGAAAAAAGAAGTAAAGTACCTTCATGGGATTCAACTTTGTATAACCGAGGATTTGTGCAATTAATCGATGAATTTTTGGAGATAGTTAAAGAGGGCCAAGACACAACTCAGTTAGCTAAAGATGCTTTAGCAACTCATGAATTATGTGAAAATATTGTACAGGAAATTAAAAATTAAATCTTGAATTTGAGTGTAGACCTAATTAATGTGGTTTACACTCTTTTTTTGTTTAAGTGTATTCAGACCGGTATTTGTCATAAATTACATGATATTTACATTAGATTCCTATTAATAACTGTGTTATAATGATTTTTGTCTTGAAACTTACAAAAGTTGTCTTCAGTGAAGGGAGGGAAATAAATGAAGAAAATAAATCTGAAAGTACTAGTTTTAGTTGTAGTAGTATCTTTAGTAGTCTTTTTTGCTGGAAATTATTTAGTAAATTATTATCAAATCAATTACGCTTTACAAGGGGATTTAGTAGCTATTTCTGGGGTAAAAAAAGTTAAGATTACTAAGCTGGAGACTAAATATAAATTAGAGATCTCTTTAAATAGAGTAGAGAACTTACAACAGACTTTTAATCAGATTAAAAGCCGGGTTAAAGAATCTTTACCAGAAAAAGAGTATAAAATGACTTTTGTTTCAGAGGATTATTTTAAATTTGAGAAATTATCTAATAAGGTTAACTTGGCCCTTTATGCAGCTATAGAGACAGGAAAATTTTTAGAATTAGAAGAAAGGATGTCAATTTATCAAGAAAGATATGATTTAAAAAAAGCCAAAGTACAAGTGGATGCTAGCTATATTTATTTAAGCTTGGTTAAAGGAAATGATGAGATTTATAAAGTAATTAACCGAAAGACAGGAGGTGAAAATAATGGTTAAAGAATTAGGGTTGGGTGTTGGATTAGCAGTGGTTATATTCTTAGCTGCCCAAGGAATTAATTTACTTCCAGTTCTATTGTTGGGTGGAATCGGATATTATTTATTTAATGTGATAGATAAGAAGAGTTTAGGAAAAAAATTATCAATTGGTAGTGGGGATAAGTCTATGATTCCTGAGGTTGATTTTTCGGATATTGGTGGACAAGATGCAGCTAAGCAAGAATTATTAGAAGCATTAAATTTTGTAAAGAGTAAACAACAGATTAAAGATCTAGGAATTAGACCTCTTAAAGGATTATTATTAAGTGGTCCTCCTGGAACGGGAAAGACTTTAATGGCAAAAGCAGCAGCAAATTATATTGATTCTGTATTTATTTCTACTTCTGGTAGTGAGTTTATTGAGATGTATGCAGGAGTAGGGGCTAAGAGAGTTAGAAAATTATTTAAAGAAGCTAGAGAAAAAGCTAAAAAATCAGATAAGAATAATGCTATTATTTTTATTGATGAAATAGATGTATTAGGAAGTAAACGGGGCCAAAATAGTAGTCATATGGAGTATGATCAAACTTTAAACCAACTTTTAACTGAATTAGATGGTATTTCTGTTGATGATCAAGTCAATGTATTAGTAATTGGAGCTACAAATAGAATAGATATCTTAGATAAAGCACTATTAAGGCCAGGTAGATTTGATCGGGTTGTTAAGGTTGATCTACCAGATAAAGAAGGAAGAGAGCATATTTTAAAGATTCATACAAGAAATAAACCATTAGCAACTGAAGTTGATTTAACGCAACTTGCTAAGGAGACATTCAGATTTTCTGGAGCTCAATTAGAGAACTTAACTAATGAAGCTGCTATTATGGCTTTACGTGAAGAAGCTGATCAGATTAGTAGTGAGCACTTTAGAGAAGCTATTGATAAGGTAATGATGGGTGAAAAATTAAATCGGAAACCTAAAGAAGAAGAACTACACCGTATTGCTTGTCATGAAACGGGTCATGCTTTAATTGGGGAGTTAGTAAATCCTAAATCTGTATCTAATATTACTATTACTTCTCGAGGAAAGGCTTTAGGTTATGTCCGTCATAATCCTCAAGATGATTATTATTTACAGACTATTGATTATTTACAAGATCAAATTGCTGTTTTAATTGCTGGTTCTATAGTAGAAGAAGAACTACTAGGTAGTCGGAGTACTGGGGCCAATAATGACTTTAAGAAGGCTAATCAACTAGCTGAAAAAATTGTTTTCTCTGGAATGTCCAAGTTAGGAGTAGTAAGTAAAAATAACTTACCAAAATCCAAACTACATGAGACGGTTTCAGAGATCATTGAATACCAGGAAGAAAGAGTTACAGAAAAAATTAAAGCTAATAAAGAATTTATTAGTGCGATAGCAGAAGAATTGTTAGAAACAGAAAGTATTACAGGAGATGAATTTAGAACAAGGTTAGAGATGAATAAAACTAAAGAGGTGGCCTAAACAGACTAGCTTAATTAAGCTAGTCTGTTTTATTTTGCATTATTTAGGAAATTATAAGCTGTTTTGCAATAGTTTTTTTCTTTTGATATAATTTAATCATAATTAGAGAAATTAAAAGAGGGGGAAGAAGAATGAATTATAAGCAAAAAATAATAATATTGTTAGTAATTATAATGTCTTTAGTAGCAGTTGGCTGCACAAAGAATCAACTAACAAGTAATGACCAACAGGTAATTACTCAGGTGGATATTCCAGAGATGATGATTAAAGGAGAAGAGACTAAGTTTTCTGTTGAAGTAGCTAATACTAAAGAAAGTAAACTAGATTATACTTGGGCTCTTAAAGGAAATACTAATATAGGTAGCTTTGGAAATAATACTACAGCTACACCTACATTTAAGGCTCTACAGCCGGGCCAAGGAACAATTACAGTTCGAGTTAGAACAGATGATAAAAAAATATTTAGTAGCCGAAGAATCAAAGTCTTATCGAAAAAATTTAAGAGTACTTATGGTGGTTATGGTAATGATGGGTTTCATGCTATTTTAGCTACTAGTGATGGAGGTTATCTTGCAGCTGGATATGATAGTGCTTTTACTAAACAGGCTTATGCAGTAAAAGGAGATCAGGCTGGATTAAAGGACTGGGCCATAGAGGTTGGAAATAAAAGGTATCCAGACCGCTTTACTGCGGTAGAGGATATAGTCAACTTACTTGGTGATGAATACTTATTAGTTGGTTATGAAGGAGTAGGTAATGGAACATACGATGGATATGTAAGAAAGGTTGATGAATCTGGAGAAGTAGTTAATGAATATATAGGTTTTGTATCTGATAGGGTCTTCTTTAGATCGGCTGTGGTTACAGAAACTGAGGATTATTTAGTAGTCGTTGGTAATGATGGTTCTAGCCAGTCGGCTAAGGGATATGTAGCTAAGGTTAATCTAGAGAGTGGAGAGAGAATAAATAAAAAGATCCCAGTAACTGGTTATGATTATATTAATTTACGATCAGTAGTTGAAACTAAGAAAGAGAATTATTTAGTAGTAGGCTATGTAGGTAATAGTGGTAGTGATGCTAATATGAAAGGTGTTGTATTTAAGCTAGATTCTAATTTAGAAATAAAAGATAAAAAGTACTTTGGTACTACTGCTCAAACTAAGCTATATACTATTGAGCAAGTTAAGGATAATAATTATGTGCTAGCTGGTACTGATGAAAATAAAGGTTATCTAGTTAAAATAGATGCTGATTTAGCTAAAGTTTTTGGTAAGCAATATAGTACTAGTACTGCAACTGTATTGCGAGATGTTAACTGGGATGAAAACAATAATAAATACGTGTTAGCTGGAACTAAAGGTAGTGTTGGTACAATAATAAAAGTTCATGCTGATGGAGCTATAGACTGGTCTTATCAAGCAGATTCTACTAAGAGTGTCTATGCTAAGAGATTTGATGCAGTAGCAATAGCTGAAGATGGTAATTACTTTGCAGCTGGTTATGCTCAAAATAATGAGTTTGGTGATGGTGATCAAGACGCTTATGTACTTAAGTTAGATTCTTCTGGAGAGATAATGAATAGAAAGTAAGTAGTCAACAAGGTCAGGAATTAATTCCTGACCTTTTGTATATTAGGGAGGATTTTATGAAAAATTATGTAGTGTTGATATTTATAATAGTTTTTTCTTTTAATCTGACTGCGTTAGCCCAGTCGAATATAGTTTTTGTTGGTGGGCTTACATATAATAATCTCCTTTATTCTACGATTAAGCAGGGGCAAATAGATAATAACTTTGCATTACGAGAAAGCTTAAATGAAGGATTAGGTTACTATGGAGAAGCTATCTATTGGCCAGTGAAGAGATTTGGTGTTGGAATTGGAGTCGATCAAGTTACAGCTAAGTGGGAGGATACTATACAAGGAATTGGAAGATTAATTGAACGTAGATATACTCGGCAATTAGTTGGCCCTTACACGAAGGTAATCTATAAGTTAAATAGGAGCACAGAATTAGGCTTAAGCTGTGTGTATTATTACTATAGTGATTATCGCTATGAAACTAAGTATATTGATAATTATTATAAAACAGGAAGGGGATTGGGCTTTTTATTAGGAACTAAGAATAATCATTCTATTACTGATAACTTATCTATTGTAACAAGTCTTAATTATCGGGTGGCTAGGATTGATTTAAGGAAGGAGTATAATAGTTACACAAAAGAGTTAGTGGCTAATAGAAAAGATGACTTGTTATATATCCAAGGGCTACGAGCGAGTATGGGGATTACCTACAAATTTTAATATTTGGTAAATAAATTACTGTTATATTTGTATTTTTTTACTATTATTGATAGAATTGTTATAGGCTAAGGATTTATAGTATATTTTTTGATTTTAAGGAGGTTAAAAATAATGAAGTCAGACACCAAATCTTCTCAAGTTAATATTAATACGGCTCAAGTTGAAAAATTAATGTCTTTAAAGGGGATTGGCTCTACTTTGGCTCAAAGAATAGTTGATTATCGTACATCAAAAGATTCATTTACTAGTCTAGGAGATTTAAGAAAGGTAAAGGGGATTGGAAAGAAATTATTTGCTAGTATTCAAAAAGAAATTACTACTCAAATGGAGGAGACTAATTTAAAGCAGTTAGCAGTTGAGGAGGGTATCAGTTCTGCTCAGACTAGTGAGTTGGCCCAAAAGAATAAAGAGGATGATAAAGAAGTTACAGAGGATATTATGAATATATATTCTTTGCCAACTAACTATAATGATAATAAATTAGTTTTACAGGTTAAAAATCCTGAAACTGCTCATTTGTATTGGGAATATACAACAGAGGAGATAAACAAAATAGTTTTTGCAGCTGGTTATAATAGTATTAATGAAGTAGAATTGGCCCTTCGGATTTATGATTTAGATACGACTCAACAAAGAAATATCACTATTGGTTTAGATAATGATAATTGGTATCTAAATAACTTAGAACCTAATCATAATTATAAGGTAGAATTAGGAATTATAGATAAAACTAATAAATTTCATTCTGTAATTAAGTCTAATCAGATTACAATGCCTAATAATACTGTAAGTGATGAGTTTAGTGAAAAGTGGATGACAGTTGAAGAGAGAGTAGAAAAGATCTATATGTTATCAGGTGGCTTATTGGCAGGGGAAGGTAATAGTTCTGTAGATGTAGTCAGAAAGTTAGAAGAATTTAGTGAATTGGCTAATTTAGCATCTAGTTTAAATGAGAGATATAGTTCAATGAATTTGCTAGGTTCATCTGAACTATTAAGTGGCTCTAGTGAGCAAGTTAAATAAATTTATTACTTTTTCAGGTTAGCTAGTTAGCTGACCTGTTTTTCTTTTGAGAAGAGATGAGATTTTTTTGAATAGCTAGTTGGAATTTGGTATTCTAAAAAGGAGCAAAGATTATTAAATGGAGGATGAAAAATATGAAAGCAGAGATTATTACAATTGGAACAGAACTATTATTAGGACAAATTGTAGATACTAATTCACAGTGGATAGCTAAAGAACTAGCAAGATATGGAATTAACCTGTATTATAAAGCAACTATCGGGGATAATAAGGAACGGATGATAGAGACATTATCTAATGGTTTAAAACGTTCTGATTTAATTATTACTACTGGTGGGCTAGGGCCAACCCAAGATGACATAACTAGAGAAGTAGTAGCAGAAGTGTTAGACTTAGAACTGGTTAAATCTCAAGAAGCTTTGGCCCAGGTAAAAAGTTATTTTAAGCAAGCAGATAGACCAATGTCAGATAATAATCTTAGACAAGCTTATTTACCTCAAGGAGCTAAAATAATTAAGAATAATCAAGGCACTGCACCAGGTATATTAGTAGTACAAGATAATAAGGTGATCGTATCCTTACCAGGAGTTCCCTTAGAAATGAAAGCAATGATGAAAGAGAGTATCTTGCCTTATTTAAAAGAAAAATTTCTAGATGATGAACGGATTTATTCTAAAGTAATTAAGACGTGTGGGATTGGAGAATCAAGTCTTGAAACAAAGATTGCTGATATTTTAAGAGAACAAGAAAATCCAACTATTGCTCCTTTAGCTAGCCAAGGAGAAGTTAAATTAAGATTAACAGCTAAAGCAAATACCAAACAAGCAGCTAAAGAATTAATTAGACATGAAGAACAGAAATTACAAGGAAGAATTGGGGAGTATATTTATGGGTATGATGATGATACATTAGAAAAAGTAGTGGCTGATTTATTATGGGATAAAGACTTAACAGTAGCAGTAGCAGAATCTTGCACAGGAGGATTGGTAGGACATAGATTAACTAATGTACCAGGAAGTTCCGCTTATTTTGAACGAGGAGTAGTTAGTTATAGTAATCAGGCTAAACAAGAATTACTAAATGTTAAGAAAACGACACTACAAGAAGTTGGAGCAGTAAGTCAAAAAGTAGCTCAAGAGATGGCACTTGGAGTTAAAAATTTAGCTAAAACTGATATTGGATTAGCAACAACAGGAATTGCCGGGCCAAGTGGTGGCACAGAAGAAAAGCCAGTTGGATTGGTTTATATGGCCCTAGCTATTAATGATGATGTAAAAAGTTATCAGTTTAAATTCAATGGTGGTAGATATAGAGTTAAATACTTAACTGCACAGACTATTTTAAATTTATTACGTTTGGAATTATTGAATTAGATAATATACTTTTTCTAGGAAGGACGATTCTATGCAGGAGTTAGTAATTAAAGTATTTATGTCAATGCTTGGTGTATTATTAATCCTTAATTTTGCTGCAACTAAAACTTATAAATTGAATGCTTTTAATATTGAACTTGATTTAAAGTTGTCTTATCATCCATCTACAACAATAAATTTTCCTCCAATTGGTAAGATAGTAGCTGATACTCATCTAACTCCTTTAGACCTAGAGGTAACTTTGCAGTCGATTCACCAAGAAAAGCTAGCTTCTATTATTGAGAATGTACAACAAAAAGAAGAATTGGTTGTTTTATTAAAAGAGAGGGCCAAACAGATTCTGCAGTTATTTATTATTAGATTATTGATACTATCTGCTTTAGCAGGCATGGTAGGGGCAGGGACAGTTGAATTAACACATGCTACTGTAATGAAAGGATTAGTAATTGGAGTAGTTGTTGTTTTATCTTTAGGGTTAGGAACTTATTATACTTATAATTTATCTGCCTTTGATGATCCTAATTTTGTAGGAATGTTAGAAGCAGCCCCTTGGATGATTAGTTTGATTCAAGAAGGTATTGATAATATTGAGCAATTAGGAGCAGAAGTTCAATTGATTGCTTCTAATATGGCACAACTTTTTAAGAGAGTCGATACTTTACAACCTCTAAATCAAGTGACAGGGGATTTGCAGGTATTACATATTTCAGATATACATAATAACCCTGTGGCTTTAAAATATGTTATGCAACTAGTAGATAGTTTTAATGTTGATTTAGTAATTGACTCAGGAGATATCACTGATTATGGAACTCCTATAGAAGGTAATTTATTGACTAAGATAGATCAGTTAAAGGTTCCTTATATTTTTGTAGCTGGTAACCATGATTCACCTGCAATCATTAAACAAATGAAGGAATTTGATAATGTAATTATTATAGAATCTAATGTAATAAATATTAAAGGGTTAAAGATTGTGGGGGTAGATGATCCAGCAGCTGATAGTAAACAAATGAAGCCATTAACAGGAGAAAAGATGCAGGAATCTAGACAGACTGTCAATAAATTAGTTACTAAACTAAAAAAATCTCCTGATATTGTAGTAGTTCATGAATTTAGACAAGCTATAAGTGTATTAGGAGAAATCCCACTTTTATTACATGGTCATGATCATAGTTTTAAGATTTATAATAAAGAAGGAACTATGGTAGTTGATGCAGGTACTACTGGTGCAGCAGGAATTAGAGGTTTTGAAGCTAAAGAGGAGATTCCTTATTCTGTTGCTTTATTGCATTATAATCAGTCTAAAGTTGGTAATCAATTAAAAGCAATTGATATTATTAAATTTTATAGTAGGCGTGGTGGATTTATGTTAGAGAGAAAGTTAATTAAGCAGCAGATAAAAAATAAAAGAAAGGAGGAGCAAGATGAGTGATAAAATAAGGTGCTTTATTGGGATTCAATTAAGTGAGATTACGAAAGAAAAAATAGATAAGGTAAAAAATATACTACGTGATTGTTCATTACAAGTTAAGTGGGTGGAAAAGTATAATTTTCATATTACTATTAAGTTCTTAGGTGAGTTAACTAAACCTGAAATAGAAGAAGTAGGACAAGTATTAGAGAAAATTGCTCAGAATAATAAAAAACCATTTACTATTAATATAGAAGGGTTAGGTGCTTTTCCTAATTTGAATTATCCTCGAACAATGTGGGTTGGAATAGAAAAAGGAAGTCAGAAATTAGGGCAGATAAATCAAGAGATTGAAAATGAGTTAATTAGTTTAGGATTTAAAAAAAAGCACCATGAATATACACCACATATTACTTTAGGGAGGGTTAATCCTAAGGAAAATAATTTACAACTACTTAGTAAAAAACTTAAAGAATTTCCTTTTAAAATTGAGATTCCTGAAGTAGTGGATAAAATTACTTTAATTAAAAGTACGTTAACTCCTAAAGGGCCAATTTATCAGTCATTATCAGAATTTGATTTAGAATAATGGTTGAATTTGATAATTGCTTTTTAGGGTTAATTGTTTTATAATTATTATACGTTAGAGTTAAAAGCAGACTCAAATTATAAGAGGTGAATATATATGTCAAAGAATGAAAAACAGAAGGCTTTAGACCGGACTTTAAATCATATCGAAAAGGAATTTGGACAAGGCTCTATTATGAAATTAGAAGATGCCCAAGCAATGGATGTAGAGACAATTTCAACAGGAGCTTTATCTTTAGATGCAGCATTAGGTGTTGGAGGTATTCCAAGAGGAAGAATTATTGAACTTTTTGGCCCAGAGTCTTCAGGAAAAACAACAGTAGCTTTACATATGATTGCTGAGTTACAGGCAGAAGGTGGAGTTGCTGCTTTTATTGATGCTGAACATGCTTTAGACCCTAAATATGCTAAGAATTTAGGAGTGGATACTAAAGAATTACTTGTTTCACAGCCAGATACTGGTGAAGATGCTTTAGAAATTTGTGAAGCATTAGCTAGAAGTGGTGCTATTGATTTAATTGTGATAGATTCAGTGGCTGCTTTAGTACCTAAAGCTGAAATTGAAGGTGAAATGGGAGATGCTCATGTTGGTTTACAAGCCCGATTAATGTCTCAGGCAATGCGTAAGTTATCAGGAGTCCTTAATAAGACTAAATGTACTTGTGTCTTTATTAATCAAATTAGAATGAAAGTTGGAGTTAGATTTGGAAATCCAGAAACAACTCCTGGTGGTCGAGCACTTAAGTTTTATTCTTCTGTTAGATTAGATGTTAGACGGAGAAAAACAATTAAAGATGGAGATGACTACCAAGGTAATAGAACTAAAGTTAAGGTAGTTAAAAATAAGGTAGCTTCTCCTTTTAAAACAGCTAAATTTGATATTATGTATGGTACAGGGATTTCTCAAACCGGTTGTGTTCTAGATTTAGGAGAAGAACATGGTATTATTGAGCGGGCTGGTGCTTGGTATTCATATGGTGATGATGTTACATTAGGTCAAGGTCGAGCTAATTCTAAAGAATTTTTAGATGAAAATCCAGAGATGAAAGAAGAAATAGAAAATAAAATCAAAGTTAAGTTAGGCTTTTTAGATGAAGATGAAGTAGAAGAAGCAGATGAGAATAAAGAAACTGAAAAAGAGTCTGCTTAAATAACACCCCTTCTTAATCGAAGGGGGTTTTATTTTATTGATCTATAGTTAACTTCTTAATTAAGTTTCACTTTGAAATCGATTTTGAGGGAGGGTTAAATATGACTAAACAAGAAGGAACTATTACTAAGATTAAAAAGCAGAAGAATAATCAACAACGATGTTCTATTTTTGTAGATGGCCAATTTTTGTTGGGGATAGATGCTAAATTAGTCTACGAATATAAATTAAGCAAGGGCCAAAAGTTAACCGAAGAGCTATTAGAGCAATTATTAGTTGAAGAAGAATTAGGAAAGGCTAAGCAAGCTGCATTTAAATTATTATCTTATCGCCAGCGCAGTCGCCAAGAGTTAAAAAACAGATTAGCTAAGAAAGGATTTAACGGACAAGTAATTAATAGAGTTATTAAAATTTTGGATAGACTAGATTATATCGATGATCGCGAATTTGCAGGTAGTTGGATAAGGGATAGAATCACCAGAGGATTTGGCCCTTATAAGGTACGAAGACAGTTACAAGAAAAAGGAATTAGTAAAGAGATTATAGAAGAAGAAATAGATAAGGAATATAATTTTGAATTAGAGTATCAATTGGCTTTTAAGTTGGCTAATAAAAAGAAAGCTAGATATTGTAGTTTGTCCACTTGGGAAAAAAAGGGGAAGTTAAAGCAAGTTTTAAAAAGAAAAGGATTTTCATTCCAGGTTATTGATCTGGTTTTAGAAGATTTAGTAGGGGAGGACTAGGATGAAGGTATTAGTAATGTCTGATACTCATATAAGAGGTACAACTCCAAGTAGGAGAACGGATAATTTTAAAAAGACGCTAATTAATAAATTACAAGAAGTAAAAGAGATAGCCCAAGAAGAGAAGATTGATTTTATTTTACATGCTGGAGATGTTTTTGACCGTCCTAACCCAGCTCCCTCAGTAGTAAATGATTTCTTAAAGGTTTTAAGTAGTTATCCTATACCAATCTATGTAGTAGCAGGGAACCACGATTTATACGGTCATAATCCTGATACATTATCTCGAACAATGTTAGGGGTATTAATTAATTCAGGAGTATTAAACTTAATTGAAGAACCGATTACACTAACAAAAGACAAATTAAAATTGCAATTATCAGGGAAGCATTTTGATTATAATGTTGATACTGATGGCAGTGCCTATATGATAAATAAGGAGCAAGAAGTTGATTATGCATTACATATGATTCATGGTATGTTATTAGATCGACCATTCTTTGATCAAGGATATACTTTAATTGAAGATGTAACAACAGAAGCGGATATTATTATATCCGGTCATTATCACTTAGGTTTTGGCGAACAGGAATTTAATGGGACTAAGTTTGTTAATCCAGGTTCTTTAGTAAGAATGAGTGCTGATATTAAAGAAATTAATCGTCAACCACAAGTTGCAATTATAGAATTAGATTCTGAAATTATGGTTAAGTTTAGAAAATTAACTTCGGCTAAACCGGGGGGAGATGTATTAGATAGAAGTGCTTTAGAGGCTGCTAAATTTAGAGAAAAGAAATTAGCTGATTTCACACAAACAATTAAAGCAGCAGGTGAATTTAAATATTTCTCTGTAGAGCAGATATTAGAACAAGTAGCTAGTAATGAACAAATTGATGATAATGTAAAAAAAGAAGCCCTAAATAGAATCTCTCAAGCCCAAGAGAAATTAGGGGGGGAGTAAGTAGGAATGCAAATGATAAAAGCAATTGAACTTGAGAACTTTCAGTCACATGAAGATACTAGATTAGAGTTTTCTTCAGGATTTAATGTAATTACTGGTCCATCAGACCAGGGGAAATCGGCTATTGTTAGAGCTTTAAGGTGGGTTTTGTATAATGAGCCCTTGGGTGATGATTATATTCGAAGTGGAAATAAAAGCTGTAGGGTAACAGTTGAGCTAGAGAATGGATTTAAGATCGTAAGACGACGAACCCCTAGTAAAAATGGCTATATAATAATTGATACCCAAGGTGAAAAGCAAGTCTTTGAAAGAATTGGGCGTGATGTACCACAAAAGATTACTAAGTTACATCAAATGCCTAAAATTGAGTTAGATACAGACTACGAAACAACTATAAATTTAGACTATCAATTGGATGGAGCTTTTTTATTAAACCAAACTGGTAGTATTCGAGCTAAGGCTTTAGGTCGGTTATTAGATATTCATTTAGTTGATTCAGCAAGTCGAGAAACTAATAAGGATATTCGTCAATATCAACAAGAGGAAAAAAGGTTAACTACAGAAATAGATGAGTGTGATAAAGAATTAAAGGAATTTTCTGACTTACCCAAGTTATCACAACAGATTACAGAAGAAAAGAAGTTATTACATGAGATAAAAGAGACTAAGACTAAATTAGAGCAGGTAACTCTTCTTTATCAAGACTGGAAGTCTATTAAACAAGAACAAGAAAGTTTAAGAGAGTTATTAGCACAATTAGATGATTTAAAACAGATAAAGAAGTTATTAGTTGATTCTCAGCAACAAATGGATCAGTTGACTAATTTAAAAGAGATTAAAGGGGAGCTTGATAAAACTACTCAAAGGTTAAAGTTAGGTAAAGAATACTTGGCCCATTTTAAAAACTTAACTCAAGTAATTAACCTAGTACCTAAAATTGAAGCTACAGCTAAGGATTTAATTAATTTAAAACAAGTTGAGGGTAATTATCAACAAGCCACTCTGGAACTAAAGAATAATATTAAATTGTTAGATAAGTTAAAAAACACTAAAGAAGTTAAAAAAGAGCTGAATTTAGCTTTAGATTTAAGGGATAATCTAGATAAGTTACAGAAGTTAGAAATGGATTTAAATAACTATCAGATTAAAATAAAGGAAGTAACTAATTTTCTTACTTTATTTCCGACGGCTAAGCAGCAGGAAAGATTATTAAATAATTTAAAAAAGTATACTCAAAGGTTAGAACAAGCAATGGATTTTAAGAGACAAAATAAGAAGCTTAACCAAGGTTTAGAAGAAGTAGTAGCGGATTTAAAAAATGTGAGTCAAAGAAGAGAAAGATTACTTATGCAATATAGTGATTTATTAAAAGAAAAAGGTGAGTGTCCAACCTGTTTTAGTAATGTTGATCAAAAGCTAATAAAGCAAATTATTAATAATTATAGGGAGGAATAATAATGAGTGATTATAAAAAGCAAATAAATCAATTAAAGGATAAATTAGACAAGGCTAATCGTAAAAAAGCAGTAGCAGAGGATAGATTGGATAATTTAAAAGAAAAAAAGAAAGAATTATTAAAGCAGATTGAAGATTATGGTATTAAGCCTGAAGAGTTAGAAGATGAGATTAAAGAATTAGAGAATAAATTACAAGCATCTTTAGCTAAGGCTCAAGAATTATTGCCTGATGATCAAATATTAGACCAGACAAGGAAGAAATAAGATGGAAGATATTATTAAGCAATTAGAAAAAGATATTGAGATTAAAAAGGAAGAATATCATAGGCGCAAGGGAGAAGAAAAGAGATTAAAAAAGGTTCGGGAAAAGAAGGAAAAAGAGTTAACTGAGTATCAAGAAGAAAAAGAATTGTTAGACCAAGTAAATATTTTTTTACAAGAGGTTTCTGAATATGCTAGAGAACAAGCTAGACAACAGATAGAATTATTAGTGACCCAAGCTTTACAAGCTGTATTTGGTGCTCAATTTAGTTTTGAGATAGAGATTGAGAAGAAACGAAATAGTTTTTCAGCGGAGTTTTATGTTGTTTCTCAAGCTGGTGAACAAGAAATTAAAAATATTCCTCAAGATGCAAGAGGCGGGGGAGTAGTTGATGTAGTTTCTTTAGGATTAAGAGTAGCTATTTTAGAAACTCTACAACGACCTAAAATAGGTGGGCCGTTAGTTTTAGATGAACCAGCTAAACATGTTAGTGAAGAATATATTGTTGATGTAGCTAAATTTCTTAAAACAGTAAATGATCGTTTTCAGCGCCAAATTATTACAGTTACTCATCAACAACATTTAAGTCAAATTGCAGACCAAGCTTTTAAGGTAAAAATGGAAACTGGAAAGAGTCAGATAACTAGCTTGACATAAGGAGTAGAAAAAGTTAAAATGATAACAGTATATTAGGTCAGTAGATGCTTAATAGTTAGTTTTGAATATAAACTTGCTGTTAATAAAGTTACTGTAACAATTAAATAATGAATGGAGGTGTGGTAGTTGGAATATGTACTAATAATAGTTAGTTTAATAATGGGGGGTACTATTGGCTTTGCCATTAGAAAATATATTGGTGAAAGTAAGATCGGATCTGCTGAAAAAGAAGCAGAGAAAATTATAGAAAATGCAAAACGTGAGGCAGAATCTACAAAGCGTGAAGCATTGGTTGAAGCCAAAGAACAAGCTCATGAGATAAAAGAAGAAGTTGAAAATGAATGTCGAGAGCGACGAAATGAATTACAGAAGTTTGAGAGTAGATTAGTAAAAAAAGAAGATAATTTAGAACGAAAATCTAATCAGTTAACCCAGCAAGAAAAAGATATTAAAGAAAGAAAGAAAAATATTAAGCAAAAAGAAGCAGAAATTGAAAAATTACACGAAGAACATGCACAAAAACTAGAGAAATTATCTGGTTTGACTACTGAAGAAGCAAAGCAATTGTTGCTAAATCGATTAGAAGATGAGATTAAACATGAAAAAGCTAAAAAGATTAAAGATATGGAAGCTCAAACTAAAGAAGAAGCTAACAAAAAAGCTAGAGAGATAATTTCTTCTGCTATTCAACGTTGTGCTGCTGACCATGTGGCTGAAACAACTGTTTCAGTTGTAAATTTACCTAATGATGAAATGAAAGGTCGAATCATTGGTAGAGAAGGAAGGAATATTAGAGCTTTAGAGAGTTTAACAGGAATTGATCTAATAATTGATGATACTCCAGAAGCGGTAATTTTGTCTGGTTTTGATCCAATTAGAAGGGAAACAGCTAGAATTGCTTTAGAGAAATTAGTTGATGATGGTAGAATTCATCCAGCTCGAATTGAAGAGATGGTTGAGAAAGCTAGAGAAGAAATTGATGATAGAATTTATGATGTAGGAGAACAAGCCACTTTTGATACTGGAGTGCATGGATTAAATAAAGAGATTATTAAATTACTAGGTAGATTGAAGTATCGGACAAGTTATGGTCAAAATGTATTACAACATTCTATTGAAGTGTCTCATTTATCAGGCATAATGGCTGCTGAGTTAGGAGTTAACGTTGATGTAGCTAAGCGAGCCGGATTATTGCATGATTTAGGGAAAGCTATTGATCATGAAGTAGAAGGTCCTCATACTCAAATTGGTGTTGATTTGGCCCGAAAATATGGTGAGAATGAGGATGTAATTCATGCTATTGCTGCTCATCATGGTGATATAGAAGCGGAATCTATAGTAGCAGTACTAGTTGCTGCGGCTGATGCTGTTTCAGCAGCTAGACCAGGTGCTAGAAGAGAAACTTTAGAATCTTATATTAAACGGTTGGAAAAATTGGAAAGTATAGCTGATTCCTTTGATGGGGTAGAAAAAGCCTATGCTATTCAAGCTGGACGTGAAGTAAGGGTTATAGTTGAACCGGACGAAGTCGATGATAATATTGCTAGTAAGATTTCTTATGAGGTTTCTAAAGAAATAGAGGATAATTTAGAGTATCCAGGTCAAATTAAAATTACAGTTGTTCGAGAGACTAGATCTGTTAATTATGCTAAATAAACTAATGGTGACCAGTTATGGTCACCATTTTTTAATTAATATTATTTTTCTTTATTCAAAGCAGGAATTGATTGCTAAGTATTCAAATAAATAATAAGGGATAAATATTTTTATTTAAAAGATGTATAAATATCAAATAAAAGTAAAATAATAAATGGTGTCCTGTTAAAGAAAAATTCTTACATAAAAAGAAGGAATTTTTTTGTAAATATTGAAATATATATATAGAACAAGATATTTAACAAAAAATACTTAAGGAGGTATACAAACATGGAAGTACTAAAGGTATCATCTCAATCAAGTCCTAAATCAGTAGCAGGAGCCCTAGCTGGAGTATTAAGAGAAAGGGAGGGGGCAGAACTACAAGCTATAGGAGCAGGTGCATTAAACCAAGCAGTAAAAGCAGTAGCTATTGCTAGAGGTTATGTAGCTCCAAGTGGGAAAGATTTATTTTGCATTCCGGCTTTTACAGATATTGAAATTGATGGTGAGGAAAGAACTGCTATCAAGTTAATTGTGGAATCAAGATAATTTAAATTCAGACTATAAATTGCCTTTTGAAAAGCAGCCTATTAATAGGCTGCTTTTTTATTTTAAGTGCATATTTTTTCTACTATAATCCAAAACTAACTAATAAAGCTTTAAGTGCTTGGAGGTGTATTATAGTATGCCTATGGGAGTTATTATTCTTGTTGGGTTAGAACTATTTATTTATTTATTTATTAGTGAAAAAGCTATTAAGCAAATTGGTTTAAATAAAAAGGAATTATTGTTTGGTTTAACTGCAATGCTAATAGGAAGCTTTATTAATTTTCCTATTAGTAATACCCCAGAGGTTGAAATAAATGTAGGAGGCGCTGTTGTACCAATTATATTAGCTGTTTTTATTTTAAGTAAAATAAAAACAGCTAAATTATTTAAATCTTTTGTAGCTATTTTAATAACTGGTTTAACAATCTTTTTTTTAACTAAATTATATCAATTTGAAGAAGGATATACAGTAATTGACAGTAATTATTTATTTCCTATAGTAGCAGCTATAGTAGCATATTTAACTGGACGGTCGCGTAAAGTTGCTTTTGTAGCGGGAGGATTAGGTTTTTTAGTCTATGATGTACTTGTTTTATTACAAGTTATTAATGCTGGAGTACCTACTAATATTACTATTGGAGGGGCTGGTATCCTCGATTCTATAGTAATTAGTGGATCTTTAGCTATATTATTAGTTGAATTAATAGGGGAGACCAAAGAAGATTTAGATTTGTTTAATGAATAGTTGGTAATTGATGAGAAAACACGAGAGGTTATATTCGAAATAAAAATAAGGATAATGGAATGATATATCAAAAGAGAAAATTATAATCTAAACTGGGAGGGGAAGAATAATTGAAATATGGGTCTATGATTTTATTAGGTGTCTGTTTAGGAGCATTGGCCCGGTTATTTAGTTTACGAGTAGATTATAGACAGTATCCAGGTTATCCGCGGGGGTATTTGGTTCATCTTACCTTGGGATTTATTGCTGCATCTTTAGGTGGTTTAGTAGTTCCGGCTTTATTACAAGCAAATTATATTGCAGTAACTTTTTTAGGAGCTGCTGCCCAACAATTTAGAGGGATTAGAACTATGGAAAGGCAGTTTTTATTGGAGATTGAGGATACAGAATTGGTACCTCGTGGGGATGCCTATATTGAAAATATTGCTAAAATATTTGAAGCCAGAAATTATTTAGCTATGATTACTGCATTTTTATCTACGCTGGGGTATTATTTAGCAATTACTTTTACTATACCCTTTATATATGCAATCGGAATTGGAATATTTTTGGGGGGCGGATTAGGTTATATACTTCATGCAGTTATGAAAGAAGAAACTGTTGGTGATATTGGAGAAGTAAAGATTGTAGATTTAGATTTTTCTGGGCCAAATAATAGCAACATAAAAGTAGAAGATGTAGTAGTAATGAATGTAGGTTTAAATGAGTCGCTAAAAAAATGGCAAGAGTCAGGAATAGGAATAGTAATTGAGCCTACAAATGATAATGCTCGTGCAACTTTAGCTAATACAGGTCAAAGACAAGCTATTATCCATGATACAGTAACTCAACTGGGGGTAAAATTAGATGTAGGTGTTCAAGATTATACTCCACTTGCTAGGTTGAACTTAGATAATGGTAAAGTATGTATTATTATAATTCCTATAGAACCTGATCCTGCCTGTATTAAAAAGGCAGTAGAGAATACGCCAGTACTAGAAGCTTCTCGAAGGAAACCATTAGAATCTGGTCCAGGAAAAATTGCAGCGGATTAAAAGGAGGAGATAATAGTTTATGAATATAACTGATTTTATTTTAGCTATTGTAACTACTAAAGAAGAACAGGATAAGGTTGAAAGTGGTTCAGCCCCAATCTTTTATGCTACAGATAAAGAGGAATTAGAGTATATCTCAATGCTTATCTCTCGTTTGACTAAATCAATGGTTCATGATTTAGGAAATGGGGTTTATATATTAATCAAACATTAATTAGGAGAAAAAGATGAAAATAGTCTATTTAGGTTACTATCAAAGTGGGATTGCATTGTTAACAGCTTCTTTTTATCTTGGTTTTTGGCAAGAAAAAGATGATTTGAATGATCAATTAGAGACTTTAATATTTACTGAATTATCAACAGAAGAGAAAGGTAAATTTATATCTTTAGGACAAGATTCATTAGGGAATGAAGTTTTAGTGTTAGGTTGTCAAGGTCAACAGGCAATAGTAAGTAGAATGTTAAAGGGTTTAACAAATATGTTTACTATAGATAATGAATTATTAATAGTCGATACAACTTCTGTAGCTAATTTATGGATTAAAGTAGGAGTGAAGTTAACTAGAGTTGGTTGGAATAAAACAGGATTGTATCTAATTAAGCGAGGTGTAAAGAATAATTATTTAGAAATCAAACAATTAACAACTAAGCTTAAAGAGAGGATTAATAGCTAAAGATGAAAATAATTTATTATTGTTATGGTAGTGCTCATTCTTCTGTTTTAGCAGCTGCGATTCATGTAGGAAAATTACCTAATAATAGAATAGCAAATAAGAAAGAGATTACTCAACTACCTTATTATGATAAGACTAAATCTTACCAAATCGGAACTCCTTTTTATTATGGTCAGGATGAATTTAATAATGAAGTATACATTATAGGAATGGGAAGTAAACGTGATTTAACTAAGGAGATCTTACTTAATTTTCTTAAGATGCATGGAATAGATAGTAATAAGTTGATATTAGTCTCAGCTTTACCATATGTTAATTTATTAACTAAAATAGGAGGTAATTTATCACGTCGTTTTGGGTTAGTGAAAGTAGGGAGGCCATTAACTATTTATAGTTTACAAAAAGTTTATTTTAAATTTGTTGATTTAGTAGCTGAAGTTAAAATGAAGATAAGACAATTTAAAGCTAATAATTCAAATAAAGGAAATAAAATTCATCTTGACTAATTTAGTTCAATATAAGATAATAGTATAATGGGAAGTAATTATAGAGGTGATTGGATATGAAGCAGGAGCAAAATAAACAAATGGAGATAGAATCTTATGTAGAAATTGAAAAAGTAGCAAAAGATAGTATTGCAGATGAACTAGGTTTAAATCCAGGAGATAGAATAATTAAAATAAATGGACAAACTATAAAAGATTTTATAGAGTATAAATTTTTAATAACAGATACATATTTAGAGCTCGAAGTAATTACGTTAGAAGGAGAATATTGGGTATTAGAGATTGAAAAAGGTTATGATGAGACTTTAGGTATTGATTTTTCCGATATTATTTTCGATGAATTAAAGACTTGTCATAATAATTGTGTCTTTTGTTTTGTTGATCAAGCTCCTTCTAATAGTCGTGATACATTAAATAAAAAGGATGATGATTATCGGTTTTCTTTTTTATCAGGTAGTTATATTACCTTAACTAATTTATCTAAAGAAGAATTTAATAGGATTAAACGATTACGTTTAAGTCCTTTAAATATTTCTGTGCATAGTACTAATCCAAGGGTAAGAAAAAAGATGTTAGGGAATAAACAAGCTGGTAAGATATTAGAGCAAATAAAAGAGTTAATTGCAGCTGGAATAAAGCTTAATACTCAGATAGTATTATGTCCAGAAATTAATGATGGTCAATACTTAGAAGAGACTATTAAGAAATTAGGAGAATTTGTTCCTCAAATTAATTCATTAGCTATTGTTCCTGTTGGCTTAACTAAATTTAGAGATGATTTATATAACTTAAGATCCTTTACAACTGAAGAAGCACAACGAGTAATTAAAACAGTCGAGGATTGGCAAGCTAAATTTAAAGAAAAGCATGGGTTCAATTTTGTTTATCTAGCTGATGAATTTTATTTTTTAGCTAACAAGCCTATTCCATCTGCTAAAAACTATGATCAGTTTCCTCAATTAGAGAATGGTATAGGAATGGTTAGAATATTATGGGATCAATTTACAGAGTTAAAGAATCAAATTCCTGTTAGTTTAGAGCAAACTAGAAAGGTTACAGTAGTTACAGGAGTATTAGGGGCCAAGGCTTTAGCCCCCTTAGTAGAGAGCTTGAATAACATTGATAACTTAGAGGTTGATTTACTAGAAGTAGAAAATGATTATTTTGGTTCTGAAGTGACTGTAACAGGCTTATTAACAGGGCGTGATATTTTATCGACTTTAGCTAAATCTAAGTTAGGTGAGGTAGTATTAATTCCAGAAGTATTATTAAATGATGATCAATTGTTTTTGGATGATTTAGCATGGTCAGAATTTAAAAAAGAGATATCTAGTCAATTATTAAGAGTTGATAATAAAGCATTAGATTTAGTAGAAAAAGTTTTAGGAATAGAACTAGGAGGTGAGGGTGATGAATAAACCCGTTGTAGCTATTGTTGGAAGACCGAATGTAGGAAAATCCACTTTGTTTAATCGAATTGTAGGTAGCAGAATTTCTATTGTTGAAGATGAACCAAGTATTACTCGAGATAGGATTTATGCTGATGCTGAGTGGTTAGGAAGACCATTTTTAATGGTTGATACTGGTGGAATTGAGTTTAATGAAGAAGTAAAAATGAAAGAGAAGATGCGATATCAAGCAGAAATTGCTATTGAAGAAGCTGATGTAATTTTATTTACAGTTGATATTAGAGATGGTTTAACAAATCGTGATAAGGAAATAGCTGAGCTGTTAAGAAAAGCAGATAAACCAGTTATTATAGCAGCTAATAAAGCTGAAAATATTAAAGAAGCAAAATTGGCTAAGTATGATTTTTATGAGTTAGGTTTTTCTGAAATTTGTTTAGTTTCTGCTCAGCATGGCCAAGGAACAGGTGACTTATTAGATGAAGTCATTAGTCATTTTTCAGAATTAGAAACAACTGATTATGATGAAGATGTAATTAAATTTTCAGTAGTAGGTCGCCCGAATGTAGGGAAATCATCTTTGGTTAATCAGATGTTAGGTGAAGAGAGGGTTATCGTAAGTGATATAGCAGGAACTACACGAGATGCTATTGATACTCCATTTAGAAGTGCAGACCAGGAATATGTAATTATTGATACTGCAGGAATGAGAAGAAAAGGTAAAGTTGATTATGGGGTTGAGAAATTTAGTGTAATTAGAGCTTTACGTGCTGTAGATAGATCTGATGTTGCTTTAATAGTAATTGATGCTCAAGAAGGAGTTACTAATCAGGATAAAAGAATTGCTGGGTATGCACATGAAGAAGGAAAAGCAGTCGTTCTAGTAGTTAACAAGTGGGATTTAATTGAGAAAGATAATCAGACAATGGATCGGTATATTGAAGAAATAAGGTATCAAGTTAAGTTCTTAAATTATGCTCCAATTACTTTCGTATCTGCTTTGACAGGTCAGAGAGTATTAAGAATCTTAGATTTAGTTGATTATGTTGTTAAAGAGAATGAAAAGAGAGTCAAACGTAATATGTTAAATGATGTAATTAATGAAGCAGTTGAAATTGTACAACCTCCATCTAATAAGCAAGGGAAACGAATGAAGATTTATTCAGCTAAGCAAGTAGGAATTAAGCCACCATCTTTTGTATTATTTGTTAATGATCCAGAATTGCTTAATTTTGCTTATGAACGTTATTTAAAGAATCAATTACGAAAAGCCTTTGGCTTTGAAGGAACCCCAATTAGAATTAAAGTTAGAAGAAAATAATTATTAGGAGGTAACAAAATGTTTAAGGTAGTTTTAGTGATGTTAGTTAGCTATTTATTAGGTTCAATTCCTTTTGGATTATTAATATCTAAAATGGTTAAGGGCCAAGATATTAGAAAGTATGGCAGTGGGAATATAGGTGCTACTAATGCTTTTAGATTAATGGGCTTAAAAATGGGTGCTTTAGTGGCTTTATTAGATATTAGTAAAGGGGTATTAGCAGTTAAGTTAGCTGATATTGTCTTAGGAGATCAAATTATATTATTATTATTAGCAGGATTATTTTCTGTTGCAGGGCATAATTTATCAATCTTTTTAGGGTTTAGTGGTGGTCGGGGTGTAGCTACCTCTGTTGGTGTATTAGGTACATTGGCTCCAGTAGTAGTGGTGATTGTCTTTCTTGTCTGGCTATCAATTGTTCTCTTAACTAAGTATGTTTCGTTAGGCTCTATTATTGGATCGGCTTTGATCCCAGTTTTAATGTTGTGGTTTAATAAAGATACAGCCTTGGTTATTTTTAGTTTCTTAATTGCTGCTTTTGTAATTTATAGTCATCGTCCTAATATTAAACGATTATTAGCAGGCGAAGAGAATAAAGTTGGGATGGAGCAAAACAGCAATGAATAACAAAATGTAATTTTTGTGGGAGGTAGATAATATGAAGAATAAAATAGCAGTCATTGGTGGTGGTAGCTGGGGGACGGCATTAGCTTTACAGTTACACCGTAATGGATACCAAGTTTTGATTCAAGATGTATCCCAAGAGAAGGTAACTGAGATTAATCAGGAGCAGAGGAATTCTTTTTTGCCTAATATTAAATTACCTTCTGATTTAAAGGCTACTACTGATCTTAAAGAAGCAGTAAAAAATGCTAAATTAGTAGTTGTTGTCGTTCCTTCACATGTAATGAGAACAGTAGCAAAAGGTTTAAAAGGTTTATTAAATGAAGATACTATTATAGTTAGTGCGACTAAAGGCCTTGAAGAGGGTACTAATTTAAGGATGACTCAAGTTTTAAAAGCTGAGTTATTTGATTTTGAAGATAGGATTCTAGCATTAAGCGGGCCAACTCACGCTGAAGAAGTAGTATTAGACCATCCTAGTACAGTAGTGGTAGCTCATAGAAATAAAAATTTGGCCCAAAGAGTACAAGATGTATTTATGTCAGATAAATTTAGAGTCTATACTAATCCGGATATAGTAGGTGTTGAATTAGGAGCAACTGTTAAAAATAGTATTGCTATTGCAGCTGGAATAGCTGATGGTTTAGGATATGGAGATAATGCTATTTCTGCTTTAGTAACTAGAGGTATTACAGAAATTAAGCGTTTAGGAGTAGAGATGGGAGCTAAAGCAATGACTTTTGCAGGACTAACTGGCCTTGGCGATTTGGTAGTTACTTGTACTAGTCAACATAGTAGGAATCGAAGGTTAGGACATAAGATTGGCTCAGGCTATACTTTAGAAGAGGCTTTAGATGAAATGCAAATGATAGCTGAGGGAGTAAAGACGACTAAAGCTGTTTATTCCTTGGCCCAAGAGCTTGGTGTAGAAATGCCAATTGTTAATCAAGTTTATCAAATTTTATTTGCGGGTAAAGAGCCAAAAGAAGCAGTTAATGATTTAATGTTAAGAGGAAAGAAACATGAGATTGAAGCAGTAGCTAAAATGAAAGCTTGGTAAATTAAAGTATCTCCCTTGTTATTTTCTTACTTAAGGAATATTTTAAAACACACATCATATATATATAGTGATATTCGAGAAGTTAGGATAGACTCTAACAAGGAAAGGGAGCAAGGGAGGGAAAATAATGGAATCATTTAATATCTATCAAGATATTGCTACTAGAACAAATGGTGATATCTATATAGGGGTAGTTGGCCCGGTTAGAACAGGGAAATCTACCTTTATTAAAAGGTTTATGGACTTATTGGTGTTACCTAATATTGAAGATGAGAATAGTAAAGAAAGAGCACAGGATGAATTACCGCAAAGTGGTGAAGGTAGGAGGATTATGACTACTGAACCTAAGTTTGTACCTAATCAAGCAACTCAGATTAGCCTAGAAAATAATGTTGATTTTAATGTTAGGTTAGTTGATTGTGTAGGGTATAAAGTGGATGGTGCTTTAGGTTATGAAGAAGATTCTGGGCCAAGAATGGTAACGACTCCTTGGTTTGAGCAACCAGTTTCTTTTGAGCAAGCAGCAGAAATAGGAACAGCTAAAGTTATTGAAGATCATTCAACAATAGGATTAGTAGTTACTACGGATGGTTCAATTACTGAGTTACCACGAGAAAACTATATAGAAGCTGAAGAACGAGTAATAAATGAGTTAAATCAATTAGGTAAACCATTTATTATAACTCTTAATTCAGCTCAACCAGAAAGTAAAGAAACTAAAAAGCTTGCTAATAAGTTAGAAGAAAAGTATAATAAAAGGGTTATTCCAGTAGATTGTGCTAATTTAGACGGAGAAGATATTAATTATTTATTACAAGAAGTATTATATGAATTTCCACTACGAGAAATTAATATTGATTTACCTCTATGGATTGATGAGTTAGAAGATGCTCATTGGCTTAGTCAAGAGTTAGATGAAGTTATTCATCAAGGGGTAAAAGATATCTTTAGTCTTAGAGATATTGAAAATTTATCCTCCAATTTAGATGCAAGTGATCATTCTAAGCGGGTTAATGTTGGTAATCTAGATTTGGGAAGTGGAATAGCTGAGTTAGAATTTACTCTACAAAAAGACTTATTTTATCGAGTATTAGAAGAGACAACAGGATTGGAAATTGAAGATGAACGAGAGTTATTTAGTTTAATTAAAGATTTAAGCGTAGCTAAAGAAGAATATGATAAGGTAGCTGATGCTTTAGAAGAAGTTAAAGAAAGAGGTTATGGAATTGTGACTCCAAATTTAGATGATATGGTTTTTGCTGAGCCAGAGAAAATAAATCGGGGAGGTCATTTTGGAGTTAAATTAAGAGCTTCAGCACCTTCTATTCATCTAGTTAGGGCGGATATTGAAACTGAAGTTTCTCCAGTAGTAGGAACGGAAAAGCAGTGTGAGGAATTAATTGAATTCTTTGAAACAGAATTTGATGAGAATCCAGAAGCGGTTTGGGATTCAGACTTTTTAGGTCGTTCGCTACATGAATTAGTTAAAGATGGTATTAATAATAAATTATATCGAATGCCAGTCAATGCACAAGAGAAATTACGAGATACTCTAGAGAAAATTGTAAATGAAGGAAGTGGTGGTTTGATTTGTATTATATTGTGATTACCTCTCCGGTCTATTAGACCGGATTTATTTTTTTTTGAAAAAAGAAGGAGAATTAAAAGATATCAAGAAATCTATTTGTGGCATAATAATTACTATAAAGGTAATATTATTAAGTAGGAGCTATGATACAGCTTATAAATTCCTAGTTAAAACTAGGTAAAGTTGATCGTTGCTCTCAAGGCAAAGGGAGTGTAGAGAACTGAAAAGTTCTTAGCACATTGCCTTCGTGTTCTGCGGACACTTCGTAACAAAAGGCGTTTCCTATGTTATTTGGTTAAAGAGTTTTTATTAAACTCAACAAGGTTATCACACTTTGGAATATATCCATCAGTTCCAAATCGCAGGCAGAGCTCTGCTCTGTAAGCTACTCTGTGGCACTAAGGAAGAAACCTCGTCTAAGTCTAGTTCTTCTGGATATGAAAGGCTAACACCGAAAGTGCATAAGCCCCATTTGACATTGCCTAAAAGGGAATTACCCCGCAAGGGAGATTGGTTCGAGAGAACCACAAATCCTAGTGGGAAATCATACCCACTAGGTAACTATAATGATATTTAGTTAGTTTTAGATAAGTTAAAACAAGGAGGTTGATTGTAATGGCAAAAAATATCACAAAAAATGATTTAGTAGATCAGATTGCAGAAAAAACAGGAATTACTAAAAAGGATACTAAAGAAACAGTTAACACAATGTTAGAAGTAGTTACTGAAAATCTAAGAAACGAAGCTAAGAAAGATGCTGAGGAAAGATCTAAAATTCAATTTATTGGATTTGGTAGCTTTGAAGTACGGGATCGTAGTGCTAGAACAGGTCGTAATCCTCAAACAGGTGAGGAAATGGAGATTCCAGCTCGAACAGTACCTGCTTTTAAAGCTGGTAAATCATTAAAAGAGACTGTTAATGTAAAGTAGTATTATGCTATACAGGAGGTTTAAACCTCCTGTATTATTATTTAGTTTATTGTAAAATTTGAAAAAAATAAAAATTTTGATTATAATATAAAATAATAATTGAATTAAATGAGAGGTGAGAGTAGGATGAGTAGTCAAAAAATATTTTTAAATGGAGAATTAGTTGAGAAGTCAGAAGCTAAAGTTTCAGTTTTTGATCATGGGTTATTGTATGGTGATGGTATATTTGAGGGAATTCGGGCGTATAATGGACGAGTCTTTCGTTTTGAAGAGCATTTAGACAGATTATATGAATCAGCCAAAGCAATTTTATTAGATATTCCACTTACCAAAGATGAAATGAGAGAAGCTGTTTTAAAGACAATTAGAGCTAATGGATTAGAGGATGCATACATTAGATTGGTTATTTCCCGTGGAGTAGGAGATTTAGGTTTGGATCCACAAAAATGTGAAGCAGCAACAGTAATTATTATTGCTAGTGATATTACACTTTATCCTGATGAGTTTTATGAAAATGGGTTAGAGGTTGCTACTGTACCAACAAGAAGAAATATCCCAGAAGCTTTGAACCCAAGGATTAAATCTTTAAATTATTTAAATAATATTTTAGCTAAAATTGAAGCTAATCGAGCTGGGGTTTTAGAAGCAATTATGTTAAATAATGAAGGTTACGTAGCAGAATGTACAGGAGATAATATCTTTATTATTAAAAATGGTAAGTTAATAACTCCTCCTACATACATTGGAGCTTTAAAAGGTATTAAACGAGGGGTTGTGTTAGAAGTTGCTCCTGAATTTGATTTAGAAGTAGCAGAAGAGGTTTTTACAAGACATGACCTTTATACTGCTGATGAATGTTTTCTAACGGGGACGGCAGCTGAAGTAATACCGGTAGTAGAGATAGATGGTAGACAGATTGCTGATGGTAATCCTGGTCAATACACTAAAAGCTTAATTTCTAAATTTAGAGAATTAGCTAATACTACTGGAACTTTAATTTATGAAGAATAATTAGAAAATTCCCCTTTTCTTTAGAGAAGGGGAATTTTTATTTAAAAATTTATAAAAGGAGTTGCAAATCCTATGGAGTAGTGTTATAATTTAAATCAATGTCCATTATATAAAAACGAGTGTCCATATATAAAACACAAATAAAGGTTAAGGTGATTACATATGGAAGAAAAATTTTATATTGTAGCTGAAAAAGTTTTATCAGATGCTATGAAGAAGACGGTTCAAGTTAAAGAGTTATTAGCTACAGGAGAAGAAAATCAAATTAAAGAAGCTGTTAAACGAGTAGGTTTAAGCAGAAGTGCTTATTATAGATATAGAGATTCTATTTTTACTGTTCAAGATGAGAATAGTCAAGAATTAGTTACTTTATCTTTATTAATAATTGATAAAGCAGGACTTTTATCTCAGGTATTAACTAAAATAGCAGAATATAAAGGAAATATTCTAACTATTAATCAAGACCTTCCTTTAGCTGAGGTTGCACATGTCACCTTAACAATAGAAATAAATCAATTATCAATTACTATAAGGAAATTATTAGATAAGCTAAAAGAAATTGAAGGAATTAGAAAGGCAAGAGTAATTACTCAAACCTTTAAAGGTTAGTATATAAATTTAAGGAGGAGAATAGTATGGAGGAGATTAAAGTTGGATTATTAGGTTGTGGAACTGTTGGTTCAGGGGTTTATAAGATTTTGCAAGAAAATAAGAATAGTATTGCTAATAAGTCTGGGGCCAAATTAACAGTTAATAAAGTATTAGTTAAAGATACAAGTCAGAAGTTAGCAGTTGATGTAGAGAAAGATTTATTGACTGATGATTTTGAAGAGATAATTAATGATTCTGAAATAGATATTATAGTAGAATTAATTGGCGGAGTACATCCAGCTAAAGAATTTGTTTTACGAGCTTTAAATAGCGGACGTAGTGTAGTTACAGCAAATAAAGAGTTAATTGCTAAATATGGTAGTGAAATTTTAAGTACAGCTGATGAAAATGGGGTTGATATTTATTTTGAAGCTAGTGTTGGAGGTGGAATTCCAATCATTAGTCCTTTAAAAGAAGATTTAGCTGGAAATAGTGTTAATAAAATTATGGGAATTGTTAATGGAACTACTAATTATATTTTAACTAAGATGGGCCAAGAAGGTGCAGAATTTGATGAAGTACTAGAGAAAGCTCAAGAGTTAGGTTATGCCGAAGCAGACCCAACTTCAGATATTGCAGGACATGATGCAGCATATAAATTAGCTATTTTAAGTTCAATAGGATTCGAGTCCCGAGTTAATATTGATGAAGTTTATATAGAGGGGATTACTGAGATTGCTAAAGAGGATATTTCTTATGCTAAAGAATTAGGTTATAAGATTAAATTATTAGCTATTGGTAAAGAAGATGAAGGAATTGAAGTGAGAGTACATCCTACTTTAATTCCTAAAGAACATCCATTAGCTTCTGTTAATGATGTATTTAATGCTGTTTTTGTAGAAGGGGATGCAATTGGCGAAGTAATGTTTTATGGGCCAGGAGCAGGTCAAATGCCAACTGGTAGTGCAGTAGTAGGGGATATTATCACTGCTGCCAGAAATATTGATTTTGGTGCTCAAGGTAGAATTCCATGCACTTGTTTTGAAGATAAAGAGTTCAAGCCTCAAGCCCAGACAGAAACAAGTTTTTATTTACGATTAAATGTCTGTGATAGACCTGGGGTGTTAGGTAAAATAACTGGCTTGTTAGGAGAGTATGGTGTTAGCCTTGAATCGGTGATTCAAAAAGGGAGAAGTGCTAATCAAGCTGTACCTTTAGTATTAGTTACTCATAAAGTTAAAGAAGGAAATTTAGTATCTGCTTTAGATGAAATAAAAGCATTAGATGGAGTAAAAGAGATAGCTAATTTAATAAGAGTAGAAGAATAATATAGATAATAAGGGAGGATAAAGTAAGATGGGACTAGTGGTACAAAAATATGGTGGTAGTTCTGTTGCTGATGTAAAAAGAATAAAAAGAGTTGCTGAAAGAATTGTAAAAAGAAAGAGAGCAGGAAATCAAGTAGTATCTGTAGTATCTGCTATGGGAGATCAAACGGATGAATTAATTGGGTTATCTCAGCAGATTACTGATACTCCTCCTAAGCGTGAGTATGATATGTTAGTTGCTACTGGAGAACAAGTTTCAGTGGCTTTATTAGCAATGGCTATTAATGAATTAGGTGAAGAAGTTGTTTCTTTAACTGGTTCTCAAGTAGGAATTATCACTGATAATTTACACAGTAAGGCTCAGATTTTGGAAATTGAATCGGAAAGATTAGAAAAAGAACTAAGTCAGGATAAGATTGTTATTGTGGCAGGATTTCAGGGGGTAACGGTTAATAATGATATTACTACTTTAGGTCGTGGTGGATCAGATACTACTGCTGTGGCTGTAGCTACTGCCCTAAAGGCTGATGTGTGTGAAATCTATACTGATGTAGATGGTGTTTATACGACAGACCCTAGAGTTGTAAAAGAAGCACGTAAATTACCAGAGGTTTCTTATGAAGAGATGTTAGAATTAGCTAGTTTAGGAGCTGACGTTTTACATCCTAGATCTGTAGAAATTGCTAAGCAATATGATGTTAAATTAGCAGTTAAGTCAAGTTTTTATTGTAGTCCAGGAACATATATCAAGGAGGTAGCAAAATTGGAAAAGACTAATGTAGTAAGTGGTGTCACTTGTAATCAAGATGAGGTCAAAATTTCAATAGTAGGAGTGCCAGATGAGCCTGGAATAGCTTCTAAAGTATTTAAAAAATTAGCTGAGCAAGGAATTAATGTTGATATGATTATTCAAAATCTTCATTATGATGATCTAAATGATATTACTTTTACTATTGAAGATGATGATTTAAATCAAGCAAAGACTATTTTAGAAAAGTTAAAGCAAGAATTATCCTATAAAGAATTAATTACTGATAGTGATGTAGCTAAAGTATCTATTGTAGGAGCCGGGATGGTAACTAATTCAGGGGTAGCAGCTAAAATGTTTGATGCTTTAGGAAGTGAAGAGATTAATATTGAGATGATTAGTACTTCAGAGATTAAGATTTCTTGCTTATTAGATAAGAGTGAAGCAGATGAAGCAGTACAAGTTATTCATGATAGTTTTAATTTATCTAATCTAAGTGGTCAAGATGCTTAAACTTAAAGTGCCAGCTACTACAGCTAATCTAGGGCCAGGTTTTGATACATTAGGGATGGCCCTTGAATTATATAATACATTAGAAGTAACAAAGATAGAAGAGGGGTTAGAAATAATAATAGAAGGCTATGGGGCAGATGAGTTACCAATTGATGAGAAGAATTTAGTCTATCAGGCAATGAATAAGGTTTTTAAAAAGACTTGTTATTATCCATCTGGATTAAGACTAAGGCTAAGCAATCAAGTGCCCTTGGCCCGTGGTTTAGGAAGTAGTGCTACAGCAATAGTAGCTGGTATGGTAGCTGCTAATAAATTAACCGGAGAGAAATTATCGACCGAAGAGTTACTTAATTTAGCAACAAGATTAGAAGGCCATCCTGATAATGTAGCTCCTGCTTTATTAGGTGGAATTGTTGTTTCTACATTACAAGATAAGGGAAGAGTAATGTACGAAAAGATAGCTGTTCCAGAATTAAAAGTAGTTGTTTGTATTCCAGATTATCAGGTGTCAACTACTGAAGCTAGAGAAGTTTTACCTAAAAAAGTAGATTTTGCAGATGCTATTTTTAATGTGAGTCATACTGCATTATTAATTACAGGCTTATTGAATCAGGATTATGATTTAGTTGGTAGAGCTTTAGAAGATAGATTACATCAACCTTATCGTCAAAAATTACTACCTGGATTTAATAAGTTAGTTAATAAAGTAGATAAAAATGCCTTAGGAGTAGTTTTAAGTGGTTCAGGGCCAACTGTAATAGCTTTGACATTAGATAAAGAAGAGCAGATTGGTGAAGAAATGGTTTCTATATTTACTGAAGAAGGGATAGAAGCTAATTATTTAGTAACTTCTCCTACTAATCAAGGAATAATTACTTATTAATTTAAGTTCCTTTATTCATTAGAATAGAGGAACTTTTTTATTATTGATATTAAGAGCAATTGACAATGGACAATGAACAATTTACAATTAAAAATCAAAACCGTGTAATCTCTTGATTTAGAAAGGTTTTAAGGGTTTCTAATTGTCAATTGTTAATTGTAAATTAAAAGTGAAGCTTTATATCAATAATGTGTTAAGGCATACAGTAAGCTTAAGTATAATAGTATATTATAAATAAAAAAAGGAGTTTATAACAAGTTGTTGAAATTTATAATTACATAAAAATAATTAAATTAGGAAAGGTGGGAAATTAAATGAAGAAATTTTATACTTTACTAATTGCTGTTCTATTAGTAACAGTAATGATTAATCCAGTTTCTGCTGCTAAACCTGGTTCTTATAATAAGTTTGGAACTAAAGCTTATGGTATGGGAGGGGCTTTTACAGCGGTAGCTGATGATGCAAGTGCAATTTACTGGAATCCAGCCGGTTTAACACAAAGTAGTTTATTAGGAGTTCAAGCAAGTGCTGGTGGTCAGTTAAAGCCAAGTACAATTAAAGATATTACTGATTTTATTAAGCAGGCTAAAGGCTTAAGTGATGAAGAAGTTACCATTAGTGAGGTAAAAGGGTTAAATTTTCCTGAAAATGCAAATATTAATTTAAATGGGATGGTGGCAGCTAATCTAACTAATTTTGGTGTAGGAGCTATCGTTAATGATAGGATTAGTATTACTAGCAGAAAAGAGACAGTTACATTTGAAGGAATAGAAAGAGAAGTAACTAAAGCTAGAGCAACAAATACTATAATTGGACAAGGGATTGTTGCTTATGGGATGGAGTTAATTGATCCCCCAATAGTTGGTTCTTTATCTATTGGAGGTAGTGCTAAAGCTTTATATGCTAAAGAAAATGGTGTTAATATAGACCCAGACCCAGACCCTAAAGCAAGTAAGATAATAACTAAAATAGATCCTAAAGCAAAAAAAGGTCTGGGAGCTGATGTAGGAGCACTAATAACTTTATCTGATATGGGGATAGTTAATCTAAAGGCAGGAGTTAGCATTAAGAATTTAGTTAATACTTTAGAGATGACTCATTCTGCTTTAGAAAGAACAACTACGGTAGGTCTAGGAGCTACTTTTAATTTTCCAATGATTAATATCTTATCTGCTCGAGTAGCTGCTGATTTAGAAATACCTAAAAATGGGCCAAAAATTCAGCGAATAGGTGCTGAAGGAACTTTAGGTTTATTCTCTCTACGATTAGGAGCTTATGGAACGAATTTAGCTAAGTCTGCTCAGAGAACGATTACTGGTGGATTTGGAGTAAACTTACCTTTTATTGACTTTAATATAGCTGCTGATTCAGAAGGATATGCTAATCTTTCTGGTACTTTTAACTTTTAAGTTATTGACTGGGCGAATGATTATTCGTCCAGTCTTTATGTGTGCTCTGTAGTCTATGATGATAGTAGGTGTAAGTCCTGCCTATTCTGGAAGAATGGATAATATGGTTGAGATATTGTGGCACTCACAGACGAAATGGGTGAGCAAACGGAGAAAACAAACGTCAACCTAAGTTAATAAAGAACAGGATATGAAGCCAACAGTAACAGGGTGTTCATTGTGAGATGTAATCTGAAGAGTTTGAGGCGAAAAATCAGTCCGGAACAATATGTGAACCGAAGGTGGCATTCATTAGTGACGATCTACCAAAAGGATGGAGAAGTCCAAAGCTGACTTACAGACCATTGGAGTATGTTAGATTAATGAGTGTGATTATGGTCGGAATGATTGGAATATAGCATAGGTGACCAGAGGATGCTCTAATATGGTCTTTATAGAAATCTATAAAGATAAGTGATGATATAACCTGAATAGGGAAAGTCAAAGCGATGAAATATTAGAGTTCAGAAGCTATCATAGTAGTGAAAAAAAAAAAAAAAAAAATCAATGAAAGTTGATTACAGTGAAGGATAGCCAGGTTATTGAAGTTTAAAATTGAGTGTTGATGGTATTTAAATCAAAATGGTTTAAACATTGTTAAAGACAATAAGTCTTAAAAGAAATAGCGGACAGAAAATCATAACTGGAAGCGTGATGAATTTAAGAAAAACCATGACCTAAGTAGTAGTAAACTAAGAGGTGCGATTGGCGAGAGCTTAGAAGACGTGCTTAGGAATGCTACGAATATAGGGGTTTAGATATTAAGACAGGATAGGAAGAACTGGTAAGTCGTGAGGTAGGATAGGTAGAAAAAAAAAAAATTAGTTCGCTATATAGTATAAAAGATTTAGTGACTAAGAAAAGACATTTACATTGTGCAGCTCAGAAAGTTTTGAATAATGGTGGTTGTGGAGGGATTGACGGTGTAGAAGTTGAAGAATTTAGAGAAAATTACACTAAGAATATGAGTGCTTTATATCGCCAGTTAACAGAAGATAGATATGAGCCACAACCAGTTCTAAGAACGTATATCTCAAAAGGAAATGGAGAACAAAGACCACTAGGTATTCCAGTAATTAAAGACCGAATTGCCCAACAAGCAGTGAAACAGATTCTAGAGATACACTTTGAAGAAATATTCTGCGACTGTTCTTATGGTTTTAGACCTAATAGGTCAACCGAAGATGCAATTAAGAAAGTAGAAGAATATAAAGAACAAGGTTATAATTGGGTATTAGACACAGATGTCAAATCTTACTTTGATACAATAGACCATGAAATTTTAATGGAGCTGATAGCAGAGGAAGTAAGTGATGGTTGGATATTAGATATTATTAGGTCGTGGCTTACTATAGGTGTCATGACTGAGAAAGGAAAAGAAGAAACAACGGAGGGAACTCCACAAGGAGGCGTAATTTCTCCACTTTTAGCAAATATCTACCTACATCACTTTGATAAGAAAATGACGCGTCGAGGATATAAGATAGTTAGATTTGCCGATGACTTTATAATTATGGCTAAGAGTAAAGCTAAAGCAGAACGTGCTTTGGAAGTAACTCGCCAGATTATAGAAAATGAATTAAACTTAAGACTACATCCTCGGAAAACAGTAATTACGAATTTTAATGATGGATTTAAATTTCTAGAATTTAAATTTTATAATTGTGATTATAAAAAGCCAAAAGAGAGCTCTATTAAAAGTTTCAAGGATAAAGTAAGAAAGAAAACCAAAAGGAATAGGTCAATAGGAGTAGCTGTAATGATTGATGAGCTTAATTTAATTATTAGAGGTTGGGGTAATAGTTTTCTACTAGGAAATATTAAAGGACTATATAAAAAGTTAGATGGTTGGATAAGAATGAGAGTACGTTGTTTTATAGAAGGAAAGAAGGCGAAAGGGCAGAATTATCGCCTTCCTAATAAAATATTAAGAGATTTAGGACTAGAATCACTGCTTACCGATGTGCTTTAGACAAGAGTAAAATATACATTTGTGGCAACACAAAGACGATAACTTACTCTCTGTTAAGGAGCAACAATGACCGAAAGCTGTATACGGGAGAACCGTACGTGCAGTTTGACAAGAGGTCCCAGCCGTGAGGCTGGTCCTACTTTATTATTTAAGTTCAGAAAACTATATCAATTAAATTGATTAAGTAGCAGGATAAATAGATTCTTTATTTAAGATATATAACAGTTAACTTTAATTTAGCTATTTGATAATAGTTTATTAAATCTCATAATAAGATAGTGTAGGTTAAACTAAAAATTATCAATAGTAATGTAGTTGTTTAGGAGGATTCTTATGTATTTTAAAGTATTTAATTTGTTTTTTTATATGGGTATTGCGGCTTTAACTTATTTAAATGTTTATTTTAAAAATGTTGGCTTAACATCAAGTCAAATTGGCTTTATTAATTCAGTAGCTAAAGGAGTTTCTTTAGTTATTTTGCCACTATGGGGTATGATATCTGATTACTATAAAATAAGTAAACGGTTATTAATTATAGCAGTACTAGGAGCTATGCTTGCTAGTTTAACTTTTTTATTAACAGATAGCTTTTATATGATTATGCTAGTTATGAGTGTCTTTTTTATTTTTTGGAGCCCCATTATTCCCTTAGCTGATGCACAGTTGCTTGGTTATTTAGGAAAGAATGGAAACCAATATGGGAAGTATCGAGTTTGGGGGTCTTTAGGCTACACTTTATTAGTGCCTATAATAGGTTATCTTATAGAACAGACTACTGCAACTAATTTGTTTTATTATATGGGGGTTATCTTCTTTATATCATTATTTACAGTAAGAAAGCTTCCTACAAGTAATGTAACATTAGAAATTGCTAATGTTAAAGATTTTAAAAAGTTATTAAAGAGAGGAAAACTATTAAAGTTTATTTTGTTCATATTTTTTATTAATTTAACTTTAAGCACCAATAATATCTTCTTTCCGTTATATGTAATTGATCATGGAGGAGGAGAAACTTTAATAGGTCTAGCTTTAATGATTGCGGCAGCTAGTGAAATGTTTATTTTTCATTATTCAGATGGTATTATAGAAAGATTTGACTTAAAGTACATTTTTTTAATTTCGGCCCTTGCTTTTGCTTTGCGTTGGTTTTTATTAGCCAGTTTTCCTATATCGATGGTGTTTTTAGGATCGCAATTATTACATAGTATAACTTTTGGTTTATTACATGCTGTTTCTGTTGATTTCATAAATTTAATTTGTGGTGATAAATTTAAAGCTACAGGACAGAATTTGTATGCAACAACTAAAGGGATTAGTAGTATTGTTGGTAGTTCTATTGGAGGAATAATTTATGGAAGTTTAGGTGGGTCAATTCTTTATTTTTACTTAAGTTTAGTTGCATTAGTAACTGGGCTAATATACTTTACATTTTTAAACTCTCGAGATAAGGTTGTAGCTGTCGAAAATTAATTATAATAATAGCAAAGTAGATTATTAGTTAAACTAATAAATGAACATAAGGAGGGTATATATGCCTGAAGATAATAAAGAACATCGAATTATTGATGCTGCACTACAATTATTTTCTGAGCAAGGTTATCATAAGACTACTGTTAGTCAAATTGCTCAAGAGGCTGAAGTAGCTAAAGGAACAGTTTATTGGTATTTTGATAGTAAAAAAGATCTTTTTAGAGGGATTTTAATATCAGGAATTGAAAAATTACATTGCCGAGTTAAGAAAACAATAGCAAAAGAGAATACAGCAATAAATAAATTAGAGAGGCTAGTAGAGTTATTTTTAGAATTCTTTAAAAATGGTCAGCAAGTTTCTAAAATGTATGAAGAGAATACAACAAGTATTGATGCAGAATTTAAGGAAAAACTTATAGAATTAAGAGAAGATATGATAATAACAATCGCAACTATAATTGAGGAGGGAAAGAAGAGTGGAGAATTGAAATCTGAAATTAATAATCAAGAGTTAGCTAATCTTTTATTGGGGATGACTAAAGTATATAATCCTCATTTTTGTAATACTGAATTTATAAGTATTGATAAAGCTCAATTGATACTTGATGTATTTTTAAATGGAATAGGAAAGGAGTAAAAGCTTGTATAAAATTTTATTTAGCTTGACAAATATAGAAAACAACTATTATAATATAACTGAACAACTGACTAAATAGTCAATTGTATTTAAGGAGGGGTTAGATGAAGAAAAGATTAATTATATCAGCAATCTTGATTTCATTATTAATATCTGGAATTAGTTATGCGGCAGAAAAAAGATTTTTATCTAAGAAACAAGTAATAGATTTGGCGTTAAGACAAAATCAAAAGTTAGATAAATTAAGGCAGGATATAAAAATAGCTCAAGCTAAACTTGGTGGGGCTAAAAGTGCCTTTTATCCTAATATTGGTTTAAATAGTAGTTATACTAGGTTTAAAGAGAAGCAGAGATTAACGATGTCTAAAAATAAAAATAGTTTTGCAGTTGGATTAAATCTGCAACAACCTATTTTTTTAGGTGGACAGTTATGGTCTACATATCAACAGATGCAAAACAATCTTAAAGTAGCTAAATTAAAGCTACAAGAAGAGAAGAAAAAGATCAAGTATCAAGTTCTAGAGCAATATTATAATATTTTAAAGGTTAAAAAGATGATTGAAGTTACTAAACAGCAACTTAAGAGAATTAAACAGTACTTAGAGGTAGCTAAAGTTAATTTAGAGGTAGGAATTGCTACTAAAACGGATGTATTACAGGCTAAGGTAAATTATAATCAAGCCCAACAGAGATTATTACAGGTTAAGAATCGTTTACAGCTTGCTAAGTTAGCTTTACAAAATAGCTTAGGAATATCAAGCCAGGTAAAACTAAAGTTTAATAAAGAATTAAACTGGCAACCAGTAGATATTGTTGATAATCCTTATCAATATGCACTAAAGAATAGAATTCAGTTTGATATATTGAAGTTACAAGCAAAAAATCTAAAGTTGAATTTACAACGAGTTAGAAATAAAGATAAATATCCTAACCTTAATTTAATGATTAATTATCAAGCGCGAGATAAAGAATTTACTGTTAAAGATGGTAGTTTACAATTAACATTAAATTTACAGTATAATTTATTTGATGGAGGTAAAGATGAAGCTAAAATAAAAGAGATGACTAAAAGTATAGATAAATTTAGAATTAGTCAGCAACAGATTGAAGATCAAATTAGATTACAAGTAAAGCAAACGATATTAAATTTAAAGGAAGCTAGGCAAAGAATAAAATTAAATAAACTTAATTTGCAAAAAGCAAAAGAGAATTTAGAACATACTAAGCTTAAATTCAAAGAAGGAATGATTACGAGTTTAGAGATGTTAGGAGCGGAAACAACCCTAAAACAAGTAAAAACAGATTATTACCAAGCAATTTATGATTATAATTTAGCCCAAGCTAAATTGAATATGGTGTTAGGCAAGGAGGAAATAAATAATGATTAGCCAGCAAAAACAATTAGTTATTATTATAGTTATATTGGGGTTGATTATAGGAGGGATTATTGGTTGTAGTCAAAACCAAGCTCAACCAACTACTAAGTCACAACCTCCAAAGCAAGAACAAGTTACACCTGTAGAAGTAACTTTAGCTAATGTGGGAAAAGTAATAAAAAGTATTACAGTAACGGGCCAAGCTAAACCGCTAAAAAAAGTTCAAATTACTCCACAACTTCAGGCTAAAGTAGAAAATGTATTAGTAGAAGTTGGAGATAAAGTAAAGACTGGCAGTAAGTTACTACAGTTAAACCAAGAAAATTTTAAAATACAAGTTGAGCAAGCTAAAGCTAGATTGGATGTAGCTCAAGCCAACTTAAACAAATTATTAGCAGGGACTAGAGAAGAAAAGATTGCTCAATTAAAAGCTCAATTGAAACAGACTAAGGTTAATTATAAACAGGCTAAGAGTAATTATGAACGACATAAGAAATTATTTGAAAAAGAAATCATATCACAGCAACAATTAGAAGCTAGTAAAAGTAGATATATTAGTGCTAAAAGTAGCTATCAATCAACTAAAGAAAGCTTAGAGATGGCTAAAGAAGGTGCTACTAAGGAGCAAATTGCTGTTTTAAAAGCTCAAATTAATCAAGCTAAGAAAGGTATGGAAGCAGCTCAATTACGATTAGATAAAGCAATAGTTACAGCACCAATTTCTGGAACAGTTGCTAAAGTGGAGATTGAAGAAGGTGAGATAGCTACACCTAAACCTTTAATTTCACTGGTAAATCTTAATCAAGTGATAATTGAGACTTATATAAGTGAGCAAAATATAACTAAGTTAAACTTAGGTCAGCAAGTTGCAATAAATATATCAGCTTTAGATAAGAATTTTACAGGAAAAATTATGACTATTAGTCCAGTAATTGATCCAGTTAAGAAAAAGTATCTAGTAAAGATCAAAATTAATAATCCTGGGCCAATTAAAGCAGGGATGTATGCCAAAGTTAAAATTCAAACAGACCAGAGTTTAAGTAGAATAGTAATTCCGCAACAAGCAGTAATGATAGAAGACAATAACAGATATGTTTATTTAGTTAAAGGTAATCGAGTAGTTAAAGAAATAGTAAAAACTGGTTTGACTGCCCAAGGTAAAGTAGCTATTTTAAATGGCATTAATCTTGGAGAAAAAGTAATTACTAATGGTTTAGACCAAGTGACTTCGGGAGATAGAGTAAGAGTCATCAACCGAGGTGATGAATGATGAAACTATCTGATTTTTCAGTAGAAAGACCTGTGACAGTAGTAATGATGGTCTTATTGGTTTTATTATTAGGAACCGTTTCATTAACTAAATTACCAGTAGATCTGTTACCTAAATTGGATTTGCCTTACGCAGTTGTTATGACTAATTATTCTGGAGCTGCTCCTAAACAAATTGAAGAAACAGTAACTAAGCCTATTGAAGAAGCTATTGCAACTGTTGATAACGTAAAGAATATAATATCAATTAGTAATCCTGGGAGCTCCTTGGTAATAGTAGAGTTTGACTGGGGAACAGATTTAAATTTCGCTACTTTAGATATGAGAGAGAATATATCTTTAGTCGAGCGGATGTTACCAGATGATGTAGGTAATCCAAGAGTACTAAAGTTTGATCCAACCCAAATGCCAATTATGAGAATTGGTATGTCAGGTGATGGTAGTTTAGAGAATTTAAAAGCAATAGGAAAAGATGTATTTAAACCGACTTTGGAAAGAATTCCGGGTGTTGCTTCAGTAAGTGTATTAGGTGGTTTAACTAGAGAAATTCAAATTAATGTAGACCAAGAAAGATTGATGGCTTATGGATTAACCCTAAATCAAATAAGTTCTAGTTTACGGCAGTCTAATTTAAATCTATCAGGTGGTTCAATTACAAGAGGTAATAAAAATCTGTTACTAAAGACAGTAGGAGAGTTTAATAGTATAGACCAGATTAGAAATTTAGAATTACTTACTCCTCAAGGGGCCAAGATTAGTTTAAAGCATGTAGCTAAGATTATAGACACACATAAAGAAATAGATCAGTATACTTATCTAAATGGGAAGAGAAGTATTGGCTTATCAATTCAAAAACAGAGTGGAGCTAATACAGTTGAAGTAGCTAAGGCTGTCAAAAAAGAATTAGCTAATTTAAAAAAGCAAGTTAATACTGATATTCAATTGGAGATTGTTCAAGATCAAGCAGAATTTATTGCTAAAGCGGTTAATAGTGTTAAGAAGAATGGTTTAATTGGTGCCGGATTAGCTATGTTAGTGTTATTTCTTTTTCTAAGAGATATCAGAAGTACATTTATAATTGGTACAGCAATTCCAATTTCAGTTGTTGTTGCTTTTACTTTAATGTACTTTGCTGATTTAACTTTAAATTTGATGACTTTAGGTGGAGTAGCTTTAGGGATTGGAATGTTAGTAGATAATGCTATAGTAGTATTAGAAAATATCTATCGGCATCGGCAAGAAAATGAGAGTAGATTAGCTGCAGCTAAAAAAGGAACAGCAGAAGTAGGAACGGCTATTATGGCATCTACTTTGACTACAGCTGCTGTATTTTTACCAATTGTTTATATTGAAGGATTGGCTTCTCAATTATTTGGGTCATTGGCTCTAACAGTTACTTTTTCATTAGTAGCATCTTTATTGGTAGCTTTAACTTTAATTCCAATGTTATCTTCTAAGCTGTTGACTGTTAAAGATAAATTTACTGATGCAGAACAAGAATTTGAGTTTGGAGCTATTACCCAATGGTATCAGAATCTATTAAAGGGTGCTTTAAGGTTAAGATATTTAATAGTGGCGCTGACAATAGTTATTATAGTTGGTTTTGGATTAGGAGTTTATACTGAGGTTATTCCGTTAAAATCGGAGTTTATTCCTAAGACAGACCAAGGAGCTTTTACTATAAATATTGATTTGGCCCAAGGTAAGAAAGTAGCTAAAACTAAACAAATAGTAAAGCAGGTTGAAGCTTATGTACAAAAGATTCCTGAAGTTGATGTTACTTATAGTTCTGCTGGTGGATCAGGTGGAATGATGAGTAGTGGAAGTTCAGGAACCGGACAAATATTAGTTAAATTAGTTGATCAAAGCAGGAGAACTAGAAGCACTAGTCAAATAGTAGAGAGATTACGTAATAAGGTTACAAATATTGTTGGTGCAGAAATTAAGATTACCCCACAAACCTCTATTATGGGAGGAGGTGGCGGTGGTCGTTCTCCTATAGAAGTAATGATCCAAGGGCCAAGTATAAAAAAGCTGACCTCAATTGCTCATGATATAGAAAAGGAAGTAAAAGAAGTATCAGGTACTAGAAATGTTAAGGTTAGTATTAGTAAGAGTAGACCTGAAGCCCAAGTTAAATTAAAGAGGGATTTAGCTAAAGAATTAGGCTTTAATATTGCTGCTGTTGCTAAAACGATTAAGACAGCAGTTAAAGGGCAAGTAGTAACTAAGTATCAAGAAAGTGGAGAAGAAGTTGATGTTAGATTACAGTTAAGGGATCAGGAAGCTAATAACTTAAGTGAATTAAAAGAATTAAATGTAACATCTAGGACCGGAATTACAGTTCCTTTAGCTCAAATAGCTAAGGTAAGGCTAACTAATGGTTTAACCAGTATCGAAAGAGAAAATCAACAACGGATTGTTAGAGTTCAAACTTCTTATTACGGAAAAAGTTTAAGTGAAGTTCAACAGGGAATTAAGAAGAGAGTTAGTAAATTAGATATTCCGGCTGGATATACCATTGAGTATGGTGGCCAGGTTAAGGATATGCGGCAGTCTTTTGGAGATTTAGGTTTTGCTTTAGTATTAGCAGTTATCCTAGTTTATATGGTAATTGCTTCTCAATTTGAATCCTTGATTCATCCACTAACTATTATGTTTACAGTACCATTATCTTTGATTGGAGCAGTATTAGGATTAGTCTTAACTGGTAACCCATTAAGTGTACCAGGGATAATTGGGATGATTATGTTAGCAGGGATTGTAGTGAATAATGCTATTGTAATGATTGATTATATTAATACCAGACGTAAAACGGAAAGCAGAGAGGAAGCTATCTTAAAAGCTGGGCCAATTCGTTTAAGACCAATTATGATGACAACCTTAACTACTGTGTTAGGATTAGTTCCAATTGGTTTAGGGATAGGAGAAGGATCAGAGGTGCAACAACCAATGGCTATAGTAGTAATTGCTGGATTGTTATTTGCTACTATTTTAACATTAGTTGTGTTACCTGCTATTTATTCTGTAGTTGATGATATCTCTAAAACCTTAAAAGGATTCATTAAAAGATTGCTCCATGGTCAACAAGAAAATACAATAGAAGCATAGTTAGTAAAGAGAGGGGAGGTTGCCCCTCTTTTTTTATTGCTAATAGGTATATTTAAAGAGAATAGTTTAAAGTGAAAATGTATAAATTATAAATGATACAGACTACTTAAATTTATAAAATACTTTTCTTGACAAAGCCAGTTGAATATATTAGAATTACTATTGTAAGACGTTAGACGACTTACAAGTGTTTATTATTTAATATAAGTGAATTAAGTTTAAATTAACTTAATTATTATAAGGTTATAACATATATATAAAGTTAAAACCCACAAGGAGGTTTAAGAAATTATGAGACCTTACGATATTATTAAGAAAAAAAGGGAAGGTAAGAAATTAACAGAAAAAGAGTTGGATTTCTTAATTGAGGGTTATACTAAAGGTGAAATTCCTGATTATCAATTATCAGCTTGGGCTATGGCTGTTTTCTTTCAGGGATTAGATGAAGAAGAAACTGCTAGTTTAACAGAAATAATGGCTCAATCTGGTGATACTATTGACTTAAGTAAAATCAAAGGTATTAAGGTGGATAAACACAGTACTGGAGGAGTAGGTGATACAACTACTTTAGTTTTAGCTCCATTAGTTGCCGCTTGTAAAGCTCCAGTGGCTAAGATGTCCGGACGTGGTTTAGGACATACAGGTGGAACAATTGATAAATTAGAGTCTATTCCTGATTTTGATGTTTCCTTAACCCAGAAAGAATTTATTGATAGTGTTAATGAGCAACATATAGCTGTAGCAGGTCAAACAGGTGATTTGGCCCCAGCTGATAAAAAATTATATGCTTTACGGGATGTAACTGCTACTGTGGATTCAATTCCTTTAATTGCTAGTAGTATTATGAGTAAAAAAATTGCATCTGGTGCAGACGCAATTACTTTAGATGTTAAAGTTGGTAGTGGTGCATTTATGAAAGAGTATGAAGGTGCTAAAGAATTAGCCCAGACTATGGTTAAGATAGGTAATAATGTAGGTCGTAATACAGTTGCTGTTATCTCAGATATGGATCAGCCATTAGGTTTTGCAGTAGGTAATGCTTTAGAAGTAAAAGAAGCAATTAAGACTTTACAAGGGGATGGGCCAACTGATTTAACGGAATTATGTTTGACTTTAGGTAGTCAAATGCTGGTATTAGGAGAAGTTGCTAAGGATGAAAAAGAAGCTAGAGCACAATTAGAAGAAGCAATTGATGATGGTTCTGCTCTAGAGAAGTTTAAAGAAATGATTAGCAATCAAGGCGGTAGTGTTGGAGCAATAGAAGATTTGGATTTATTACCACAAGCTAAAAATAAATTAGAGGTTAAGGCTTCAACTGATGGTTATATCCAACGGATTAAGGCTGAAGAAGTAGGGATTAGTGCTATGATGTTAGGAGCTGGTCGAGAGACTAAAGAGTCAACTATTGATTTAGCAGTAGGAGTTAAGCTAGCTAAAAAAGTAGGAGATGAAGTAGCTAAGGGAGAAAAGATTGCTACTTTATACTTTAATGATGACCAACAATTAAAAGAAGCTAAAGAAAAATTGCTATCAGCTTATCAAATTAGTAGTGAAAAACCTGAAGTAGCACCATTGGTCTATGAAGTGATAAAATAAAAAGGTTAATTTTCTGAAAGGAGAGATAACATGAAAGAGCAGTTAATAGAAGAAGCTATTAGGGCACGAGAGAATGCTTATACACCTTATTCTAATTTTAAAGTGGGAGCTGCTTTATTAACAGTAGATGATGAAATCTATACTGGTTGTAATGTAGAGAACTCTTCTTATGGTTTGACTAATTGTGCTGAAAGAACAGCTATCTTCAAAGCTATTTCAGAAGGTAAAAAGGATTTTAAGGCACTTGCTGTTGTGGCTGATACAGATGATCCAGTTTCGCCTTGTGGTGCTTGCCGGCAGGTGATTAGTGAGTTTGGCCCGGGTATTAAGGTGATTATGGCTAATTTAGAAGGCGATGCAATAACTAAAGACTTAAAAGATATATTATGGGGTGCTTTCGCTGGGAAAGATATGGATAAGTAATCTAAATAAATTATAATTTATTTTTATATGAAGTAATTAAGGAGGTAAGAGATATGAAAAACATTCTAGTTTCAACTATATCAGGAATGTCAGTAGGGTTTTTATTTTCACTTTTAAAGTTACCTGTTCCCGCACCACCAACATTAGGAGCTGTTATGGGAGTTGTAGGTATTTATTTAGGTTTTGTATTAGCTCAGACTATATTTTAAAGTAGAGGTGAAGTTATGGAAGCTAAAGAGATAGCAGGAACTATTGATCATACGATCTTAAGTGCTGATGCTACAGTAGAGGATATTAAGGAAAAATGTCAAGAAGCAATTAAGTATCAATTTGCTTCTGTGTGTATTAATCCTAATTATGTAGTACTAGCTGCAGAAGAGTTAAAGGGAAGTTCTGTTAAAGTCTGTACAGTAATTGGATTTCCTTTAGGAAATACCCTTTCAGAAGTAAAAGCTTATGAAGCTAAACAGGCAGTTGAAAATGGTGCTCAAGAAGTTGATATGGTAATTAATCTAGGAGCATTGAAATCTGGTGCTTGGGATCTAGTTAAAGAAGATATTAAAGCAGTAGTTAAAGCAGCGGGGCAGGCTATAATTAAAGTTATTATTGAAACTTGTTATTTAACAGAGGATGAAAAGAAAAAAGCTTGTCAAACTGCTAAGGAGGCAGGAGCCGACTTTGTAAAGACTTCAACTGGTTTTGGTACCGGAGGAGCTACTGCAAGTGATGTTAGATTAATGCGAGAAGTAGTAGGTCAAGATATGAGAGTAAAAGCTTCTGGTGGAATTAGAAATAAAGAAGCAGTTGAGAAGATGATTGAGGCTGGAGCAACTAGAATTGGTGCTAGTTCAGGAGTGAAGATTATAAGAGGACAAGAAGCTATAAGTGATTATTAAATAATTTTTTGGCTTGATAAACTTTTTATTTCTATTAGATATTCTATAAGATAATAGTTATTGTCACAATATAACAAATTGTATAAACTTCAATAAAATATTTAATGATTAATAAGAGGATATCTAATAATCAATAACTATTAATAAGCCTCTAAAAAATAAACTATAATAGGAGGCTATTAATATGTCTAAATTTATCGGAATTATCGGAATGTTCGTTCTACTAGGAATTGCATATGCTGTTTCAGAAAATCGCAAAGAAATTGATTATCACCCAGTTATTGGAGGAATATTACTACAGTTAACCTTTGCTTTTATTATTCTAAAATGGCCTTTGGGAAAAAGACTTTTTGAGAAGTTAAGTGATTTTGTAGCGAAAATTTTAGGATTTTCAACTGATGGTGCTAATTTCTTGTTTGGTTCATTAATGGATACAGGTTTTAGTTTTGCTTTATCTGTAATTCCTACAATTATTTTCTTTTCTTCTTTAATGTCCGTTTTATATTATCTAGGTGTTGTACAAAAAGTAGTAAAGTATATGGCTAAGGTAATGAAGAAAACGATGGATTTAAGTGGAGCTGAATCTCTATCTGCTGCGGCTAATGTATTTGTTGGGCAAACAGAAGCCCCACTAGTTGTAAAAAGATATGTGCCAGATATGACCCGATCTGAAATAATGGCTTTAATGACTGGTGGTATGGCTACTGTAGCAGGAGGAGTAATGGCTGGTTATATTGGTATGGGAATTGATGCTGGATATTTACTAGCAGCTAGTATTATGTCTGCTCCTGCAGCTTTAGTAATGGCTAAAATTATTGTGCCGGAGACCAAAGAGTCAGCTACATCAGGTGATATGGAAATTGATTTAGAGATTGATAATGCTAATATAATTGATGCAGCTGCTGAAGGGGCAAGTGAGGGATTACAGTTAGCTTTAAATGTAGCAGCTATGTTACTTGCGTTTGTTTCATTAATTGCTTTAATTAACTATCCATTAAGTTTTTTAGGTACTAGTTTAGAACAGATCTTGGGATATATTTTTGCACCATTATCTTTCTTAATGGGAGTTCCAGTAGCTGAAATTCAAGAAGTAGGAAGTTTATTAGGTCAAAAGATGGCTATAAATGAATTTGTAGCTTATTCTCAATTATCTCAAATGATTAAAGAAGGAGCTTTATCTGCTAAATCAGAAATGATTGCTACTTTTGCTTTATGTGGATTTTCTAATTTCTCATCTATTGCAATTCAGGTTGGCGGAATCGGTAGTTTAGCTCCTGAACGTAGAGGAGAGATTGCTGCTTTAGGTGTTAGAGCTTTAATTGGTGGATCATTAGCGACATATATGACTGCTACAATTGCTGGTCTTTTAATGTAATAATGATAATTTTCAATACAAGCCAGTTGTTAGCTGGTTTGTATTGATTCTACTTAACTAAATTGTAAGAGACAAAGATTTGTTTTGGTTAAATGTTATTTTATTAATTTTAAAGGAGTGATAAAATGAAATTTTTTCTTGATACTGCTAATTTAGACCAAATCAAAGAGGCAAATAGTTTAGGTGTAATTGATGGAGTGACAACTAATCCTAGTTTAGTAGCTAAAGAAGGAGATGTAGATTTCCATACACGAATCAAAGAAATTTGTGAACTAGTAGATGGTCCAGTAAGTGCTGAGGTAATTAGTACAGATACTGAAGGGATGATTGAAGAAGCAAGAGAATTAGCAGAGCTAGCTTCTAACGTAGCAGTTAAGATTCCAATGACAGAAGAAGGATTAAAGGCAGTTAATACTTTAGAAAATGAAGGTATAAAAACTAATGTTACTTTAGTTTTTTCAGCCAATCAAGCCTTATTAGCAGCAAAGGCTGGAGCGAGCTTTATTAGTCCATTTGTAGGAAGGTTAGATGATAGAGCACATGATGGAATGAAATTAATTGAAGAAATTAATCAGATTTTAACTAATTATAATTTAGATAGTGAAATTATAACGGCTAGTATCAGAAGTCCTCGTCATGTAAAAGAAGCAGCATTAGTAGGAGCAGATATTGCTACTATTCCTTCTAGTGTAATTAAGAAGATGTCTCAACATCCACTAACGGATATTGGAATTCAGAGATTTTTAGATGATTGGAAAGAAGCTCAAGAATAATAGTAATTTTTAAGGCTCTCTATATTAGAGGGTCTTCTTTATTATGTGGTTTTTAAAGTATTGTAAGTAAAAATTAATATTATAATGGGAGTGATTAAAGTGTTAAAAGAAGTATCTAATGTAGTAAGAGGATTATCTGCTGATATGGTAGAAGAAGCTGGGTCTGGCCATCCAGGATTACCAGTAGGGTGTGCCGATATAGGTTCATTATTATACAGTGAAGTAATGAGTCATGACCCAACCCAACCTGAATGGGCCAATCGCGACCGGTTTGTTTTATCAGCAGGTCATGGCTCAGCTTTGTTGTATTCTTTATTACATATAACAGGTTATAATTTATCACTTGATGATTTAAAGAATTTCAGGCAATTAAATTCAAAAACTCCAGGTCACCCTGAATATGGTCATACTCCAGGAATTGATACTACTACTGGACCACTAGGACAAGGTTTTTCTAATGCGGTAGGTATGGCAGTTACAGAGAAAATGTTAGCTGAAAAGTATAATACAACTGACCATCAAATAGTAGACCATCATACATATACTCTATTAGGTGATGGTTGTATGATGGAGGGAATAGTTGCCGAAGCTGCTTCATTAGCTGGGCATTTAGGGTTAGATAAATTAGTAGCTATTTATGATGATAATGATATTTCCATTGGTGGTAATACAGATATTACCTTTACTGAATCAGTAGCCGATAGATTTAAAGCCTATGATTGGCATGTAGTTGAAGATGTTGATGGTCATGATCTTGATGCTTTAAGAGCAGCCATTGCAGAAGGGAAAGAAGTTATTGATAAACCTACGTTAATTATGGCTAATACACATATTGCTTATGGAGCACCTACTAAGCAGGATACTAGTTCAGCTCATGGATCTCCATTGGGAGAAGATGAGATTAAAGGATTAAAAGAAGAATTTGGACTACCAACTGATGAAAAGTTCTATATTTCAAATAAAGTAAAAGAATTTCTTAATCAACGAAAAGAAGAATTGCAAGCAGAACGAGCTGCCTGGGAAGAAGAATTTGCTGCTTGGGCCAAGGCCAACCCAGAATTAAAAGAAGAATGGGATAACGGATATAATTTAGAGTTACCAACTGATTTACAAGATGTAGTTGAGAAGTTAGAGATTGATACACCGATTGCTACTAGAAAAGCATCAGGTGCTACTTTACGAGAGATGGCTGATCAAGTGCCTTATTTAGTTGGAGGCTCAGCTGATCTAGCACCATCAAATAAGACTTACCTTAATAAATATGATGAGATTCAACAGGATAACTATGACGGCCGTAATTTCCGATTTGGAGTAAGAGAGCATGCTATGGGAGCAATCGCTAATGGTATTTCTCTCCACCAAGGACTTAGACCATTTGTAGCTACTTTCTTAGTCTTCTCTGATTATCTACGTCCAGCAGTTAGAATGTCTGCTTTAATGAATCAACCAGTTGTTTATGTCTTTACCCATGATTCTGTCTATATTGGAGAGGACGGACCAACTCATCAGCCAGTAGAACAAATAGAATCTTTACGTTTAATTCCTAACTTAGATGTAATTAGGCCAGCTGATGAAGAAGAAACAAAAGAAGCTTGGCTACAAGCAATGGAGAGGACTGATGGTCCAACTGCTCTGATCCTAACTAGACAAGATTTACCGCACTTGAATAAAGATAATAAGGTAGTAAATATGTCACAAGGAGGATATGTAGTAAAAGAGGAGAGAAATGCTGAAGTAACTTTACTAGCTAGTGGTAGTGAAGTTTCTTTAGCTACAGAAGTAGCAGAGATGTTAACTGCAGAAGATGTATTATCTAGAATAGTTTCTATTCCCAATAGAGATAAATTCTTAGAGCAAGAGCAAAGTTATATTCAAGAAGTATTAGGTGATGAAGATAATCTACGAGTTGCAATTGAAGCTGGTGTAGGTAATGGCTGGCATCAGCTATTAAAATTAGATGATTTAGTAGTTAGTGTAGATCAATTTGGGGCTAGTGGCCCTGGTCAAGAAGTAGCCCAGCAATTAGGGTTTACAACTCAAAAAATTACAGAAGACATTTTAAATCAACTTTAATTACTATCCAGCTAAATTAAAGTTGATTACTGACTAATTAAAGAGCTAAGTTGTATTTCCCCATCCTGACAGGATGGGGAAATTTATTTTTTTGCAGGTGTTTTTAGAGTTTTATCTAAATTGTAAATAAGTAGAAATAATATTTAAAGGGATTGATAATTTTTTATCGAAATAAAGATAAATGGATGGTTTAGTAACAATCTAAGAGGAGGAAAAGAAGAATGATAGATAAAATCAAGAATTTATCACTAAGAGCAAGATTTAAATTATTTGTACTAGTTGCGTTACTATTTATAATAATTGCAGGTTTGATTACTGTTAATCAGGTAGTAGGAGAGCAATTATCAAAGTATAGGGTCAAAAGAGATCTTAGAGTTAGTTATCAGATTTTAAATGAGAAATATTCAGGGGCTTGGTATCAATATGATACTGGTTTATATAAAGGGGGGAGGAAAATAAATGGAAATTTTAAATTAGTTAATTATATTAGTCAGTTAACTGGTGGAAATGTAACCATTTTTTCAAATAGGACTAATATTTCTAGTAATATTAAGAAGAAAAATGGAACTAGATTAGTAGGGACTAAGGCTTCAGATGAAGTTGCTAATATTGTTTTACATAAAGGTAATAATTTTTATGGTGAAATGACTATTTTAGGAAAGAATTATTATGTTGCTTATACTCCTCTTAAAGATAGTGAGGGCCAAATTATCGGGATGATGAGAGTTGGAACTTCAGAAGATTTAGTTGCTGATGTAGTTAAGCGAATTATTATGTGGGTGGTTATAATATTAGGTGTTGGGATAGTTATTATTCAATTTATTCTATCTAAATTCTTAGATAGAATATTATTCAATCCTTTAGATAACATTATAGCCAAAACTCGAGAGATGGCTAATGGTAATTTTGCTGTTCAAGTCAATTTAAATCGAGCTGATGAAATAGGAGATTTAGAAACAGCAGTTAATAATATGGCTAGTGGCTTAAAAGGAATGTTACAGAGTATTAATCAGGCAGCCGAAAGGGCTTCCTCTACTAGTCAGCAACTAAGTGCATCTAGCCAACAAAGTACTGCTTCGTTAGAAGAAGTTTCTGCTTCGATAGAAGATTTTACCAATAAGGTTGAAAATGTAAATGATAATGCTCAAAATACAGCAGAAGTAACAGTAGCAGTTGATGATTTGGCTCAAAGTGGGTTAGAGCAGATGGAAACAACAGAAGAAAGAATGAAGCAAATTGTGACTACTGCTCAAGAGTCAACTGAAGTTATTGAGAAGCTAAAAGAATCTTCTGCCCAAATAGAGAAGATAATAAAAGTTATTTCTGAAGTGGCTGAACAGACAAATTTATTGGCCTTAAATGCTTCAATAGAGGCTGCGCGAGTAGGAAGTACACAAAGCGGAGCGGGCCAAGGTTTTGCAGTAGTAGCTGAAGAGATTAGGGAATTAGCAGAAGAAACTCAAGATTCAGTTGGTAATATAAAAGGAATTATTAATCAGTTAGGTTCTAAAACAGACCAAGCAGTAGAAATTATTGCGGAGACTAACTCTCAGATTCAAAGTGGTGCACAAGATGTTCAAGAAACAGGCCAGTTCTTTGCTCAAATAGCTGATAAAATAGAACTAGCCAATAATCAAGTCCAAGAAGTAGCTGATTATAGTGATCAATTATTAGCAGGTAGCCAAGAGATATCAAGTGCAACAGAAGAACAAGTTGCTGCTATGCAACAAATATCAAGCTCTAGTCAAGATTTGAGTAATATGGCTCAAGAATTAAATATGTTAGTAAATCACTTTGAAGTCTAAGTAACAGAGCAACCTTTTAAAAGGTTGCTCTGTTAAATATTTTTATTATAGTTGGGAACAGTTCTAATCCATCCTTTAGTCTTGCCATATTTTATAAATTTATTAAGTATATCTATCTCTTCTTTTATTAAATCTAGATATATATTACGGATTCGATCATTGGTGATACTTTGTATTAGACCACTAGAGTGTAAGCGGAGCATATTTTGTTGACCTGTCATTATATTCCGGTAGATCATTTCATCTGATATAACTTCTGCATTTTGAGTTGTTTTGATACTTTTAGGAGGTCTTTCTGGAAGGGGCAGACCAAAGTGATCCATTTCTTGTTCTAGGTTGGCAAGCTGGTCTTCTAGTACCATGCGCAATCCATTTGTTAAAAGAAATTTAAAATCAGGATCATGGGTATAATTTTCATAAAGTTTTGTTAGTTCTATTTGATCATAGCGGGCACAAAGATGACTCCACAAGTGAAATGCTTCTCCTGAGTTTATCTCTTCTTTAGTTGTAGGAGGTTTATGAGGGTACTTTGGTGGTTGTGAAGCCCAGTTTTTTAATTTGAAGTACTTTGCTGTATTATGAATACAATTTAATTCTTTTTTTAAGTACTTTCCAAATAAATTTCGCACTTGATCATTAGTTGTAGCGGTCATAAAAGCACGAATTAAAGATTGTACATTTCTTTGGAGTACCATTAGTATACTTTCAGCTATTTGACGCTCTGCGGGGCAAGCCCAAGCAGATTCCTTATTCATAGAACCTAGCCTTTTTACAGTTAATCTCAAGGATTAAGTGCAAATTGGTCTTACAAGTTCTCCAAAGGCTTAAATTTCTGTCCGCCCGACAGTATATAGTCTATCTACTAGCTAATTGTAGTTGTAAACCTTGTTGTAAAATATTCTTACTAGCATTTATATCCCTATCGTGAATTGAATGACACTTCGGACATTCCCATTCACGAACACTTAAATCTTTGACCTCTTTCTTTTGATATCCACATTCACTACAAAGTTGACTTGAAGGAAAGAATGTATCAATTTTAATTAATTCCTTACCATACCATTCAGCTTTATAGCTTAAATAGTCAACGAATTTAGACCAAGATACATCAGAGATACTTTTTGCTAGTCTAGAATTTTTAAGCATATTCTTAACTTTTAGGCTTTCAACTACTATCGTTTGATTTTCACGAATTAATTTAGTTGAAAGTTTATGTAAGAAGTCTTTCCTAATATTAGCTACTTTCTCGTGTACTCTAGCTAATTTATTCTTTACTTTGTACCAATTATTTGAGTTTTCTTCTTTTTTAGCAAGTCTTTTATTTAGTCTAGCAATCTTATTTTCATATTTAGATAGAGTTCTAGGGTTAGAAACTACTTCACCATTAGAAGTAATTAGAAAGTCTTTCAAGCCTAAATCTATACCAATGGCTTTATCAGTTTGAGGTAGTTCTTCAACTTCTTCTTGAACACATACAGAAATATAGTATTTATTTGCTTTTGATTTTCTAATAGTTACATTTTGAATTTTACCTGTAACTTCTCTAGATTTTCTAAATTTTACCCAACCAAGTTTGGGTAGCTTGATTTTATTATCTTTAATCTCAATGCTTTCAGTTCCACTAGAACGCTTGAAATATTGAGTTCTATAAGATTGCTTATTATTCTTTTTGGATTTAAATTTAGGAAAACCACCTAAACCTTTAAAGAAACGCTTAAATGCTTTGTCTAAGTCTTTTAGAGATTGTTGTAAAGAAATACTATCAACTTCTCTTAACCAATTATATTCTTTCTTTAGTTTAGGTAATTGTGTAGCAAATTTAGAATATGATAAGTATTTATCGTCTTTAGATTGAGCTAGGAAGTGGTTAAATACAAACCTAACACAACCTATATTTTTATTGATTAATTCTTCTTGCTTTTTATTAGGTGTAATTCTAAAACTATATGCTTTATCTACAATTTTGGTCTGCATAATTCCACCTCCTAATTAGATTTTTGATTTTGAATGTATCTCTTAATAGTGTGAGAGCTAACATTTCCGATTGTGCTTACAAAGTAGCTTAAATTCTCCTAAGTGTGTTTTATTATTATTTGTTAGTTGGCGATAAATTATGATTTATATTTTAATCAATTAAGTTTAATTAATTAGCTCTTATGTGGTATACTTAACTAAAAGGTTTTAATTTATCAGTAGGTGATGAAAATGAAAAGAATATATAGTGGGCCAACTGGCTCAGGAAAGACTACTAAGCTACAAAAAAAGTATCATCAAATTGGTCAACAAGTGAAGACAGATGAATGTTTAGTACTAGTTAATAAGGGGACTAATGCTACTAAGTGGAGACAAGAGATTAAGTTAACAACAACAGGCTTAGTAAATATCTTTACTTATTTTGGTTTTGTTAACCAAGAGGTAACAAGATACTGGGATTTAATTGAAGAAAATTTATCTGGCGGGAGAAAAGTACTTAAGCCGACCTTTATGACTGTAGAGCCCACTCATTATTTAATGACTTCCTTTGTAGAACAGGCAAGAGAGCAAGGAAATTTTATAGAGGTTAGTGCTACTGCCCAACAAATTGCCCTGCAGTTAATTAATAACTTAAATTATGCTGCTTTAAATGGATTAGAATTGTCTGAGGTCAAGGATAGGTTAAATAAGTGGGCCAAGCTAGCAGAACAAAAGGATTCGTATCAAGCTGGATTTAAGTTAATGAAACGGTTTAGAGAAGTATGTCTTAAACAGCGGTGTTTGGATTATTCTTTAGTAGTAGATTTGTATAATAAGTATTTATTATCTAATCAAAAGTATAATCAGGATTTAAAAGAACGGTTTAATTACTTATTTGTAGATGATTTAGAAAAGATGGTACCCACAGCTCAAGATGTAATTAAAAAGTTATTGCCAGAAGTAGATGAAGCTTATTTATCTTTTAATCCCGAAGGAGGTTTTGAGAAGTTCTTTGGTGCTGCGCCTCAGTTAGCCAAAGAGTACTTCTTTAGCCAGTGTGAATTAGTAGAGCTTGAAGAGATACATACTGCTTCTTTGCAGGCTAGGGAGATGGCAACTAAAATTACAGATAAAATTCTTACAGGAGCAAAATTAAGTTATAATGATTTTGTGCAACAAGACCAGTTAATTAAGAAAAAATTTAGAGGGGAGATGTTACTTAAAGTAGCCAATGAAATAGATGAATTGATTAAAGAAGGAGTTAATCCCCACCAGATTGCTATAATTGCGCCCCAAATTGATAAAATATTAGAGTTTGTATTAGAAAAAGAATTTAAAAAAGATGGTCATTCATTACTTAATTTACGACGGGATCGGAGATTACTTGATAATAGATTTGCTCAAGCTTTAATAGTATTGACTATTTTAGTTAATCCTGATTGGGAGTTAGAGTTAAATTTTTCCTCATTAGTGCAAACATTAGGTTTAATTTTAAAGCTGGACCCTATTAGAGCAGGACTATTAGCTAATCGTGTTATTGATAAGCAGTTACCTGATTTAGAAGAGAATCCTCAGTTAAGGGCTAGATTAGGATTTGATGATGCTAAAAGATATGATGATTTTAAGGCTTGGATAACAGATAAACGGGCAACTGATTTTGAATTAGAGTATTTCTTTAGAGAGGCATTTGGAGAGTTGTTATCACCGTTACTTGCTGCTTTAGCTGATGAATCTGAACAAGAAGAAGTTATTTTATCTTGTAGAAAGATTATGGATTCAATTGTTAAGTTTAAGAAAGTAGTTAGCCAATTTAAAGATGCAGCTGAAGAAGATATAGGGTATAAATTTATAGAGATGATTAATCAGGGCACAGTAGCAGCTGAATTACTATTTGGCAAACAAGAATCAGAAGATAAGGTCATCTTAGCTACTCCTTATTCTTTCTTATCTTTACCAGATGTAGATAAGGTTGAATATTTATTTTTATTAGATTTATCTAGTGAATTATGGTTATTAGGCAGTGGAAAAGAACTTAGTAATCCTTATGTTTTATCACGACAGACAGAAGGGGAGTGGGGCGATAAGATAGACCAAAAATTACGTTATCAACAACTAGCTGATTATTTACAAAGTATATTAAGTAAGGTAACTAAGGGATTATATTTAGCTGATAGTGATTTAAGTAGTCGGGGCTGGCAACAGGAGGGCCAGTTAAGTGATTGGTTACAAGAGGATCAAACTGAGGTGATAAATAATGGCTGAAATTGATTTTTCTAATCTAAAATTAAGACCTGGACAAGATGAAGTAGTCAAATATAGGTCGGGTTATTTAGCAGTTCCTGCTGTGCCGGGGGCAGGTAAGACTTTTACTTTGGCCCACTTAGCAGCGGATTTAATCACAGAGGGGTATATAAAATCAGGTAAAATCTTAATTGTTACTTATATGAATGCAGCAGTAGCTAATTTTCGCACTCGTATTAATAATTTTTTAGAGCAAAGAGGGTTTCCTAAAAACAGAGGCTTTGAAGTTAAAACTCTTCATTCTTTAGCAGTTAGCATTTTAAAAGAAAAATCTGACTTAGTGTTAATTAATGATGATTTTACTGTGATTGACCAAAGACAAAAGTGGCAAATCATTGCGGAGTTATCAACCAAGTGGTTACAAGAAAATAAGTCTAACTGGAAAGGAATAATTAGTAATCGCAAAGCAGAGGATAGATGGAAGAATAAATTTCCTGGTTTAGTTCAAACTTGGATCAGTCACCTTAAGATGAGAGGGATAGATCGAGATAAAGCTCTTAAGTTAAGGCAACGGATTGCTAGCTCTTCTTATTTGGCCTGGGCTTTGGAGTTATTACTTGATTATTCTCAAGTTTTACATCAAAAGGGGTGGGTTGATTTTGATGATTTGCTGATTAATACTTGGCGCTTGCTAAAAAGTGATGCTCAGTTTTGTCAAAGATTAAGAGAAAAGTGGACTTATGTCTTTGAGGATGAAGCTCAAGATTCTAATTTAGTGCAGGAGACGATTCTTAAGTTATTAGCAGGAGCAGATGGTAATTTGGTACGGGTTGGAGATTCTAATCAAGCCATTATGGGGACCTTTACAGCAGCTGACCCAGATGTTTTTAGGAGTTTTTGTAATCAAGCTAGTGTGAAAAAAGAATCTATTCTTTATTCAGGCCGTAGTAGTCAAGATATTATTGATTTAGCAAATTATTTAGTTGATTGGACAAGAAATCAACATCCTAATCAAGGTTGTACAACTGCTTTAGAAGACCAATTGATCCATCCTGTAGGTAAAGAAGATAATCCAACGACCGAAGGCCATCAAGTAGCAGCTAAATTATTTGAAACTGAAGCAAAAGAGATTGACTGGATAGTTAATCAGGCTGCAGATCAATTAGATAAGTATCCTAACCAAGCAATAGGAATACTTGTCCCTAATAGGTATGTAGGAGAGGATATAACTAAAAAACTTAAGCAAGCAGAATTGCCTGTTGAAGAAATCGGTAAATTAAATCAGGAACAGGAGTATACAATTAAATCTTTGCTTAAAGCTATAGATTATTTAGCAGAGCCACAACGAGAGGATAAAATAATTGCATTAATTAATGAAGTCTTCTTATTTAAATTTACTACAGAAGAAAAGCAGGTAATTAATAAATTATTTAGTGAATATACCCTAGAAGAAGTTATTTATCCTATTGGAGGAGAATTGTCTGCAACTAAGTTGCCAGACCAGTTATTTGATAATCGAGAATTATATCAAGAATTTAATGAGGCTACAGATAAAATTAAAGAGTGGTTAGATGCTAGTGTTAAATTACCTCCAGATGAATTGGTTTTATTTATAGCTGAAAGTTTAAAGTTTACAGGTGAATTATTAGCTTTAGTCCAAGGTATTGTATTACAAATTAGAGATCAATTAAAGATTAATCCTGATTATAAGTTAGTAGATATTATGGGGCAATTATCTGATTTAGAACGCTCATTTAATCAAATTGCAGATAAATTTAATAAGCTAAATGGATTCAAACCACAACCAGGTGTGATTACAGTTTTAACAGCTCATAAATCTAAAGGTTTAGAGTGGGATACTGTATTTGTTACTTCTGTAGTCCGGGATAAATATCCAGTTACCCTAGGAGATAAATTTAAAGGAGAGCTTAATTATCTTGTTTCAGGTAAACGTAATCCTAAAGCAAGTGTAGAAGCACAATTAGAGAATATTGTGGGCCAAGGAGGCAGCAAAAATCCTAATCAAGAAGCCAAAATCAGAGTAGCTAAAGAAAGATTAAGGTTGCTTTATGTGGCTATTACTCGGGCTGAAAAGAACTTATTTTTAACTAGTTATCAAAAAAGAGAGGGTTATTATACTGATTGGTATGAGATTAAACCGAATAAAGTCTTTATAAAATTAAAAGAATTTTTAGCAGAGGAGTGAACTTAGATGTCATCGCAAGTAATTGATGATTTATATTTTAGTGCTTCAGCTCTTAAAACTTATGATACTTGCCAACTAAAATTTAAACGAAGGTATATTGATGGGTTGTTTTGGCCAGATGATTGGATTAAAGATAAAGAAAAAAGGAAGTTACAAGAACAAGGTAATTTATTTCATATGTTGGCCGAACGTTATTATTTTCGGGGTAAAATTGTTGATAGTAAAGATATAATTTCAGAGGAAATGATTACTTGGTTAGAGAGACTAACTAACTTTAGGCCATATAATAAGCAAGATCAATTTTTACCAGAACATAAATTACAATTAAATAATGGAGATTTAAAATTAATGGCTAAGTATGACTTATTACATTTTAGCGAAGCTGGTCGGGTAGTTATTTATGATTGGAAGACCCATGCTACTAATTCTAAAGTTAATTATCTTAAGCGTAGTTTACAAACTGTTGTATATAGGTATCTATTATGTAAAGCAGGGGGTGATTATGCTCCCGAAGGTTCTTGGCAACCTAAGGATATTACCTTGGTTTATTGGAACCCTCGTTTTCCTGATGATGAAAAAGTATTATTTTATAATCAAGAAAGATATTTACGGGATGAACGAAAGATTAAAAGGATGATTTCTGATATTAAACAGGTAAGCTTTAGAGCAGATGATGATGTATTAGCTACAAGTGAAGAGAAGAATTGTTTATATTGTGAGTATCGGCCTATCTGTCATGGTGAGCCTGCTTTGGAAATAGAACCTAAAGAGGAAGATTTAGATTTGACAGAGGACTGGGATGATATCGAAGCAATTAGTTTTTAGGGTGGAGGTGTCAAGATGAAAGTTAAGGTCAATCAATTAAATCAGGAAATCCCACAGTGGATGTTAGATCGATTAGAGGGGAGTAAATTATTAGCTAGTTTATTAATTAAACGAGGGATTGAAACTAAGGAAGCAGTAGAGGAGTTTTTAAATCCCAATTATTATCAACCTACTAAAGTAACTGAGTTTCCTAGATTAAAAGAAGCAGTTCAATTAATTTTAAAGGCAGTTGATAATGGCAAAAAGATTTGTGTCTATGGTGATTATGATGCCGATGGAGTTACTGCGACTGCTATTTTAGTTAGAATGTTAGAAGAGATTAAAGCTAATGTTAGTTATCATATCCCTGATAGATTTACAGAAGGCTATGGGATGAAGCAAGAGGTTATTAAAGAATTAGCTACGAGTGGAGTTGATTTGATTATAACTTGTGATTGTGGAATTTCTAATCAAGCAGAGATAGCTTTAGCTAAAGAATTAGGCTTAGAAGTGATAGTTACAGATCACCATGACTTACCAGAGGAGTTACCGGCAGCTGATCTGTTATTATCCCCTAAGTTTTTGCCTGTTGACCATCAGGCTTATTATTTACCGGGAGCTGGAATGGCTTACTTTTTGGCCCAGGGAGTACTAGCTAAGGTGAAAAAGGATGATTTAACAGATCAATTACTTGATTTAGTAGCGTTGGCTATAGTAGCTGATGTTGTTCCGCTAAGAGGAGAGAATCGTTATTTGTTACAGCAGGGATTAGAGTCATTAGCAACAACTAATTGGTTAGGGCTTGAAGAATTATGCAAGGTAGCTGGGGTTAATACTTCTCAGATTTCAGAGGTTGATCTTGGATTTCGTCTAGGGCCAAGGATTAATGCAGCTGGTAGAATAGATAAGGCTGATGTGGCTGTTGAATTATTACTTAGTTCTAAGCCTAAGGAAGCAGCAAAGTTGGCTAGACAGTTAGATCAAATTAATACGAAAAGAAAGGAATTAGGAGCTAAAATAGAAGAAGAAGCTCTAAATTTGGTGCAAGATAAAAGTGAACCAATTATTCTTTACCAAGAGGATTGGCACCAGGGGATAGTAGGTATAGCAGCGGGCAGATTAACAGAAAAATTTCAAGTTCCTGTTTTGTTGTTATGTGCTAAAAAAGGTAAGCCAGAAGAAGTTACTGGCTCTGCTAGGTCAATTCCCGGAGTTCATATTCGAGATGCTTTACTAGAGTGTAAAGATTTTTTACTTGGCTTTGGAGGACATGCTGGTGCAGCAGGTTGCTCACTGCAGAAAGATAATTTAGCTGAGTTTACGAATAAATTAAAAGATGTTTTAACTGCTAAACTAAAAGAGGCAGGTGGCTTTGAAGAAATTGAAGTTGATCAAAGGTTAAAGTTGGATAAAACTGGTTTAGAGCTGTATGAGCAGTTAAGGAGCTTGGCCCCCTTTGGGGAGGGAAATCCGGAACCTTTATTTTATGCTCCTAATTTAGAGCTCCTTAATTATCGTCCTTTAGGTAGTCAAAAACATTTAAAATTAGTTGTTAGTGATGGTCAAGAACAACGCTCTGCTATTTGGTGGCAGGCTGAAGAAGATAAATTAGCAGATAAGGTGGCTTTAGTTTATTCTTTAGATGTTAACAACTGGCAAGGTAAAAGAAGATTTCAATTAGAAGTTAAAGAGGTAATCTCAGCTACGGGACAGATAAAGGAAGATAAGCAAATAGATTGTGAATTTGAGGATAGACGTGGCTGGCAAGAGTTAGGTAGAGAACTTCCTTCTTATTCTAGAGCTGTCTATTATTATGAAGGAACTAAAAAATGGGATTTTAAAGTGGTTGATCGTTATTACCAACAACCAGCAGATACTTTAGTATTACTTTCTTGTCCGCCTGATTTAACTATTTTACAGGATTTATTATATAGTATAGATCCTAATAAGCTGGTCTTGGCTTATTCAAAGGCTGAGTTAGAGTTGAGTGCAGTATTTATTAAAAAATTAGTAGGACTTGTTAAGTATATAATTGAGAATAAAGATGGTAAAATTGATATTTATACGTTATCTAGTTTAACTGGGGAGCAGGAATTGACTCTTTCCTTAGGTTTAAAGTATTTGCAGGAACTGGGAAAAATAAGTTTACAGTTTATTAATCCCTATAATATTTTAATTACAAGGGGAACTGGTGAAAAGAATTATGGTGCTAATAAGAAAAGATTATATAAGTTATTAAGAGAGAGTAGGGCTTTTAGAGAGTATATGTTAGAGAGTAATATAGAAAAAATAAATTATTTAGTTACAGGTTAGCTAGTATTCTAGGATTAAATTCCTAGAATTTTTTCTTTTAATGAATACTTTTTTTTACTAAGGATAGAATATTAATTAGTAATTTATAGCAAAGGAGGAAATTATGGAGGATATAGTAGAAGAAACAATTACTAATTATAAAGATTATGTCAATCCTAGTTTAGCTCGCCTATATAAGTTAATGGGGTTAGATAGCTTAGAGTGGGAAGCTGATGGAATAACTGTTAAGGATGTAGAGGGTCAAGAGTATATTGATTGTTTAGGGGGCTATGGTACCTTTACTTTAGGTCATAAACCTAAGGCAGTAATTGAAGCGGTTAAAGAACAATTAGATTTAATGCCGTTATCTTCTAAAGTTTTGTTTAGTCAGCCTTTAGCTCAGCTAGCAAAGAGATTGGCCCAAATAACCCCTGGGAATTTACAATATTCCTTTGTTTGCAATAGTGGAACTGAGGCTGTTGAAGGAGCACTAAAATTAGCTAGATTAGCAACTGAGCGGGACCAAATTATTGCTACTACAAACTCTTTTCATGGTAAATCGTTGGGTGCTTTAAGCGCTACTGGTAGAGAGATTTTCAAAAGTCCTTTTAAGCCTTTAGTACCTCAAGTTGAACATGTACCATTTGGTGATGTTAAATCATTATTAGAGCTGGTTAGTCATGATACAGCAGCAATAATTTTAGAGCCTATTCAAGGAGAAGGTGGTATAGTCTTACCTCCTAATGATTATTTAGAAACAGTACGCGAAATTTGTGATAGTTATGGGGCTTTAATGATTTTAGATGAAGTACAGACTGGTTTAGGAAGAACTGGCAAATTATTTGCCTGTCAGCACTATAATATTACTCCAGATATTATGACATTAGCTAAGGCATTAGGGGGAGGAGTAATGCCTGTAGGAGCCTTTATAGCTACTTCTAAAGTTTGGTCTAAATTAGCAGATGACCCTTTCTTACATACATCAACCTTTGGAGGTAATCCTTTAGCTTGTCAGGCTGCATTAGCTACAATTGAGCAGATAGAGAAAGAAGGTTTGGCAGCTAGAGCCAATAAATTAGGAGCTTATTTATTAGAAGAATTAGAGCAACTAAGTAAAAGATACTCTCAATTCATTAAAGAAGTCAGAGGCCAAGGCTTAATGATTGGAATAGAATTAAGAAATGAAGGGTATAGTGGGATGTTAATTTCTGAATTAATTGCTCAAGGGGTTTTAGTAGCTTATACACTAAATCAACAACAGGTAATTAGATTAGAACCCCCCTTGATTATTAAACGATCAGAGTTAGATACAATAATTGAGAGGTTAGATAAAGCTTTACAAAAAGTAGTTTTATTAGCAGGTTAAAGGAGCTATGAAACAGCTTATAAAATCCTAATTAATGCTATTTAAAGTTAGGTAAAACTGTTTCGTTGCTTTCAAGGTTAAGGGAGTGTAGAGGATAGAAATATCCTTAGCACAATGCCTTCGTGTCTTGCGGACACTTCGTAACAAAAGGCGTTTCCTATGTTATTTGGTCAAAGAGTCTTTTAACTCGACAAGGCTTATTATCACACCCTCGGATGTATCCTATCAGTCTTAGGTCGCAGGCAGAGCCTTGCTCTGTAAACTGCTCTGTGGTGTCAAGGAAGAACGCTTACCTAAGTTCTTATGGAATATGGTAGCCTAACACCAAAGACACTTTAAGCCCCATTTGACATTGCCAGGAAGGGAAGTTCCCATTATGGAGGTGGCAGAGATGCCAAACAAATATGCTTTTGTATTAGATAGTAAGGGAAAGCTACTTGATCCTACTAAAAGTAAAAAAGCATGGTATTTAATTAGAAAGGGTAAAGCTAGTTTAGTAGAAGAATATCCACTTATTATTAAGCTAAAAAGAGAAGTACCTAAAGACCAAGTTAATAGTGATAAGCTAATTTTAGGAATTGATGATGGTGCTAAAAAGGTAGGGTTTGCTTTAGTACAGAAGTGTCAAACTAAAAATAAAGTTCTATTTAAAGCAGTAATGGAGCAACGTCAAGATGCATCTAAAAAGATGGAAGAACGTAGAGGTTATCGTAGGTATAGACGTTCTCATAAGAGATATAGACCTGCTAGATTTGATAATCGTTCCTCTAGCAAGAGAAAAGGTCGAATACCACCTAGCATACTCCAAAAGAAACAAGCTATTTTAAGAGTAGTAAATAAATTAAAGAAGTACATTAGAATAGATAAGATAGTCTTAGAAGATGTATCAATTGATATTCGTAAATTAACAGAAGGTAGAGAACTTTATAATTGGGAGTATCAAGAGTCTAATCGACTTGACGAGAATTTAAGAAAAGCTACGCTATATCGTGATGATTGTACTTGTCAATTATGTGGTGCTACTGAAACTATGCTACACGCCCACCACATCATGCCTAGACGAGATGGTGGAGCAGATAGTATATATAATCTAATTACCTTATGTAAAGCTTGTCATAAAGATAAAGTTGATGGTAGAGAGTATCAGTATAAAGACCAATTTTTAGATATTATTAATAGCAAAGAATTATCTGACTTAAAATCAGCAAGTCATGTTATGCAAGGTAAGACTTGGTTAAGAGATAAATTATCTAAAATAGCTCAACTAGAAATTACATCAGGTGGTAATACTGCTAATAAGCGGATTGACTATGAGATAGAAAAAAGCCATAGTAATGATGCTATTTGTACTACTGGACTATTACCTGTTGATAATATTGATGATATTAAAGAGTATTATATTAAACCTCTTAGAAAGAAGTCTAAGGCTAAAATTAAAGAATTAAAATGTTTTAGACAGCGAGATTTAGTTAAATATACTAAGAGAAATGGTGAAACTTATACAGGCTATATTACTTCATTAAGAATTAAGAATAATAAATATAATTCTAAAGTCTGTAATTTCTCAACTTTAAAAGGTAAGATTTTTCGAGGTTATGGATTTAGAAATTTAACTCTATTAAATAGACCTAAAGGTCTAATGATTGTTTAATAAGTATTTTTAAAAAGGGGGGTGTATCTGTTTATAAACCTATAAGTAGTTTTAAATAGGTTTTTATAAGCAGGATTGTAAATGCCACAAGTAGTAGAAAGTATAATCCTAAACGGGAGTATAGATAAAGCTTATCAGTTAGCTAAAGATATGGAATCTTATCCTCAATTTATGGAAAATGTCATTAGTGTTAAAGTCTTAAAGAGAGATAAAAAATCTACTATTACTAGTTGGGAGACAAAGATAGATGGGCGTAGTATTAGTTGGAAAGAAAAAGATTTATTTAATGATGATGGATATGAAATACTTTATCAGCAATTGGAGGGAGATTTAAAAAAGTTTGAGGGAAAATGGGATCTAAAGGAAGTTGTACAAGGAGTAAAGATTACTTTAAGTGTAGAGTTTGAGTTTGGGGTAGCGATGTTGGCCCCGTTATTAAATCCTATCCTAAAGAAAAAAGTAAGGAGTAATAGTAAGAATATGCTAGAAGCAATCAAGCAGAAGGTAGAAACAGAAAAGAGAAAAATTTATTAGTATAATTCCTTGACAAGTAATGCAATATGGTCTATAATTAATTTAGTAAATAAGTTGTATATACAGGTTTAACAATAAGTAAATAACTATTTAATAATATAATAAAAGCATATAAGCAAGGAATTATAATAATTATAAGCCTATAAGAACTTCCTTTACTTAATACAGAATAGGAATTTTTATGCCTAGTCCTAACTGTATCAAGTTCAGGAAGTTTTTTTGTTTTTAAATAACATATATTTGTAACCGGTTACGAATGTATAGTTTAAGAAGTCATCTACATTTAGTATATTTGATAGAAAATAACTTATACTAATTATGAATTTAGAAAACAAGGAGGCCTAGAATTGAATTTAACAGCAATTAAAAAAGGACTAAAAAATTATAAACTAGAGATAATTATGATTTTACCATTGGTTGCTTATATTCTTGGGTTTACACTAACGCCTGTTTTAAGGTCAATCATGTTAGGATTCCAAGATCCTCAGACTGGTCAATTTACTTTAGAGCATTATAGGTACTTATTTAATAAGGCTGATTTTATTGAAGCTTTTTTAAATACTATTGGGATAACGGCTGTAGGTTTAACAATTGAGATGAGTTTAGGTTTAGTTTTAGCTTTAATCTTAAATAGAGCTTTTAGAGGAAAGGGTTTTTTTAGATCGATCTTTTTAATTCCTATGGGAGTACCAACAATTGTTTCTGGTGTAGTTATGACTTATATATTTGGTACTACTGGTTATTTAAATGAACTTTTGTATAGGATTGGGTTAATAGATTTGCCTATTACTTGGACTGGTGGTGGACTTAGAACCATCTTTGTTGTTGCTTTGGCAGATACGTGGAAAGTAACACCTTTAATTACATTATTACTATTAGCTGGATTACAATCAATTCCTAAACAAGTTTATGAAGCGGCTAACATTGATGGAGCTAGTACTTGGCAAACATTTAGATATGTTACATTACCATTACTTAAGCCTTCAATCACAATGGCTTTAATCTTAAGAGCAATTGATGCTTTTAGAATTTTTGAGTTACCTTTAGTATTAGCAGGTCAAACAACTCCAGTATTAGCTACTTACGCTTATCAAGAGTATAATTTATATAATAATATAAATGCTTCGGGAGCAGCTTCAACTATCTTATTGGTTATTATTTTATTATTTGTGGTTGCTTATTTGAAAGTAGCTTCTGATGAAGGAGGACTTGGATAATGAATAATACAGAAGATTTATCTGGAAAGTTAGCTGATATTTTTTATATACCAGCACTTATATTAGGAACATTATTTATGATACTTCCTGTTTATTTAATGTTTAAGGTTTCAGTAAGTAGTCCTCAGGAAGTTTTAACTCAGCATCCAACATTTGGGATTCAAAATTTCACGTTAGAGCATTGGAAAGGGGTAATTCAATCAGGCCGACTCTGGGCTCCATTATCTAAGAGTTTTATAGTAGCAACAGGTACAGCTATAATCTCTATGATAATTGCTGCTCCTGGAGCTTATGTGATTTCTAGGATGGATAGAAAGATTAAATATATTACTATCATTTCGTTATTCTTTACAAGAATGTTTCCTGCAGTAGGTATAGCTTTACCAGTTTCAGTTGAATTCATTAAATTAGGTCTGTTAGATACTAATTTAGGTTTGATCTTGGCCCACTTAATTAAAGTACTGCCTTTTTTAGCTTGGATTTTAGTAGGAACTTTTGAGACAATTCCTCAGGATTTAGAAAAGGCAGCTTCGGTTGATGGAGCTAGTAAAATGCAAATTTTACTAAAAGTAGTCTTTCCTATTGCTCTACCAGGTATTGCAGTAGGTACAATGTTTGCTTGGTTACAGTCTTGGAATGAATTCACTTATGCTTTATATATGACTTTAGCTGATAAAACACTACCACTACAGGTTTTCTATTATGTGAATCGAGGAGGAGTATTTGCTACAGCAGCTTATGCAACTATTTTAACTATTCCAGTAGCAATTATTACTTTCTTCTTACAAAAATATATGAAGTCAGGTTATTTATCTGGTGCTATTAAAGGATAATAAATTTCTTCAATAATTTAATTATCCATTTATAAAATAAAAGGAGGAGTGCAAATGATAAGTAAATCTAAAAAAATATTTACATTACTAGTTGTAACAATCTTATTAAGTGGTCTTGTAGTTGGATGTGCAGGAGGAGACCAAGGAGCTAAAGATGGAAAGAAAGAATTAAAAGTTGTTATGTCATTAGGAGAATCAGAGTGGAAAGTTATTAAACAGGAAATATTACCCCCATTTGAAAAGAAATATAATGTTGAAGTAACTCCTTTTCAAATTGGATCTGGAAATGTAATTAAGAAGCTACAATCTTTAAAAGCAGCTGGAAATATGACTATTGATGTAGTTGCTCAAGATAATATGCAGTTAGCGCCATTAGTTGATAGAGGATTAGTTGAAGATTTATCAGAATATAGAGATATAATTCCTAAAGAGGTTATTGATGCTTTAATAAAGGTTGGAGAGTTTAATGGTAAGTTATACTTTATGCCTTATCGTCCTAATGTAGAGATTGCTTTTTATAATCAAAAAAAGTTCGAAAAGTATGGACTTAAACCGCCAGAGAATTGGGATGAGCTACTTAAGGTTGCTAAAACTTTTAAGAAAAAAGAGGGTATTGGACGTGTAATAGGAATTAAAGGTGGTTTAGCTTCTGATACAACTGTTCACTTATTTGATTATATTCGTTCAGCAGGTGGAAATCCATTGGTGTTAAATGATGAAGGTAGTATTAAAGCATTTAAATTCTTAAAGAAACTAAAACCTTACTTATCACCAGACTTTAAGCGAGCAACATGGGATACAACAAATAAGTTTTTGGCTACTGAATCAGTTTATTTAGGACGTAATTGGCCGTTCGGAGTTAATATTATTGTTAAAAAGTATAATAAAGATGAGATTAAAGCATATCACGGTTGGAGCGGACCTGTCAAAGAATCTCATGTACTAGGAGGTTCTGTATTAGCTATTCCAAAAGGTGCACCGCATGAAGAATTAGCTGTTAAGTTCATTAAATATTTAATGTCTAAAAAGGTACAAAAACAACTAGTAACTAAGTTAGCCTGGCCATCTTCTAGAACAGATGCTTATGGGGAAGTTCCAAAATGGCAGAAACCATACTTTGAAGCTGTAAAAGAAGCAATGAAGTATGCTGAACCTAGACCTAATGTTCCTTATTGGGCAACTGTAAGTAGAGCCTTAAATAGTGCATTTAAAGAAATAGTGTTAAATGATGCACCTGTAGAAGAAACTCTAGATAAGTATCACCAGGTAATTCAAAATGCTAAAAAAGAAGCTCAATAAATAATAGTAGATTTAATTAGATAATTATAAGTTTATGATAGGTCAGGAGTTTTTTCCTGACCTATCACTTCATATAGTTAAAGGAGGAATATAGATGGGAAAAGAAAAATTTAAAGAAGCAATTTATCCTTACGATGAATGGAAGATTAGAGAAGAGAGTTTTGATATAGAAACAAATTATCGTGATGAAACTATTTTTGCTTTAGGTAATGGATACATAGGTATGAGAGGTAACTTTGAAGAAGGTTATGCTGGGCCCAAGAATACATCTTTACAAGGAACTTATCTCAATGGTTTTTATGAATCAGAACCAATTATTTACGGTGAAGAAGCTTATGGCTATGCCCAAAATAGTCAAACTATGTTAAATGTAACGGATAGTAAGATTATAAAGTTATATCTTGGAGATGAAGAATTTAGTATGTTTGCAGGGGAATTATTAAATTATGAACGAACTTTAGATATGAAAGAGGGTGTGTTAACTAGAGAATTAACTTGGCAATCCCCAGCAGGTAAAAAGGTAGCAATTAAGATAAAGAGAATAGTTTGTTTGACCAATAAACATTTAGCAGCCATTAGTTATGAAGTAAGACCACTTAACTTTTCGGGAGAGGTTACTTTAGTATCTGCTTTAGATGGGGCAGTTACCAATCAAGTAAATGAAGATGATCCTCGGGTAGGATCTGATTTTCAAGGTCAAGTTTTAAATTTAGTAGATAAAGAACAAAAGGGAAATTTTGCAGCTTTAACTCAAAAAACTAATAATACTGAATTTGAATTAGTCTGTGGAATGGAGAATCAATTAGAAACTGAAAGTGATTTCAGATTACAAACTGATCAACCAGAACAAATGGTAAGGGCCAACTACATAGTAGAAGCTAGAGAAGAAGAAACAATTAATTTAACGAAGTACATTACATATTATACGTCCAGAGATTATTCAGCTGATAGATTACTTCCTAATGCTAAAGATACATTAAAGACTGCTAAAGAAGAAGGATTTAATAAATTGTTAACGACCCAAAAAGAATACTTAGCAGAGTTTTGGCAGCAGGCACAGGTTGAAATTGAAGGAGATAAAGCTTTACAACAAGGAATTAGATTTAATGAATATCATCTACTTCAATCTGTAGGTAAAGACGGGAAGACTAATATAGCTGCTAAAGGTGTGACTGGTGAAGGATATGAAGGACATTATTTCTGGGATACAGAAATCTATAGTTTTCCTTTCTTTTTATATACTAAACCAGAGATTAGTAAAAAGTTATTAGAATATAGATACAATATCTTAGATGATGCTCGCCAGAGAGCAAGAACAATGTCTCATGACAAAGGAGCTCTTTTCCCATGGCGAACAATTGCTGGTGAAGAATGTTCTGCTTATTATCCAGCTGGAACAGCCCAATACCATATTAATGCAGATGTTATTTACTCTTTGAAGAGATACATGGAAGCAACTGATGATACAGAATTTATGTTAAATTATGGAGCAGAAATGTTATTTGAGACGGCTAGGGTATGGGCTGATTTAGGAGATTATATTCCAGGTAAAGATAATCAGTTTTGTATTAATGATGTAACAGGACCTGATGAATATACAGCCATTGTTAATAATAACTGCTATACTAATTATATGGCTCAAATGAACTTAGAGTATGCTTATCAGATAGCAACTTGGATAAAAGAAAAACACCCAGATGTTTATAGAGAATTAAAAAAGCAGATAGAACTAAAGGAAGATGAAGTTACAAATTGGAAAGAAGCAGCAGATAAGATGTATATTCCTTATGATGAAGAAAGAAAAATACATGCTCAAGATGATAGTTTTTTAGATAAAGCTGTCTGGGATTTTAAAAATACCCCTCAAGAGAATTATCCTCTATTATTAAATTATCATCCTTTAGTAATTTATAGACATCAAGTTTTAAAGCAAGCTGATACTGTATTAGTATCTTTCTTATTAGGGGATAAGTTTGATTTAGAACAAAAGAAACGAGATTTTGATTATTATGAACCACTAACAACTCATGATTCTTCTCTATCAAGTTGTATTTATGGTATTATGGCTGCAGAGATTGGCTATCATGATAAAGCCTATAATTTCTTTATGGAGACAGCAAGGATGGATTTAGATAATTATCATGATAATTCCCAACATGGGGTTCATACAGCAGCTATGGCTGGAACTTGGCTGGGATTAGTCAATGGTTTTGCAGGTATGAGAATCTATGAGGGAGAGTTAAGTTTTGATCCTTATCTACCAGAGAAATGGGATAGTTATAAGTTTAATGTGAACTTTAAGGGACGACGACTAGAAGTTGAAGTTACTTCAGGTGAGGTAACTTATAATTTAGCAAGTGGAGAAGAGTTAGAATTTTATCACCAAGATAAATTAGTTAGTTTAGAGCAGGGCCAAAAGATAAGTTGTGATTTAGATGGGGAATAGATTAAGTGGTAAAATTGCATTAGTTACTGGTGGTTCGCGTGGATTAGGACGTAGAATTTGTCAGGCTTTGGCCCGAGAGGAAGCTAAAGTAGTTGTTAATTATGCTCATAGCATAGATGATGCACAAGAAACTTGTAATTTAATTAAGTCTGAAGGTGGAGAAGCTACAGCAATTCAAGCTGATATTACAGATCAAAATCAGATAGATAAATTAATTGCTAAGATAGAAGAAATATATGGTCAAAGAGTAGATATTTTAGTCAATAATGCTACTGGTCCACAACCTGAACTCTCAATTGAGGAGAATACCTGGGGAACTTATATGGACCAGATTAAGTTCTTTGTTAAAGCTCCTTTATTGTTAGCTAAAGCTGTATTGTCTGGGATGAAAGAAAAAGGTGCAGGGCAGATTATTAATATTGGGAGTGATGTAGTTCAGTCTGGTGAAGCTAATTTTTCTAATTATGTTACTGCTAAGTCGGCTATGATAGGAATGACTCGCTCTTGGGCCAAGGAGCTAGGGCCAAAGGGAATTAGAGTTAATTTAGTAACACCAGGATTTACCCCAGTAGAAAGACATGCGGATATATCTCAAGAGAGTATTGAAAGACATAAGGAGCAGGTGCCTTTGCGTCGGATGGGTCAGCCAGAGGATATAGCTAATGCTGTTGTCTTTTTAGCTTCTGAAGAATCTGGTTTTATAACTGGTCAACAATTGACAGTAAATGGTGGTAAAAGCTTTGGGGTATAGGATAATTTTGGGGAAAAGGAGTGCTAATTTTGGATTATTTAACAGTTAAAGAAGGCAATATTTTTATAGTTAGTGATCAATTAGGTAATATTAGAGCTGATGATAAAGGATATGGTTTATATACTTTTGATACCCGTTTTTTAAATAAACTTGAATTAACCATCAATGACAGGGCTCCTATTTTATTATCAGCCGCAGAGGAAGAAAATTATATTAATCAGATTCATTTAGCAAATCAAGAGTTTGAATCTCATGGTCAACAAGTAGCTAAAGAAACAGTAGGAATTAAGCGGAGTAGATTTATAAATGAATTATTATATGAAAAGATTGAGTTAAATAACTATAACAATTTTTCAGTTGAATTAGAACTAGAGTTTAAAGTTGGAGCAGACTACAAAGATATTTTAGATATTAGAGATTTTGCTGATATGGAATATACTAATGAAGTAGGTCTAGAAGAGAAAGAAGATAGACTAACCTTTTCCTATCAAGGTTCAGATGATATTACAAGAAGAACTAAAATAGCTTGTCAACCTAAACCTTTAGAGATAAGTAAAGAAAGGATAAAGTATAATTTGACTTTGTCTGCTAAAGAAAGTAAAGAGGTTTATCTATATATTACCCCTGAGCTTAAAGAAGAGGAAATAGAAATAAAAGATTATGATTTAGCTTTAGAGGAGTTAAAAGAATCATATCAGAATTGGGAAGTGCAAGGAACAGAGATTAAGACAGATAATCAAGAATTTAATCAGCTATTAAAGAGAAGTAACTTAGACTTACGTACTCTAATGGCTGATTTTGGACAAGGAGATTTTCCGGTAGCAGGGATTCCTTGGTATGTCTGTCCTTTTGGGCGTGATGGGTTAATTACAGCTTTACAGATGATGCTCTTAAATCCTGAGATTGCTAAGTCGACTTTACGTACTTTAGCCCAGTATCAAGGTCAAGAAGTTAACCCTAGTCGAGATGAGGAACCAGGTAAGATCTTTCATGAACTACGATTTGGAGAAATGGCAAATACAGGAGTAACTCCTCATGATCCTTATTATGGAACAGCAGATGCTACTCCTTTATTCTTAATTCTAGTCGCTAAATATTATCGCTGGACTAGTGATTTATCTTTAGTTAAAGAACTATTGCCTGCTATTAAAAAGGCCTTACATTGGATTGATGAGTATGGTGATCAAGATGGAGATGGTTTTATAGAATATGAGGCTAGTCCTGAATTAGGTTATGAAGTTCAAGTGTGGAAGGATTCTCAGGATTCTATGCGCCATGAATATGGTGCAATAGCTAATTCACCAATGGCAGTTTCAGAAGTACAAGGTTATGCTTATCGAGCTAAAAAGGATTTAGCACCTATATTAGAGCAGTTAGATGAGGTCGAATTAAGTAGACAATTAGAGCAGGAAGCTCAAGAGTTAAAGGCTAACTTTGAAGCAAAATTTTGGTTAGAGAAGAGAGAGTTTTATGCTTTAGCTTTAGATCAAAATAAAGATCCACTAGCCTCAATAACTTCAGATATTGGTCACTGTCTGTGGTCAGGAATTATAGCTGATGATAAAGCCCAGCAGGTAGTAGACAGGTTAGTAGCAGATGATATGTCCTCAGGTTATGGAATTAGAACAATGAGTAAAGAAGATGAGGGTTATAATCCAATCAGTTATCATAATGGTTCAGTTTGGCCTCATGATAACTCTCTTATTGTTGCTGGTATGAAAAGCTATGGTTATTCACATGCAGCTAACCAAATAACAAATGAGCTTTTATCTGCTAGTAAAAATTTTGAATACTATAGATTACCAGAGTTATACTGTGGTTTTGACAAAAAAGAAGGAATAGTTGATTATCCAATTGCTTGTTCTCCTCAAGCCTGGGCAGCTGCAACTCCTTATTTATTATTAGAGGCTATTTTAGGATTAAATGTTAATCTACCTGAGAATAAAGTATATTTAGATCCGACATTGCCTGATAATCTGACTACTATTGAGATTAGAGGTTTAACTTTAGGTACTCAGCAGTTAGATTTTAAAGTAGTTCAAAAGAATGAAGAAATAGGAGTAAGTCTATTATCTGATTCTGAATTAGAGATTATTATTAAATAATTACATGGGGGTATTAAATTGATTAAAGCAATTATCTTAGATTTAGATGGTGTTGTTACTGAGACATCTGAGTATCATTTTCAAGGTTGGAAGCGTTTAGCTGACGAAGAAGGAATCTCTTTTACTCGTGAAGATAATGAGCAACTAAGAGGGGTTTCTCGTAGTAAGTCTTTGGAGTTGTTATTAGGAGATCATATTGATGATTATACAAAAGAGGAGTTTCAAGAGATGATGGATCGTAAGAATGGCTATTATCAGGAATATCTAACTGAAATGGGAGAAGATGACTTATTATCTGGAGCTAGAGATCTATTAAATGAAATTAAAGAACGAGGTTTAAAGATGGCTATAGCTTCAGCTAGTAGAAATGCTAAAACTGTACTTGAAGGATTAGATATTACTGACGAATTTGATACTATTTCTGATGGATATAGTGTAGAGAATGCTAAGCCTGCTCCAGATATATTCTTACATACGGCCAAAAAGTTAGGAGTAAAGCCAGAAGAGTGCGTAGTGCTTGAAGATGCTGAATCTGGTGTTGATGCTGCTTTGGCTGCTAATATGGTCGCCGTTGGAGTTGGCCCGAAAGATAGAGTGGGGCATGGGGATTATTGCTTTAGTAGTACTGCAGATGTAGATTTAAATAAAATTTTATAAGAAATCCTTGACACTTGTTTATACATGTTATATAATATAAATGTAGTAAGTTAAAGATAATGAATTTCAAATAAGAATATAAACTATCAGAAAATAAATAAGATATAAGATTATAAAAAGCTTTTGCTATATGATTAAGGGATAACTATGCCTTTAAATCATAGCAAAAGCTTTTTTATTTCCTGATTTAATGTATATAATTAGAATAATATTAAAAAAATGATTTAGAGCTTGATATTAAATTCAATTTATTGTACAATGTAAATGAGGTTCAATACATAATTTGTTTGTAAGTAATAAGTAACCGGTTTCAGATTGCATGAATAACAATTTAAACAAGACTATTAAGATATAATAATTTAAAAAAATATAAGTATATAAGACTATAAGAAGGCTTTTACTAGTAGATAATCTAGGAATTTATTGTCTGGGTTATTAATAGTAGAAGTCTTTTGTCTTATTATAAGCATCTGTAACCGGTTTAATACTTATATTAGTGACAAGTTGTTTATTTTTTAAGAATTTTCTAACATTAAAAAAGGAGGGGGAAGATGTTAAGTAAATTAAAAGAGATTAATCCTTTAAGCCAAACTGAAGAAGGGCCAAACACAGGATTATCAGAAGCACAGTTAGCCTTTTTATTGGTTGCACCAGCTTTATTGGTTATTACTGCTGTTGCATTATATCCAGTGTTAAAGTCTGTTTGGCTGAGTTTATTTCAAATGAATTTAAAGTTTGGAAATACTAAGTTTATAGGTCTGCAAAATTATATCGAATTATTTAAAACACCTAGATATTGGGGGGCTACTTGGAATACTATATATTTTACAGTAATTTCAGTATTCTTTGAAGCAACGATTGGTTTAGTAATGGCATTATTGATGAATCGTAGTTTTAAGGGGAGAGGACTTTTTAGAGCTTCAGTATTAATTCCCTGGGCTATTCCAACAGTTATTTCTGCTATGATGTGGAAGTTAATGTATAATCCGCAGATGGGAGTTATTAATGATATCTTGCTTAGATTGGGAGTAGTTGATCAAACAGTATCTTGGTTAGGACAAGAAAGCTTAGCTATGTGGGCTGCTATTATAGCTGATGTTTGGAAGACAAGTCCGTTTATGGCCTTGATGTTATTGGCTGGATTGCAAACTATTCCTGGAGAGCTTTATGAAGCAGCTGAGATTGATGGAGCAAATAAGTGGCAAAAGTTTAAGGAGATTACTTTTCCTTTATTAAAACCATCTTTATTAGTAGCATTATTATTTAGAACTTTAAGAGCATTTAGAGTATTTGGTTTACTTAGAGTATTAACTGGTGGAGGTCCTGCTAATAGTACAGAGAGTTTATCATTATATTCATATAATATACTCTTTAGTTATTTACAATTTGGAAAGGGATCTGCTGCTTCTGTTACAGTCTTTGTTGGAGTATTAATAATCAGTTATATTTATATTAAAGTATTAGGAACTGATCCTAGTCGTGACTAAAAGGAGGTAAGTAAATGGCAACTACTAAAAAGAAGGTTTCAACAATTAAGGTATTATTTTATTTTTCTATAGTTGGATTTATAGTAACAGTTATATTTCCATTTATTTGGCAATTTTTAATGTCTATAAAACCTGCTAGTGAGATGTATTCTATGCCTGTTGATTGGATTCCAGGTAAAATAATACTAAAAAGATATGTAACTATCTTTACTGGGCGACCGTTTGGGCGTTATTTATTAAATAGTTTGATTGTAGCTACAGGAACAACAACATTTTGTTTACTAGTGGGTTCCTTTGCAGCTTATGCTTTAGCACGATTAGAATTCACTGGTAAAGGGCCAATCTTAGCTTTAGTTTTAGCTCTATCTATGTTTCCGCCAGTAGCTATTGTATCTCCACTATATTTAATGTTAAAAAACGTGGGACTTTTAAATAATTATTTAGGGCTAATACTACCCTATACAACATTTGCTATGCCGATGACAATTTGGATTTTAACAAGCTTCTTTAGAACAATTCCATTTGGTTTAGAGGAAGCAGCTAAGATTGATGGAGCAACACCTTTGCAAGCATTTTGGAAAATAATTGTACCATTAGCTGCTCCAGGAACATTTACTGCAGCTATTTTAATCTTTATCTTTGCTTGGAATGAATATCTATTTGCATTAACTTTCATGACTAGTAGTTTAATGAAGACAGTTCCAGTAGGACTTACAATGTTTCCAGGTCAACATCGGATGCCGTGGGGAGATATTGCTGCAGCAACTGTAGTAGTTACTGTTCCACTGATTATTATGGTTCTTTTCTTCCAACGAAGAATTATTTCTGGTTTGACTGCTGGTGCAGTAAAAGGTTAAGTTTTATATCTTTGGGGAGGTGGTCATAAAAACTAAAAATGCTTTTAAAAGGTTAAATTTATTAAAATAAACTAAAAATCAAGTGAGGAGTGAGATAATGAAAAGAAAAAGTATTATAACATTAAGTTTAATAGCCCTGTTGGTTTTTGCTGTCACTGCAACTTCTTCAGCCTGGTGGATTTTTGGTGGTGATGAGGAGAAGAAAAAGAAAGATGGAGAAGTAACAATTACTTTTAGTACTGGAATTGATAATACTGGTACTGATCCATTATTGATTAAAAAGTTTGAAGAGAAGTATCCAAATATTAATGTTAAGCTTATTGAACAACCTTCTTCTAGTGATACACAACATGATACTTATGTAACTAAGTTATCAGCAGGTAGTTCTAGTATTGATGTTATGAATGTTGATGTAATTTGGCCAGCAGAATTTGCAGCAGCTGGTTGGTTAGAGCCATTAAATAAGTACTTTACTGAAGAAGAAATCAATAAATTCTTACCAGGGCCAATTGATGCAGTTACTTATAAGGGTAAAATGTATGCAGTTCCTTGGTTTACAGATGCTGGAATGTTATACTATAGAAAAGATATTGTAAAAGATGCACCAGATACATGGAGTGAATTATACACAAAGGCTAAAAAGTATATGGGTAAAAAAGGTACCACAATGGGCTTTACTTTCCAAGCTAAGCAATACGAAGGTCTAGTTTGTGACATTTTAGAGTATTTCTGGTCTAATGGTGGAGCAGTATTAAATGACCAAGGTAAAGTAGTAATTGATAGTCCAGAAAACTTACAAGCACTAAAGTTTGTAAAGAAGTTAGTTCAAAGTAAAGTTACTCCACCAGGTATTACAACATTTATGGAAGAATCAAGTCGACGTCCATTTACTGAAGGTAAGGCAGTCTTTAATAGAAATTGGCCTTATGTATGGTCAATTGCTCAAAGTAAAGGTTCTCCTGTAAAGGGTAAAGTTGGAATTGCACCAATGCCCAGAGGGCCACAAGGTGATTCTGGAGCAGCTACTTTAGGTGGTTGGAACTTAGCAATAAATAAGTATTCCGAGCATAAAGAAGCAGCTGTTAAATTTGTTAAATTCATGACTAGTTATAAGATGCAAGCATTTAATGCTATTAAATCTAGTCGAATTCCAACTAGAAAAGCTGTTTATCACGACAAAGAAGTATTAGAAGTTAATCCATATTATAAAGATATGTATAATGTCTTTATTAATGCTAAGCCACGACCAGTAACTCCTATGTATCCTCAGATTTCTGATGTGATTCAAGTTGAGGTACACAAAGTAATTAATGGTATGAAGAGTGCAGATAAAGCATTAGAAACAATGCAGAAGAAGATTGAAAAGTTAATGAATATGATGTAATTAATTCAAAGCGGAATCCTGGGGATTATCTCTAGGATTCTGCTTTAATAAAAAAATTTTAAATTTATTGTAACCGGTTTCAGGGAGGAGAAAATAATGAAATTAAAGAATAATTTATCTACAGAAAATGGTTGGCAGATAAGAGAAAATAAATTCAATGAAGACCAAATAGTAATTACAGGTAGTAATTTCATGATTGGTAATGGTTATTTAGGTTATCGAGGAACTTCAGCTGAATGGGGAGCAGATGAGTATGTAGGTTGTATTGTTACAGATACTTATGATATGGCTGATGGAAAATGGCGAGAATTGTGTAATGCTCCTAATGCTTTATATACTAAATTATATCTTGAAGGAGAACTAGTATCTGAATTTGAAGGAAAAATAAATGATTACCAAAGAGAAATAAATCTAAAACATGGTTTATATAACCGAAAATTAAATTGGAGTGCTAATAATGGAGCAAGTGTTCAGTTAGATGTTGAGAAGTTTGCTAGTTATGATAATCTTCATTTAGTGCCTATGGAATATACTTTTGAAGTTCAAGAGGATACAGAAGTTACTTTAATTACAGGAATTGATGGTCAAGTTTGGGATCTTAATGGTCAACATTTAAAAGATCACGAACTAATAGTTGAAGATGATTTAACTGTTATTAAGGCAGTTACTGGAGAATCTAATATAGAATTAGATGTAGCTGAAGCTTTAGAGATTGTAGGAGCAAAACCAAAATCAGAAGAAATTATTAAAGAAGAAAAGAGAATTTTACGTCAGTTAAAGTTTGATTTAGCAGCTGGTGAGCAAGTAACATTAAAGAAGGTAATGAGTGTTTATAGTAGTAATGATCTAGCTAATCCTTTTGAGGCTGCTACAAGAGATGCTAAAACTGCTATTGAGGCAGGTTATGATAAATTAAAAGAAGTCCATCAAACAAAATGGGATCAAGTCTGGGAAGTATCTGATATTAAAGTTGATGGTGATTTGGAAGCTCAAACCTTATTAAGATTTAATTTATATCATAATACAATTTGTACTCCTGCTCATAGTGATAAATTACCAATTGGTGCTCGAGGTTTATCATGTCAAGCTTATCAAGGCTCAGCTTTCTGGGACCAAGAGATATTTAATATGCCTATGTTTTTATACACTAGACCAGAGTTAGCCAAAAATATTTTAAAGTATAGATATCATACACTTGATGGGGCACGAAAAAAGGCTAAAGATTTAGGATATTATGGAGCTTATTATGCGTGGGTTAGTGGTAAGAGTGGTGAAGAGTTATGTCCAGACTTCTTCTTTGAAAATGTATTAACCGGCAGAAAAATTAGAAATCACTTTAATGATTGGCAGATACATGTGTCACCTGATATTGCCTATGCGGTGTGGCAATATTATCAAGCTACAGGTGATTGGGAGTTTATTGAAGACTATGGGGCAGAAATTGTCTTTGAAATTGCTCAATTTTTAGTAGCTCATGCTTACTTTAAGAAGGATAAAAACAGGTATGAATTTATTAGATTATTAGGTCCGGACGAATACCACGAAAATGTAGATAATAATGCATTTACTAATTATCAAGCTCAATATGCATTAGATAAAGCAGTAACTATTTATGAGAAATTGCAAGATACAGCACCTCAGAAGTTAATAAAATTATTAGGTAGTTTAGGATTAGGAGAAGAAGATATAGATAATTGGAGAGAGATGGTAGAATTAATTTATTTACCACAACCTGATGAAGAAACTTTATTAATAGAGCAATTTGACGGTTACTTTGATCTTGAAGATGTAACTCCTAAAGAGGTAGAATCAAGATTAAAAGATCCTCATGAGTACTTAGGTTGGCCCGTAGGAGTAACAGTTAGAACTCAAGTTAGCAAACAAGCTGATGTAGTTCAATTATTATGTATGCATAATAGTTTTGATGAAGAAGTAATGAAAGCTAATTATGAATACTATGAACCAAGATGTGAACATGGTTCTTCATTAAGCCCATCATCTCATTCTATTGTTGCTAGTAAAGTAGGCAATACAGATGAAGCCTATAAGCACTTAATGAAGTCAGCTACTGTTGATTTATATAATACAAATAAGGCTATTCATGGTGGGACCTTTATTGGTGGAATTCACACTGCTGCGTGTGGGGGAACATGGCAAGCGATTGTTAAAGGATTTGCTGGTTTAGAAGTCAAAACTGAAGGAATTAGTTTTGATCCTATCTTGCCAGAAGAGTGGGATGAATTAGAATTTAATTTAAAATATAATTATAATGATTTGGAATTAGAGATTACAGATGAGCAATTGGTTATTAATTCTGTAGTAAAAAATAAGGATGCTATTGAAGTTAAAGTTAATGATGAGGTTAAGATAATTAAACCTGGAGAAGAAGTAGTCTTTTCTTTGTGTTCTTAAAAACAAGTTGTATAGTATCAGTTTAAAGGGAGGTACCTGTGTGGTACCTTCTACTATTGTGTAACTTTTAAATAAATGCTATAATAGGAGGTAATAATAATGGATAAAAAGTGGTGGAAAGAGGGAGTAGTTTATCAAATTTATCCCAGGAGTTTTAATGATTCAAATGGAGATGGAATTGGTGATTTACAAGGAATTATAGAAAAGGTTGATTATTTAGACAAATTAGGGATTGATGTGGTTTGGTTAAGTCCAGTTTATGATTCTCCTAATGATGATAATGGATATGATATTAGCCATTATCAAAAAATCATGGATGAATTTGGTACAATGGAAGATTGGGAAGAACTCTTAGAAGCACTTCATACTAAAGGGATTAAGTTAATCATGGATTTAGTAGTCAATCATACTTCTGATGAACATAATTGGTTTGTTAAATCAAGAAAATCTAAAGATAACCCTTATCGAGACTATTATATTTGGAGAAAAGGAAGAACAGATACTCCACCTAATAATTGGAGGTCTAATTTTGGTGGTTCTGCTTGGCAGTATGATAAAGTAACTGGTGAATATTATTTACATTTATTTTCTAAAAAACAGCCTGATTTAAATTGGGAAAACCGAAATTTAAGAGAAGATATTTATAAGATGATGACTTGGTGGTTAGATAAAGGGATTGATGGTTTTAGAATGGATGTAATTAACTTTATTTCTAAAGCACCTGGTTTACCTGATGGAGATTCTGAGGTTGGCCCAGGAGCTATGGGAAGTGAACATTATGTTGACGGGCCAAAAGTCCATCAATACTTAAAAGAAATGAATAAAGAGGTTCTTAGTAAGTATGATATTATGACAGTTGGAGAAATGCCTTTTGTAACAGCTGATGAAGGAGCAAAATATGTAGCACCAGATAGAAACGAGTTAAATATGGTCTTTCAATTTGAACATGTACTCTTTGATGAAGGTTCTAAAGGTAGATTAGGTAAACCTCGAGATTGGAAATTAACTGATCTAAAGAAAATTTTGCATAAGTGGCAAGTTAAATTACAAGAAGAGAATGGCTGGAATAGCCTTTATTTAAACAATCATGATCAACCTAGAATGGTCTCTCGCTTTGGAGATGATAAAGAATATCGGGTTGAATCGGCTAAAATGTTAGCTACATTGCTACATACTTTACAAGGAACTCCTTATATTTATCAAGGAGAGGAAATTGGAATGACTAATTTTCCTTTTGAGAGTATAGATGATATTCGTGATATTGATACTCTAAATAAGTTACAAGAAGAGCAAAAGAAAGGGAATATTGATGATCTCAATGAGATGATGGATGTTGTAAGGTATTGGAGTAGAGATAATGCTCGCACACCAATTCAGTGGGATAATAGTCAACATGCTGGGTTTACTACTGGTACCCCTTGGATTAAAGTTAATCCTAATTTTAAAGAGGTTAATGTAAAAAAGGCACTAAATAATTCAGAGTCTATCTTTTATTATTATCAAGATCTAATTAGCTTAAGAAAAGAGGAACCAATAATTGTGTATGGTGATTATCAACTTCTTTTAGAAGATGATGAAAATATTTATGCTTATCTAAGAGAGTTAGAGGGAGAGAAATTATTAGTTATACTTAATTTCTTTGCTGAAAAACCAGAATTTAAATTACCAGATGATATATCTTTTCAAGAACAAGAATTACTAATTAGTAATTATGATGTAAGTAAAGAGGAAGGAATTGATAAAATTAACCTACAACCTTATGAAGCGAGGGTTTATAAGTTAAAATAATTTGAATATAAGCTGACCTCCTAGGGTAATTGGTTTATAAAGGAGGATTATAATGGGGATTACAATGCAAGATATTGCTCAAGAAGCAGGTGTCTCTAAAGCAACTGTCTCTCGGGTAATAAATGAGGACTCTTATGTAAGTAAAAGCACCAAAAAAAAGGTAATGGGAGTTGTAAATAAATATAACTATAAACCTCATACAGTAGCTAGAGGTTTAGCTAGGGATTTATCACATACAATTGGATTAATGATTCCTGGGCCACCACGAAATATTACTGATCCCTTCTTTTTAGAATTTTTACATGGAGCAGGTAATAAAGCAGCAGAATATAGTTATAGTTTATCTTTACCAACAATTAGTGATAATAATGAACAGAAGCTTTATGAAGAAGTAATTGATAAAAATGATATTGATGGTTTAATTATCACTGACCCGCAGGTAAATGATTTTAGAGTAGATTATTTAAAAAAAGAGGGTATTCCCTTTTTATTTTTAGGGAGAACATTTGCTGATGAAAATGTTTGTTGGGTTGATGGAGACAATGTGGGAGGAGCTTATCAAGCAACTGATTATTTAATTAAGCAGGGACATGAAAAAATCGCTTGTATTTCAGGTCCAACTAAATTTGTAGCTAGTCATACTCGTTTTGAAGGGTATAGACAGGCTTTATCTGAAAATGGTTTTGTTTTTAATTCCAATCTAGTTATTAGAGGTGATTTTACTAAAGAAGGTGGTTACTTAGCTATCAAGAAATTATTGGCTAAAGCAGATTTTTTCTCAGCTGTCTTTGCTATTAATGATGCAATGGCAATGGGAGCAATTCAAGCTTTAAAAGAAGAAGGGGTTAATATTCCTCAAGAGTGTGCTGTAATAGGTTTTGATGGAATTGATTTAGGCGATTACATTACTCCTAAATTAACTACAGTACGCCAACCAGTTTATCAATTAGGTCAAGAATCAGTTAAAAAACTAATTAAGTTAATAAAAGGCCAAGAAATTAATGAGAAACAGAAAATCTTACCTGTAGAATTATTGAGTAAAGATTCAGTTTAAACTATAAGTTTTGAGTTAGGTATCTTACCTAACTCTTTTTTCATGTGTTTTAAGAATTATAAAGGGTGTATGGGTTAATTTAATCTGATTAAGTCATGTTTATTTGAATTATCGCAATAATACTATTGTATTCTCTTTTATAATATGTTGTTTATATTTTTTTCATAAAAATCAGAAAATAAAAAAGGAGAGATTAAAATTAGGAAAAGCACATATTAGTACCCAAAAATTTAATGATAGTTAAATTTTTAGATAGGGGTGATTAAAAATGAAAGGTGATAAAATAATTTCTTTAACTTTGATTTTACTGTTAAGTTTGGTTTTAGTTGGTTGTTTAGAAGCTAATGCAGCTAGTAATAAAGTTAAATTAACAATTTATAAACTTGGTAAAGGAGAGATTACTCCTAAAGTAGGAACTCATACTTATAAACAAGGTGCTACAATTACTTTAAAAGCAGTTGCTAAAAAAGGGTATTCTTTTAATAAATGGTCCAGTAAGGGGATTAATGAATTAAATAAAAAGGTTAAAAATTGTGAATTAGTATTAGATCAGGACTTAACAATTACAGCAGTATTTAGTGATGGGAAAACACTTAATTTTGTGGATTATGATATTGAACAAGTACTTCGTAAAAAATTACAAAAATGGGGAAAATTAAATCAGCACTCTAATAATATTTTAAAGGAAGATGTTTATGGAGTAAAATCTTTAAATATTGAAGGAGTAGAAATAGAATCTTTCCAGGGGCTTCAATTTATGCCCGATCTAAATTACCTAGATATTCGAGAAAGTAAAGTCACCGGAAATTTATTTCCATTAGCGAAAAGTAATAATTTAAGGCAACTAATAATTAGAGAAAAGACAAAACTTAAAGATATAAGTCAGCTTGATCTTTTAACTCAACTTAAAGATCTTACTTTAGAAAATCATCAGTTGACTGAACTTTCTCAAATTAGCAACTTAAGTCAGTTAAGTAGACTTAATATTAGTAGTTCTAGCCTTAAAAGTATTAAAGGAATAGAAAACTTCACTAAATTAAAGAGATTTACTTTACAAAATGGAAAAGTTGCAGATATAAGTACTCTATCGCAGCTAACTAATCTAAAAAGGATAACTATTAATGATCTCCCAGTAAAGGATATAAGCCCTTTATCTAATTTGAATAATTTAAAATATTTGACTTTATCAGAGCTTCCAGTTGATGAATCAAAAGATCTAACTAAAGTATTGAAAAGTATGAATAATTTAAAACGTCTTTCATTGACTGATTTAAAAATTAATAGAGTTGATTTCTTAAAAGGAATCTCACAATTAAGTTGGCTTAATCTTTCTAGAAATTCTTTTAGTAATTTAGAAAAATTAAAAGAACACATACTTCGAATAAATAACCTAAGTACTTTATGGCTTAGTCAATTAGGTCTAGAAAATATTGATTTTCTATTAAAATTAGATTTAAATGAGTTAAAAGAAGTATATATTAGAGGAAACAACCTTGATTTATCAAAAGAGGCAGAAGATATGAAAGTTATTAACAAATTAAAGCAAAAAGGAGTCCAAGTTATTTATAAATGGCCCTGGCAATAAAAATAGTAGTAATTTAAGGGGGGGATGGAAATCAATAAAATTAAAAAGAAAAAAATAGTATTTGTAATGTTAAGCATCATGTTATTAGGACTAGCTGGTTGTTCTAGTTCTTTTAACAAGACTGAAACAGGAAATATTTATGGACAAGTCTATTTTCCGGAAGTTGAGGTTTCTGTGTTAGGTAATAACAATCCGGGAAGAACGGTAGTCTATCTAGATGATAAAAAATACCAGGTAACAACTACAAATGGTAATTTCACTTTTAATAATGTAAAAGCTGGTACCCATACTTTGCAAATTAAAGATAAATATTATTATTCAAAAGAATATAAAGTAAAAGTAGAAAACTCTAGTATAAAAACTGAATTAAAAGATAAAATAGGCGGGATATATTTAAAATCTTGGTACTTAGGAGGGGGTAGTAATTTAGTGTCAATTTTACAAGTTAATTTATCTAGTGAGATTGCTAAAAAAATAAAAAGTGGTGAGTATAAAGTAAAAGTATTTCGAATAAAAGATGGAAAAGAAATTTTAATTGAAGCCTATAAAAATGATTATTGGTTAGATGGAAATGTATATGTAGAAGATATATTTAATTTAAATAAAAAGTATAAAATTAAAGTTAAAGTTTTTAATAGTAAAGGAAAAGTAACAAGGCAATTTACTAAGCAAATAATATACCATAAATTAAATTTAATTGGCCCTAAAGATTCAGTAACAAAATCAAATCCTACTTTTAATTGGGAAGAAATTGATGGAATAGTAACTTATAGTTTTAATTTATCACACTGGGACAAGGCTAATAGCTATTGGTCTAGTTTGTTTACTCTTAATAGCAATAATTTATCAATCCCCCAATATGTACTACAAGTTACAGAAAATGATGCTGATAAGTGGGTTACTGGAAATAAGTATAGGTGGCACGTTAAAGGATATTTATATGATAAAGCTGGGCATTGTTACGAAGAATTTCAATCAGTTAAAATGAAATTTGATTATAAGTAAGGAAGAGGGGTGATCTAAGTAAGTACGATAAAATTAACTTTCAATGCCTTAAGATAAATCATAAAGGGGCTTATTATGAGTAAATGGAAGTATGCTTTAATTATGTTAGGACTAAGTTTATTAATAATTATGGTAGGGGGCAATAAAGTAATAGCTAACCATGAACATGATTTAGTGGATGCTGCTCCTTGGATTATAGGTAAAGATAGTGAAGAACATTGGTACTATACTGCTGATAAGGTTTGTAGTATTTCAAATTGTGACTATATAGAAGGAGTAGATAAAACTGGAAAAGCTCATTCCAAAAAATATGGATCATGGTCTTCAAAATCAGGTGATGATACTTATCATTATCGAAAAGTTGAATGTACTGCTTCTACAAGCCTTAATTCTTGCTCTTGGGAGAATGAAGAGAAAGAAAAACATACTTATAAATATGATAGCAGTATTGAAAAAGATAAGTGTACTGTATGTGGTCATACAAGACCAAATTCTTCTCATGAAGCCAGTAAAGAAAGTGAAAATTTAACAGAAGAAGGTAAAGAAAAAGTAAGGACTGCAAAAAATAAAACTGAAAAATCTAATAATAAATCTGATGAAGGAGAAGAAAAGAAAAGAACAAAAATCCAAAAATAAAGTTAAGGAAGTAGGAAATAGTTACAAAAAAGGAAGTAAAACTGAAAATATAACTCAAGATTTATTAAATCAAAAGTCAAAACAAAAGTTGAAAATAATAAAGGGAGTCAATACTAGAACCGGGCACAAAGATGGTGAAACTGCAGGTGATCCAGTAAGATACTCTACCGGAGAATATATAAGTAAGAGTACTGATTTAGTAATAAAGAATGTAACTCCTCATTTTAAAGTGGTTAGAAATTATGGTAGTTTTAATCAAAATAGTTTTTCCTTTGGAAAAGGTTGGAATTTTAATTATGATACTCGAATAATTATGGGGGTTAGACCTGATTATAAAGAAGTTGCTAGGAAGTTAAGTAAGTTTGCCAGTCAGTTAGAGGATTATTATCAAAAAGCAGTAAAAGATTATCAAAGAGCGAAAAGCTTATCCGAGAAAGCTCTAAAACGAGCCCAGGAAGCTGTGGTTCATGCTAGTAAAGCTTTGGAAAAGGCGAAAAAAGCTAAGGGGTTAGCTAAAAAAGCTGTAAAGGCTGCCCAGAATGGAAAGGAAGATGCAGAAGAAGCTGAACTGATTGCTTCTAACGCTTTGTATTATTTTCAACAGGCTATTGAAGAAGCTAGAAAGGCCAAGGATAAAGTTGCTACTGCTAAAAATATGGCTGATACAGCAATTAATAAAGCAGATACAGCAATTTTAAAAGCTAAAGAAGCCCTTAACTCAACTGATGGTAATTCTACGTTGGAAAGAGAAGCTCAGTCTGCTCTAGATAATGCGAAACGACTAAAGAAAAATGCTAAAATTGCTAAACAAAATGCAGTAACAGCTAAAGGAAGAGCAACTGATTTAGAAGAAAAAATTAAAATATTAATTACTGATTTAGAGTTTTTAGAAGAAGATATTACTGCTGAACAAGATGAAGCCGAAGAAAGTTATAATGAAGCAGAAACTGCTTTAAGTAACGCTTGGGATGCTTTAGATTCAGCTAAAAGAATGGTAAGAGAATCTGAAAAAATGTTAAATGCAGCTCAAAATCAATTGAGTAAAACTCAATCATGGCGAAAGACCGTAAAGAAGAAACACCAATTAATAGAGAAACTTAAAAAAATAAAAAACAAAGTTAGAGAGTTAGCACAAGAGGCACAATTAGATAAGGAATATTCTGAAGCAGCTCATTATCGTAATCAGTATAATGTTGATTGGTCCACTAATCTAGAAAGAGATGAAATTGGAACTCGCCGAGTAATATTGATAGATGAATCTGGGATTCCACATATTTATAAAATAGACAAGAAACCTGACTATGATGCAGATATTAAATTTTCTGATGGAAGAAAGAACTATTATCCAAAAGGGAGTTCTACTCAAGCAGTAAAACCAACAGATGATAAACTAGAAATTTTATCGGATGGCACCTATAAATTAACTAAAAAAGATAAGACAGTTTATTACTACTCCTATTTTGGTAAGCTTAAAAAAATTGAAAAACCAACTGAAAGATATCTTAAATTTAAGTATAATAAAAAACATGAGTTGGTTGAAATTAAAGATAGCTTCGGGCGTACGGTTAAGATAGATCGAGTTAATGGTAAAATAGTAAGTATTACTGATCCTATTGGAAGAAAACATTTCTATAATTATCGCGAAGATAAATTAGTTGCTTATACTGATCCTGCCGGCAACACTAGAAGATATGAATACAATGAGGATCACTTAACTAAGTTAATTTATCCGAATGGTGACAGTTGGACCTATTATTATCAGCAGCTTAATGGTAAATGGGTGGTGGACTATCAGGTAGATAGTAGCGAGGCCAAGTTTGAATTTGAATATAATAAAGATAGTCAGAGAACAATTGTAACTGATAGACGAGGTCACTCTACTATTTATATTTATAATGAAGATTATTTGACAGAAGAAACAGTTGGCCCTAATTATAATCGAGTACAAAAAGAATATGATAGTCAAAATAATTTAGTTGCAGTTATAGATAAAAGAGGTAATAGAACAAGCTATACTTATGATAGTAACAATAATATTACTAGTATTACTGATCCTAAAGGAAATACGATTAGTTTTACTTATAATCAATTTAATAAAGTAACTTCTGTAACTGATAAGAATGGTAATACAACTACTTATAGCTATGATAATAATGGAAATTTAACTAGAATTACTTATCCAGACGGGACAAGCCGTAGATTAGTGTATAATCAAGCTGACCTGGTGGTTAAAGAAATTAATCCAAGAGGAAATACGATTCAATATAAGTATGATGACTATGGCAATATTAAGGAGAAAATTTATCCTGATGGTAGTAAAGAAAAGTTTGTATATGATAAAGTAGGCAGATTATTGAAGAAAACTGGACCTAAAGGAGGTACAATAAACTATAGTTATAATGCCAATAACAAAGTAACTAAAATTGTGGATCAGTTAGGAAATACAAAAAAGTATAAATATAACTCTCGCGGCAAAGTAACTATTAAGATAGATGCTCGAGGAAATAAAATAGAATATAAATATGATAATCGAAATAACTTAAAAGCAATAAAGGATGGAAAAGGTAATGTAAGAAAGTTTGAGTATGATGCAGCAGAGAATTTAACCCGTAAGGTTATTTCTGAAAATGTTCATTATATATATAAATATGATAATTTAGATAGATTAGTGAGAAAAAAACAAGTAGAAACAGGTGTCACTACTGAGTATGAATATGATGCCGCTAGCAATGTAACAGCAATTACTGACGGTAAGGGAAATACTACCCAGTTTGTTTATGATGACTTAAATAGAAGGATTAGAAAGATAGATCCGTTAGGAAATACTGTTAGTTATGACTATTCTCCAGAAGGACAGATCAAATCAATAACAGATAAGAAAGGAAATACTACTATCTTTCAGTATGATAGTAGAGGAAGAGTAACCAAGGTAACTAATGCTTTAGGAGAGACAGTCCAGTATGAATATGATGCAGCTGGCAATTTGATCAAGAAAGTAGATCCTAAAGGTAATGAGACTGAATACAAATATGATAAACGAGATAGATTAGTTAAGAAAATAAATCCAAAAGGAAAAGAAACTACTTTTGAGTATGATGACGCCGGTAATTTAGTACAAAAAGTTGATCCTAAAGGTAATGTAACTAAATATAGCTATGACTTAAAAGGTAGATTAATTAGAAAAGAAAATGCTTTAGGAGAAGTCAAAAAGTATGAATATGATGCCGCTGATAATTTAGTAGTCATGATTAATGAGGCGGGAGTAAAAATCACCTATAAATATGATAAATTAAATCGATTAGTTCAGATTAAAAATGAATTAGGTAATACTACTAAATTCGGCTATAATGAGCTAGGTAAGGTAGCCTGGAAAGAAGATGCTCTCAGAAATAGAGTGAAGTATAAATATAATGGTTTAGGACAACTAACAAAAGTGATTGATGTTAAAGGAAAAGCTGTTAAATATAAGTACGACCAGGCAGGTAACTTAGTTAAGAAAATAGATAAAGAAGGTAATGTGACAGAATATAATTACGATCAACTTAACCGTCGAATAGCGATTGTGGATGCACTCAATAACAAAGTAAAATATGAGTATGATCCAAATGGTAATAAAGTAGCAATGACCAATAAAAACGGTAATACCTATCATTATAAGTATGATGAATTAGATAGACTAACAGCAGAGATTAATTATCAAGGAGAGAAGCAGACTTACGAATATGATGCTAACGGTAATTTGGTAGAGAAAACAGACTTTAAGGGACAAACTACTACCTATAATTATGATAAATTGAATCGACTAGTAAAAGTAGCATTTGAAGGAAAAACTAAGAAAGAATATCAATATGACGCAGTAGGTAACTTAACTAAAGCAATTAATTCTCATGCACAACAGACATTCCAGTATGATAAACTATCAAGATTAGTCAAGGTAAAAGTTAATAATAAGCAGGAAAAAGATAGTAGAGTAATTAAGTATAATTATAACGCTGTAGGAAAACGAACCAAAATGAGTATCCAGGATGGATTAAGAGATACTACCAGAGAACTAACTTATCAATATGATCAATTAAACAGATTAACTAAGGTAAGTTTACCAGACGGCGGAAAAGTCAAATATAAATATGATGAGTTAAATAGAGTAGTAGAAAAGGTAAATAGCAATGGTACAGGAACTAACTACCAATATACTGACCGTGGTAGAATAAAAACTATTAAACACTGGACTAAACGAGGCGGTGGTAGGAAGCTACTTGAATCTTACGGCTATATCTATAATGCCAACGGCCAACGGAAATTCCAAATAGAAGGAAGTGGAGAATTACAAGCTTATCAGTATGATCCAGTAGGTCGGCTAAAGAAAGTACACTATCCATTTAGAGATAAGAAGAAACTAGCTGACCTTAAAGAAAGAAAATACTTTGGATTACTTTCAAAAGTTGGCGATCCGACTGATTATCAGTTAAACTTTAATCATGATATGATATGGAGTGAAGAAAGTAATTTACGAGATCAATTAGAAAATAATTTAGACTCTATAGGCAGCAGCTCCGGCGGAGAAGGAACCTTAAGATTAGATCAAGGAGAAAACGCACTACCATTTGTAACAGAATTAGATGTCAGTATGGAGCAAGAAGATAAAATTGATAGCTTATATGATAAGGTTGCAAAAGGCGGTTCTTTTAATATTGATCCACTGAATAGTGGTTACTGGACAGAAGAATTCAGCTATGACCCAGCAGGCAATGTAGTAGTTAAACAAAATGGCTGGGGCCAAATCACCTACGCCTATAACCAAAGCAACCAGTTAGTCCAAGCCGGTCAGAGAAAATATGACTATGATGCCAATGGTAACTTAATTAAGGAACAGCTAGGAGACTTATCAGCCGAATATGAATACAATTATAACAATAGATTAGTCAGAGCTAGAAATAACAGCAACTACCCTCACTTCTTCAACAGCAGGCGACCATTTGAAGGAGAAGTCAGATATAAGTATGATGCTTTAGGTAGAAAGATAGAAAAAACAGTAGATCCTCTACAAGGGGCATGGCAAGAAACTCAGCGGTATATGTACGATGGAAAGAGCCATAACATTATTGAAGGCTATGAAATGAAAGTTAAAAGAAAAGGAAATAATGGAAATAATCGCATAAATGCAGGAAAAATGAATAAAATTAGTGAATATTATCATGCAGAAGGTAAACTAATTGCAATGAATTACTTCAAGAAGCCAAAGATAAGCGGCGGCTGGTGGCCGAAACATCCTAATAAGGGAATGAATTTCTACCACCAGGATGCCCTAGGTTCAGTAACAATGACTACCGGAAGAAACGGACAGGCTGTTGAGCGTTATGAATATGATGCTTATGGTAAGCCGTACAACGGCTGGTTTGAGCACAGTGCTCATAATCAAAATCCTTATGGCTTTACTGGTCAGAGATATAGTAATCAGTTAGGAACTTGGAACTTTGCTTACAGACACTATAATTCAAACAGCATGCGTTGGATAACCAAGGATCCAGTTAAGGATGGAACTAACTGGTATCAGTATTGTTATAGTGATCCAGTAAATTATATAGATCCGTTGGGATTAGATGCTACAACTTTTAAAGCAGCTGCCGGTTTATCTTGGTTACCTATGGCTGATAGCCCATTTTTACCTTTTGGCGATGCAGCATATGCCATAATTGTAGGTGGTTTAGGAATAATTGAATATGGACCACAAGTATATAATTCAGGTAGAAAAGTTATTGATAACTGGGGGAGTCGAGAAGCTAAAGAAAAAGTTAATAATCAAACTAAAGATTCGCAAGGGAAATTAGAACAAGTTGATGATCCAGCACCAGATGTGACTGGGAATAGTACTGATGATTCAGTAACAGGACAAGATGAAGAAAAGGGTACTATAGTCCTGGGTAATAATCTTAAAAATGGAGGAGGAAATGGATTTAACAATAATAATGATGATGATGGAATAGTAAAGAAAATTAAAGGTACAGCTAAGAATATAGCCAAAGTAGTTAAAGAGAAACCAGTAACAACTATAATTACAGTAGGAACATTAGGATCTGTTGCTGGAAATCTTATGCTTAAACCTATTGCAGATTTATTCCAATTATCAAAACCAGAAGAAGAAATAAAAAAACCGGAAGAATATAAAAATAGTAATCAAAATCAAATTGTAGAGGAAGGTAAAAAGTGATGTATAAGTAAAAAAAAGAATAAGAGTTACCTATATAAAAACATGGAGATATTATTTAAATAATATCTCCATGTTTGAAATTTATTAAATGGAGGTAATATAGTTGTTTAGTCAAAAAAATTTATTTATTATAATGACTGGTTATCTTACCAGTTGGCTAGTAATGATGTTTTTATTATGGAAAGGAGTAGTAAGTAGTTTTTCAATTTACATTAGTTGTTTTTTTATTTTAAGTGTTATATCATATACTTTTTATTTCTATATTCTTAAAGTTACTAGAATAAATACATTTTTATACGATATTGTATGTAATGTTTTTGCAATTTTAACTATTATATCTACAAAATACATTAGTGATTTTTTTAATCTTCAATCTATTATAATAGGAAATTTAATTTTTGTGTTAGCAGTATGTGTTTTTGTTTGGAAAGCTATTTCTTTAGTAAATAAAAGATTAAAAAAGCAATCACAAAAATATTATGAAAAAGGTATACAAAACTTTGATGAGAAGAAGTATAATTTAGCTCTAAAATATTTAAATAAAGCAGTAAAATATTATCCCAAAAATTATAAGCTATACTATTGGCGAGGAGTAATATATTTAGAATTAGATATATTTGAAAAGGCAATAAAAGAATTTAATAAAACATTACTTTTATTAGAGAATGAATCTTCAATTTATGGATTTGTCTATTGTAGAATAGGAGAGGCATATGATGAATTAGGAAAGAGTGATAAAGGATTAGAATATTATTTAAAGGCATATAAGTATTTTAAAGAGAATGATAATATAGATACTGATGATTGTAAAGTTACTTTATGGGAAATAGCAAGAATATATGAAAATGAAGGGCAATTAGAAAAATCTATTAAATATTTAGAAGAAAGAAATAGATTACATCCAAATGAGACAAAAGTATTACATAGTCTTGGGTATGATTATGACCAATTAAAAATGGAAGATAAAGCGTTACGATATTATTTGAAAGCATATGATTGTGCGAATGAGGAAGATAAGAAGGAAGAATTTCATTTAGCCAATCTTTGGAATATAGCCAAGATATATGATATTAAAAGTGAATATAATAAAGCTATTTCTTATTTAGAAGAATTGTTAGAATTGGATTTAGAGAATTATGGTAGATATTATAAAGGGTTAATTTTCTTAGGAATAATGTATTTTGAAGTTAATGATTTAGAAAAGGCAAAAGAAACTTTTATGAAAGGAATTGGATCGGATAAAGTAGAAGAAAGATTAGACTCTTATTATTGGCTAATTATAGTAAATATTAAACAGGATAATATAGAAGGTGCTAAAGAATTTTATAGAAAAGCTATAGAAATCAAATCTGATTTTATTGAAATATATGGTTGGGAAGAGATAGATTTAAATAAAGAAGAAGTAGAACAAATATTAACTCAAAAAGTTAAGTGATAAAAGATGACTAGCAATAGTTATCTTTTACTTTTCTTGATATGATGCTTATGGAGATCCATATAATGGCTGGTTTGAACATAGTGCTCATAATTAAAATCCTTATGGCTTTACTGGTCAGAGATATAGTAATCAGTTAGGAACTTGGAACTTTGCTTATAGACATTATAATTCAAATAGCATGCGTTGGATAACCAAGGATCCAGTCAAGGATGGAACTAACTGGTATCAGTATGTTAATGCTGATCCTGTTAATCGAATTGATCCATTAGGGTTATGGACTTTTGCTTTAGGTGTTGAAGGCTCAATAGCTGCTGGTTTGGCAGGGGATGTATCCTCTAAAGTTGTTGTAGATGATAATAATAATTGGGGAGTTGCAATAAATGTTTCTGGCGGAGGTGGTTTTCCAAATGCTTCTGGAGGAGTAGGAGTAGAATTCACTAATGCAGATACTATAAATAAATTAGAAGGTTAGGGAGGAAATGTAGGATTAGATTTAGATAATCCATATATTCCAGCATTACCATCTGGAGATATTAGTATTGGATCAGGGGGAGTTGTAGGTGTTTCCAGTGCAATAGATGCTGGTATTCCCTTACCTGAAGTCCATGGAATGGTTGGACATACGTGGATTATAACTGAAGAAGAAATGAAAAACTTTGGGGTGAATCTTAATGAAAAATATGGAAACTAAATAAAAGAGGCTTTGGAAAAATTAGAAAAAACTGAAATGATGAATATAATAGAAGATAAATTAAATATTCCAAGAGAAGAAATTGAAAAAATGAAGAGAAATATTAATTCAAAAAATAAATGTGATAATTAAAATTAACAACAATAGGTGCTTGATATCAAGCACCTATTGTTGTTAAAAAGTATTATATAAGGAGGAGTTGAATGGAATCATTATTTAAAAGTTATTTATCTAAAGATGAGAGAATTTTATGGATAGGACAGCCTCACAAAGGTTTACTTTTTGATAGAAGGGAAATGTATTTATTTCCAATTAGTATTGCAGCTTTGTTACTTAATATTGGAGTTTTATTTGTTTTCATAGTGAGCATATTGAGTATATTTTTAGATATTACTATTAGTTTATCTGAAAGTGAATTAGTAAATGTGTTTATTATGTTTATTAGTCTAATTATTTTAATAATTTCTTTTTATGTATTCTTGGGTAGGTTTATTTATAAAAAATGGAAAATGAAAAACACATACTATGCAATAACAAATGATAAAATTATTGTTTTAACTGATACTTATAAGAAGCTAGTAGAAAAGATAGATATTAATAGGATTAATGGCGGCTTAACCCCCTAATATTGGAGAAAATCTATATCATACTCAATCATTCGTAACTTCTTATTTTATGCAATAAAGACTTCAGGCTTAATCTTTTTATCTTTAACAGCTCGATAATATTGAGTTGGAGCTTGGTTATTTAAACTACCATGTCTACGCCTGTTATTATAATATCTCATATACTCACTAACAATCTCATAGACCTCTATATAACTTTGAAATTCATTACGACTATAACATTCATCTTCTAATATAGAGTGGAATGATTCAATATGAGCATTCATATTCGGAGTTTTTACTGGTATTTTTTGATGCTTCATGCCTAGAGATTGACAAGTACTACCAAAGAGTTTAGATGTAAACTGTGGACCATTATCTGTTCTTATAACAGGTAAATCCATACCTTTAGTTAATTCTCTTTTAGCAAGAGCCTTTTTTAATACTCTGCAGGCATCTTCAGCTTTACAACTTAAACCTAAATGGTAGTCAATTATTGACCTATCAAAGACATCTATTACTGATAACTGAAAGAAGAATTGATCTGTTCCAGTGATATAACCATATTTAAGATCCATCTCCCAAAGTTGATTAGAATTACTAATCTCGTCTCTCTTAGCTAACCTTCTAGGGTGACGATTCTTTATCTTTCTTTGAGGTCTTAATATATCAAGCTCTTTGCACAATCTATATACCTTTTTATGGTTGATTTTAAGCATATAATCTTCCTTTAGACAAGTAGTTAATTTCTTATAACCATAAGGAAAACCATCACCTGCAACTAATTCTAATAACCATTCTTTTATCTGTTCATCTGAGACTTTTTCACCAGCATAGCTATAAGAATAGCCAGGGATAGGTCTACCATTAGGATTATTTGAGCTATTATCATCTTCGCTATTATGATTAATATTATAATAATAAGTGGATTCTGATAAACCGACAAAGTCTAAAACTGTAGCTATCTTGTAACCTTTCTTTATCCACTTTATTGCAACCTTCACTCTGTCGGTTACTGCGGGTTTGATTGATCTCTTAAATCTCTTAAAATAGCTAATTCTAGTTCTTTTTCAGCAAGTAATTTCTTTAGCTGATCATTTTCAGAACTTACTTTCTCTAATCTTTTAGAAGTTTCTTTGAGCTTTTTCTTTTGATCCTTTGGTAATGAGTTAACAGAACCTGTCTTACGAGCTTTTTTAACCCAAGCATAAACAGTGCTTTTAGAAATTTCATGGCGCCGAGCTACTAAAGAAATATTATCTATCTGTCTGCATTCTTCTACCACTTGCTTTTTAAGTTCGTCAGAATACTTTGTTCTAGGCATTTTTAGTCCCCCTAATTTTAAATTATTTCCATTATACTACTAACAAACGATTTCTACAAGTCAGTTAGGGGGCTATATAGATGGGTTAAGTAGAATTATGCATTCTAATGGTAAAATGACTATAAGATTTGAAAGTTCAGATTTTATAGATGTAGATTTGTGTTCTTTATATATATATACTGGGTTTGATTTTTTTTATAAATTTGGCGATGTGTATAAAGAGAATCCTTCGATTGTGTTTTATAATATTGAACCAATTGAAAATATATTTGAAATCATAGAGAATAATAAGGATACTAACGATTGAATTAATTTAAGGATTCTATATGATTATTTTATTATTCAGCTATAAAATTAAATGAAAGGAGAAATTTTATTATAATGCACTCTATATTAAATAAGAATGAGGAGATTATGTGGTCTGAGAAACCACAATTTACTATAAAAAATTTAAATATTTTTTATATTTTGATAAATATATTTATGATAATTGTTGGTATAATCATTTTTATTCTTGGAGGTTTAGTTATTTACTTTTTTACAATCCGAGGTGAAATGTGGATTATTATTAAATTAATCACATTTTTCGGCGGTGGGTATTTTTTATGTGTAGGTTTTTATTTTAGTTTGGGTAGATTGATTTATAGAATTATTAAAAAAAGAAATACACAATATATTGTAACAGATAAAAGAATTATTATTATAATAAAAGGATTGAGAAATGAGATTATACAAGTTGCTAATATTAGCGATATTAAAATTGCCAGTAAAAATATAGCATCTAATGGAATTGGTAGTATAAAATTAGGAAATGAATTATCTTTTATGGAGTCAAGTCGTATTATATTTGGAATTGATTTTTTAGTTCCAATTAATAATGAATTCTTATTCTTAAAAGATATAAAAAATGCAAAAGAAATTGTGGATTTTATAAAAGAATTCAATGATTCGTAGAATTAAAGTGTATTTAAGAAATAATAAAGAGATATTGTAGAAAAAAATAAATAGTAATAAAATGGAATAAAATACAATTATATCTTCGAACTAAAGTAAAATGTATTGTCCATTGGACAGAACACAATATTGGTTAAGAATTCTTTGAATCTTATAGATATTTTTATAATAATAACGGCCAACGGAAATTCCAAATAGAAGGAAGTGGAGAATTACAAGCTTATCAGTATGATCCAGTAGGTCGACTAAAGAAAGTAAAGTATCCATTTAGAGATAAGAAGAAATTAGCTGACCTTAAGGAAAGAAATCACTTTGGATTGCTTTCAAAAGTTGGCGATCCGACTGATTATCAGTTGAACTTTAATCATGATATGATATGGAGTGAAGAAAGTAATTTACGAGAGCAACTAGAAAATAATTTAGACTCTCTAGGCAGCAGCTCCGGCGGAGAAGGAACCTTAAGATTAGATTAAGGAGAAAACGCACTACCATTTGTAACAGAATTAGATGTCAGTATGGAGCAAGAAAATAAAATTGATAGCTTATATGATAAGGTTGCAAAAGGCGGTTCTTTTAATATTGATCCACTGAATAGTGGTTACTGGACAGAAGAATTCAGCTATGACCCAGCAGGCAATGTAGTAGTTAAACAAAATGGCTGGGGCCAAATCACCTACGCCTATAACTAAAGTAACCAGTTAGTCCAAGCCGGTCAGAGAAAATATGACTATGATGATAATGGTAACTTAATTAAGGAACAGCTAGGAGACTTATCAGCAGAGTATGAGTACAACTATAATAATCGATTAGTCAGAGCTAGAAATAACAGTAACTACCCTCACTTCTTCAACAGCAGGCGACCGTTTAAAGGTGAAGTCAGATATAAGTATGATGCTTTAGGTAGAAAGATAGAACAAACAGTAGATCCTCTACAAGGGGCTTGGCAAGAAACTCAGCGGTATATGTACGATGGAAAGAGCCACAACATTATTGAAGGCTATGAAATGAAAGTTAAAAGAAAAGGAAATAATGGAAACAATTGCATAAATGCAGGAAAAATAAATAAAATTAGTGAATATTATTATGCAGAAGGTAAACTAATTGCAATGAATTACTTCAAAAAGCCAAAGGTAAGCGGTGGCTGGTGGCCGAAGCATCCTAATAAGGGATTGAACTTTTATCACAAGGATGCACTAAGTTCTGTAACAATGACTACTGGACGAAATGGACAGGCTGTTGAGCGTTATGAATACGATGCTTATGGAGATCCATATAATGGCTGGTTTGAACACAGTGCTCACAATCAGAACCCTTATGGCTTTACTGGTCAGAGATATAGTAATCAGTTAGGAACCTGGAATTTTGCTTATAGACACTATAATTCACAGAGTATGAGATGGATGACAGTTGACCCAGTCAAAGACGGGACTAATTGGTATGTTTACGTTAATGCTGATCCGGTTAATTTAGTAGATCCTGATGGGAGAAGTGCTACAGGAGCTTTTGGAACAATGTGGACTGTTGCTTTAGCTGAACCGACTCCTGTAGGAGAAACCATTGCTTCAGTAGTAACAGTTGGTTATGGTGTATATTCAATAGCTAATAGTTCCCAAATGCAGAAAGCTAAAGGATTGGATGAAAATGAAAAACACAAAATGAATAAACCTTTACCAGAGAGTAATTTAGATAATTTAAGAGATGTTTCGGATAAAGAAAATGTAAATCCAGGAAAGACTGAAGATGGAACAATTACTGGTCAGGGTGAAGAAAAAGGGGTTAAAAATTTGATTGATTATGTTAAAAAGGGAGGAGGTTCAGGTAATAATAATAATGATGGACCAAATTTAAAGGAAATTGCTAAAAAGACTGTTGCAATTGGAACAAGTACTGTGGTTGGTATTACACTTGGTACTAAAGGTTGTATAAAGGGTCAAAAAGAATTAGAAAAGCTAAATAATAAACCTGATCCTCAAAATCATGTTACTCATCCTCAAATGCAACAATCTCAAATTAAAGATGAGTCATCTTCTAATAAATAAAAATTTAAATTCTGTTCCCACCGGATATGCTAATTATTAGCATATCCGGATTATAATTTTTATAAAAAAGGAGGAAAATTTTGAAACATAAGTATAAAAAGTTAATAATTAATTTAATTGCTTATTTGTCTAGTTTAGCTGTAATAGTTTTTTTATGGTATACAACGAGAGTTTGGGGTCCCATTTATCCATTCATTTTTCTTATTTTAATTCCTTTTTTAAAATACGTTTGGTGTAGTAGTTTTGGGATATTAAGTATTAATAATTTACTTTATGATTTAGTAGAAAAGTTTTTCATAGGACTGGCTATTTCATTATCAATATTGTTTACTAGTTTTATTAGAGTAAAATTTGGATTAGGAAATATATTAGAGATTGTTACTTTAATAATAATTGTATTTATAAATTCCTGGATTTTAGGATTTAAAATTGTAGATTTTATTATAAATTTATTAAATAAATATTCAGAAAGAATTTATAAAATGGGAGTGGGTTATTATAATGAGGCTAAATATGGATTAGCGTTAAGATATTTAAATAAGGCTCAAATTTTTGATCCGGATAATTTTAAGACTTATTATTATAAGGGAACAATATATTTAGAGAAAGAAAAAGTAAAAAAAGCAATAAAAGAATTGAAAACTTGCTTATTAGTAGAAAATAGTTCAGCTTATTGTTATGTAGCTTTGGGAGAGGCTTATGATGAAATAGAAGAAATTGAAACAGCATTAGATTATTATTTGAAAGGGTATGATTGGTTTAACACATTAGATGAAAAGTTTGATGAGATTGATAAAACTCAAGAAGAAGGTTATTTAGTTGCTTTATGGGAAATTAGTAGATTATTTTGTATTCAAAAAAAGTATCAAAAATCTATTGAATATACAAAAGAATTTAAAAAAACAGTCTCTAAAAGTGATGAAAGATATATTGATTCTTTATTTTATTTAGCAGAACTTCATTTTAGAGTAAAGGAATTTAAAAAAGGTAAAAAATATTTATTAAGAGGGCTAAAAGAACGATCAGACCTTTGTTTAGTTTATCACTGGTCAGATGAGATAAATACTGATATTAAGAAAAAAGCAGAAAATTTTTTTGAGAAAAAGTGTGAAAATCGGAATAATCAAAAGTTATTAGGAATTTATAATTCACTTCTTTATTTTAAATTTCAACTTAATGATAAAAAAGAATTTAAAGATTATTTTAGTGAGCTGAAAAATAAATTTCCAAAAACTAAAACTACATATTATTGGAAAATAATGTGGGAACTTAAACAAGAAAATTATAAAGAGGCTAGAGAAATATATAAAGAAATTGATTATGATGATTCTGAGTTTATAGACTTATATAATTGGGAAGGAGTAAATTTAAAAAAGAATAAAATTAAAGAAATATTAGAGGGAAACTTAAATTAGCAATGCAAGGGCCAACTTCACTGTTGGTCCTATTTTATATTAGATCAAAATAGGTACCTATGAGTATAACCAAAGCAACCAGTTAGTCCAAGCCGGTCAGAGAAAATATGACTATGATGCCAATGGTAACTTAATTAAGGAACAGCTAGGAGACTTATCAGCCGAATATGAATACAATTATAACAATAGATTAGTCAGAGCTAGAAATAACAGCAACTACCCTCACTTCTTCAACAGCGGGCGACCGTTTAAAGGGGAAGTTAGATATAAGTATGATGCTTTAGGCAGAAAGATAGAAAAAACAGTAGATCCTCTACAAGGGGCTTGGCAAGAAACCCAGCGCTATATGTACGATGGAAAGAGCCATAACATTATTGAAGGCTATGAAATGAAAGTTAAAAGAAAAGGAAATAATGGAAACAATCGCATAAATGCAGGAAAAATGAATAAAATTAGTGAATATTATTATGCAGAAGATAAACTAATTGCAATGAATCACTTCAAGAAGCCAAAGGTAAGCGGCGGCTGGTGGCCGAAACATCCTAATAAGGGATTGAATTTCTACCACCAGGATGCCCTAGGTTCAGTAACAATGACTACCGGAAGAAACGGACAGGCTGTTGAGCGTTATGAATATGATGCTTATGGAGATCCATATAATGGCTGGTTTGAACACAGTGCTCATAATCAAAATCCTTATGGCTTTACTGCTCAGAGATATAGTAATCAGTTAGGAACCTGGAACTTTGCTTACAGACACTATAATTCAAACAGCATGCGTTGGATAACCAAGGATCCAGTTAAGGATGGAACTAACTGGTATCAGTATTGTTATAGTGATCCAGTAAATTATATAGATCCTGATGGAAGAAATGCTACAGGAGCTTTTGGAACAATGTGGACTGTTGCTTTAGCTGAACCGACTCCTGTAGGAGAAACCATTGCTTCAGTAGTAACAGTTGGTTATGGTGTATATTTAATAGCTAATAATTCGCAAAATAAAACAATCCAAAATATTTCTAGACAAAAAGATAATGAGGTAGCTCTCGATGAAGTTTTACCAGACAATGACGCATTAACTAGTTTAGATAAGAATTTTGGGAGAAAACTAAAAAAATTCTTTAATAATGGTAATGGCGGCGGTAATGGTCCGAACTGGAGTAAAATAATTATAGGAACAGGAGTTACAGTAGGAACAATTAGTTATGCAGTCAACGAATTTACAACCCCACAAAGAGAAGCGAAAAAGGCAGCTAAAAAACATTTGGCTATGTCTTCAAAAGAGGAAATGAAAAAATTAAAGAAACATATTAGAAAAAACAAACAAGAAGATATAAAGGGAGAGGGCGAGAGTGATATTTAAAAAAGAATTTTATTAAAAATTAAAAAAGCTTGATAAAAGCAAGGATGTATTTAAAAAATGCATCCTTGTATATAATTTAAGGAGGATTCTCATGAACATTAATTGGTTTAAAAAACATTTAATAATAACTTTGCTGATTATTATTAGTCAATTATTTTTATTTTATGTAAATTTAAAGAATAATTTATTAATTTTCATAACCATTTTAAATTTAATTGGATGGTTGTGGTTATTAAAAGTTAGAAAGATAGATGAAATAAAAAAAGCAAAATATTTTATGATATTTTGGATAATAATGTTATTTATAATTTTCCCTAAAATAATTATGAAATGTATTATTTTGAGAAAATTTGAAGTATCTGAATTTATTCCATTGTTTATTTTATTAGGGGTTTATTTTTTTGGTTTATTTTTAGATATCAAATCTTATAAAAAATATAGCTAAAAATTATGGGTCTCTGACTAATGTTGTGAAGAAAAATATGTAAATTTAAAAAATAAAAATGCATTTGCTATCATTTCTCTAATTATTTAAGTAGTCAACTACAATAATTAAAAGAAAGGAATCCAAGCAAATGCAAACTTATAATATCACAAAATTACTTGACTTGCCAGACCTAATTTCTACTGATTTATTAATTTTAGATGATGAATATATCTTTACGGTCGAAGCTAAAAAGAAAAAGTGGAGGTATCCTAATTACTGTTGGTCCTATTTTATATTAGATCAAAATAGGTACCTATGAGTATAACCAAAGCAACCAGTTAGTCCAAGCCGATCAGAGAAAATATGACTATGATGATAATGGTAACTTAATTAAGGAACAGCTAGGAGACTTATCAGCAGAGTATGAATATAACTATAATAATCGATTAGTCAGAGCTAGAAATAATAGCAACTACCCTCACTTCTTTAACAGTGGTCGACCATTTAAAGGAGAAGTCAGATATAAGTATGATGCTTTAGGCAGAAAGATAGAAAAAACAGTAGATCCTCTACAAGGGGCTTGGCAAGAAACCCAGCGGTATATGTATGATGGAAAGAGCCATAACATTATTGAAGGCTATGAAATGAAAGTTAAAAGAAAAGGAAATAATGGAAACAATCGCATAAATGCAGGAAAAATGAATAAGATTAGTGAATATTATTATGCAGAAGGTAAACTAATTGCAATGAATTACTTCAAAAAGCCAAAGGTAAGCGGTGGCTGGTGGCCGAAGCATCCTAATAAGGGATTGAACTTTTATCACAAGGATGCACTAGGATCTGTAACAATGACTAGTGGACGAAATGGACAGGCTGTTGAACGTTATGAATACGATGCTTATGGTGATCCATATAATGGCTGGTTTGAACACAGTGCTCATAATCAGAATGTATTTGGGTTTACTGGCCAGAGATATAGTAATCAGTTAGGAACCTGGAACTTTGCTTACAGACACTATAATTCACAGAGTATGAGATGGATTACAGTTGACCCAGTCAAGGACGGGACTAATTGGTATGTTTACGTTAATGCTAATTCGATTAATTATATTGATCCGTTAGATCTACAAATGGAGGAAAATATAGTATTAGATCTGAGATTTGTAAAGATAACAGATGATCAAAATAGCAAAAATAATAAGCTTAAAAAATCAGTAGAAAAGTCAATAGATAATATTCCTAAATCAATAAAAAAAGCCAAGAAGAGTTTTAATAACTCATTACAGAATATGAAGAAATATACTAAAATTAATAATAACGATGTTTTAATTGATACTGGGTTTGGTAGTAAGCATAATAATATAACTGAAGAAGTCTTTGATTTTCAAGTAACTCAAGATGGAGTGAAAGATAACGTACCAGATTTAGGTGCAAATTTAGATACAAGTATTGCCAAAGTAAAATATGAAAGTGATAATTTCAGCCTAGGATTGAAGGGTGCTACTGTAGAAGCAGAAACATCAGCAGTGATGGGAACAAGAGATTCTGGTAGTGTTAGAGTAGTTGCTTTTTTTGCTGAAATAGAAGGTTCAATTAAATTATCATTTATTGTTCCACTACCTGTACTTTATCCTATATTAAGATTAGGAGCTATTTTTGAATTTAGCAAGGAAAATTTTCGAAGAACTTGTTGGTTTTTTATAAGTTTAGGGCTTTTTGGTTTAGGAATTGGGATTTATATTTCTTTTACTTCTATAGTTGCGCCTTATTATTTAAAAGAAAAGTATGGCAAATAAAATATTTATAAGGATATTAAATGAAATCTTTATAAAAATAATGAATAAAGCTTAAAATTATCTTTATAAAGAGGAACTTAACTATTAATCAAGAAAATAATAAATTAAATAATAAATATTTTAATAGATAATAAAGTAATAAGGAGAAAAAATGAGTTTTACTAATAAGAATCAAGGTTATGCTTTAATAATTGTTTTATGGACAATAGTTATTTTAAGTATTATTTTGACTAGTTTGGTGGATGAGGTTAGTTTGAATACTATGTTAGTTAGTAATAATCTACAACAAAAAAGAACAGATCAAGTAGCTGTATCAGGTGTGATGCTAGGCATTAACCAATTAAAAAAGGATAAGACGGATTATGATACTAATAATGACCAATGGACTAAAGTAATTGAGGGAGAACTAAATAATTTAAAATATAAAGTAAGAATAAAGGATATAGGAAGTAAATTTAATATTAATTATAATTCTTATCAGTTATTTTATAGTTTTGGTTGGTGGAACCGAGAATTAGAAAAAAGATTAAAGCAAGGATTAATTTCTGACTTAGTTTTAATGAAGGATTCATTTGGTAAAGATTATGATCAAGCTGAAAAGTTTCTTACTACCTATGGTAAATTTAATTTAAATACTGATCGATTAGAGAGCTTAAAACAACTTATGTTATCTTTGCAGATAAATGAGTTCCAAACTGGATTAGTTATTGATTATTTACGTAAGCAGCGTAAGCAAAATAATATGTTTAGAAATATTGATAAATTAGATAAGTTATATTTAAAAGGATTAGCTGCAAGTACTGTAGAAAAAATAGAACCTTATATTACGACTAAAGGAAGAATAAATATTAATATAGCTAGGCAAGAGCTTTTATCTGCAATTTTAAGTCAGCAACTAAGGGTTGGCCTAGATTCAAGTCATCTTTATATTAATAAGATATTAAATTATCGCCAAGAAAATGGAATAAAAAATTTAAATAATTTACAGCGAATAATGAGTGTTAAAAAGCTTGAGGCGATAAAACCATATTTTACAGTTACTTCTCATTATTTTTTAATTACTACCAAAATTTTTTCAGGTAGTAATAATTTTAAGAAAGAAGTTAAAGCTATAGTAAAAAGAAAAAAAAAGAATAATCAATGGCAGGTTAAGATTTTAAGGTGGCAGGAATAAATATTATAAATTTCAAGTCAGGTGATTACGCCTGGCTTTTTTTCTTTTTGTTATTTTCTCTTTTACTATTGCATAAATTGATAATAGCAATTAAAAGGGGTTAGATAGTATGAAAAAGATGATCAATAAGTTTAAGAAGGTTAAAAAAGGTTTTGGTAAGTCAGTTAAGCAGACGATTATTGTAGGTGGAAATGAAGTTAGTATTCAATTAGCTGAACATCTAACTCAGTTAGGACAAAATATAGTAATTATTGAGCAAGATAGTAAAAGAATAAAACAGATACAAGAGCGAGTTGATGGTTTAGTCTTAGAAGGAAAGGGAACAGATCTGAGTGTTTTAAGGGAGGCAGGAGTTGAAGATACTGATTTATTAATTGCTATTACTACTGATGATCAATATAATCTGTTGGCGGGGATTTATGGACGTAATTTAGGAGTAGAACAAGTGATTGTTCAGATTAAAGATCAAAGATTATTTGATTCTAAGCTACAAATTGAGAGTTTGAAGCTTAATTTAGTTCTTAATCCTTTTACAATGACTATAAACCGGATTAAAGGTTTAGTCAAACCAGGAGTCGGTTCACAATTAAGTAAGTTATTAGGAGGGAAAGTTAAAGTCTCTAAATTGAAAATTTCTCATCAAGGAGATTTTGCTTATCAGACTGTTAAGGAATTAGATTTACCAGAGGATTCATTGCTATTGGCTGTATTACGTCAAGGTAGAGCTTTGATTCCGCATGGAAATGATAAGTTATATCCCGGGGATACCTTATTTATTATCTTTAAGCAAAGTTTTAAAGGAAAGTTAGGGGAGTTGATAAACTATAGTACCAAAACTAAAAATAAAATGGTATTAGTAGGGGGAGGTAGAATAAATTATCAATTAGCTAAAGCATGTGCCCAGGATTTTGTAGTAACTTTAATCGAAGAGAGTAAAACTAAGTGCGAACAGATTGTTGATGAATTAAATGATGTTTTAGTCTTAGAGGGTAAAGGAACAGATTTAAGATTATTAAAAGAAGAGGGGGTTGCTAATGCAGATGCTTTTATAGCTGGCACTAATAATGATGAAGCTAACTTATTATTAGCTAATATAGCTAATAAATTAGGGGTTAAATATGCTATCAGTGTTGTATCAGATATTAATTATAATTCTTTAAGTGATTTAATAGCAGTAGACCATATTATTAGTCCTTCCTTATTAGCTATTGATACCATTTTAGATTACTTACATCAGGGACAAGTTAGCGAAAATACTATTCTAGCTGGGCAAGTTAAGTTTGCTCAGGTTAAGAATAAAAAAAGAAACAAGTTGGCTCAATTAAATTTACCTACTGATTTATTGATTGGACTGGTCTATCGAAATAAGCAGGTGATAATTCCAGATGGTAATACCAGATTAGAAAGAGGAGATGAATTACTTATCTTTTCTTTGCTTACTAAACGTGATATTAAAAGTTATTTTAACTAGGGGGATGTGATATGAGATTAAGAATGGTTTTGGGAATGATAGGAATATTATTAGTTTTTGTAGGGGCTAGTATGTTATTGCCAATACTAGTATCTTTATATTATCGAGAAATAGATGGTATAGCTTTTATTGTTTCTATGGGATTTACTATTATTTGTGGACAGTTATTAAGAAAATTTGCAACTGAGAAAGAAGGGATTAGACATAGAGAAGGATTTGCAATTGTAACTTTAGGCTGGTTGATTATTCCGATTTTTGGGGCTTTACCTTTAATGTTAGCTGGGACATTTGATAGTTTTGTCAATGCTTTCTTTGAGAGTGTAAGTGGATTTACTACTACTGGAGCTACAGTTATTATGTCTTTAGAGAGTTTATCACATACTATTTTATTTTGGCGCAGTTTAATGCACTGGTTAGGTGGGATGGGGATTATAGTAATGTCGATTGTTATTTTACCTGAATTAGCAGGTTCAATGCAGTTATTTAAAGCTGAAGTTCCAGGCCCAGTTCATGATCGTTTAAAACCTAGAATTAGAGAAACAGCTAAGACTATTTGGGTAATTTATATAATTTTAACTTGTTTACAGACAATAATTTTATATTTTAATGATATACCTTTATTTGATGCTGTAATTCATTCTTTTGGTACTATCTCAACTGGTGGTTTCTCTTCTCGAACTTTAAGTGTTAGAGCATATGATAGTGTGGTAATAGATGCAATTATGTCTTTTTTTATGTTTTTAGGGGGGATTAACTTAACTTTACATTACCAATGTCTAAAAGGAAATATTAAATCATTATTTAAGGATAAGGAGTTTAGATTTTATGCCCTAATTGTTGCAAGTTCTATTATTTTAATTACTATTAATCTAAGATTTCAAGTTTATAATAGTTTTACTGAAGCATTAAGATATGCTTCTTTTCAAGTAACTTCAATTATTAGTACAGCTGGTTTTGCTACGGTTGATTATGACATTTGGCCTCCCTTTTCCCGAGGAATTTTATTGATTTTAATGTTTATTGGAGGATGTGCAGGTTCTACAGCTGGTGGGATTAAGGTGATTAGAATTTATGCTTTAATGAAAAAAGGATTTCAGGAGTTACATAAATTAATTCATCCCCGAGCAGTTACTTCATTAAAAATAGGTAATAGAGCTGTATCAGATGAAGTTTCAACTAGTATTTTAGGTTTTTTCTTTCTCTATATTATTGTTTTTGTGATATCAACAGTAACCTTAACTTCTTTTGGAATTGATTTAGTTAGTTCTATTTCTGCTGTAGCAGCTACTTTGGGGAATATAGGGCCTGGTTTAGGGTTAATTGGCCCGCTAAATACGTACGTTCCTTTACCAATTACGGGTAAATTATTACTCAGTTTCTGTATGATTTTAGGAAGACTAGAAATTTATACAGTATTAGTCTTTTTATTATCTGGCTTTTGGAGGAAGTAATTAAACTTTGCGAATTATAATTAAGGTGATATAATTAGTATTGAAAATTTACGGAAACAATTAGGAGGAATACTTATGCCAGCTAAAATTTTAGTAGTTGATGATGATAAAAATATTTGCAAGTTAATTGAGATTTATTTACAGAAGGAAGATTATCAAGTAATTACAGCTATGGATGGTCAAGAAGCAATTGATAAATACTATGAATATAATCCTCAGTTAGTAGTTTTAGATATTATGTTACCACAAGTAGATGGTTGGGAAGTTTGCCAAGAGATTCGTGAAGACTCTAATGTTCCAATTTTAATGTTGACGGCAAAAGGAGAAAAAGATGATAAGTTAAAAGGATTAGAGATTGGTGCTGATGATTATGTGACAAAACCTTTTGATCCTGATGAATTAGTAGCCAGAGTTAAAGTTATTTTACGAAGGACGAAGATTAGTCAAGAAGAAGAGGTTTTGACTTTTCCTAACTTAAGGGTTGACCACCAAAAAAGACAAGTCAATCTTAAGGGCCAAACTCTTGATTTAGCTCCTAAAGAATATGATTTATTATACTTTTTAGTTAGAAATGAAAAGCAGGTTTTTAGTAGAGAACAGTTATTAGATAAGGTATGGGGCTTTGATTTTATCGGAGATATTAGAACTGTCGATACGCACATTAAAAGACTACGGAATAAGATTGAAAGTCAAGTAAAAGATTATAATTATTTTCATACTGTTTGGGGAGTAGGTTATAAATTTGAAGTTACTGAAGTTTAATACTATCTCAAGAAAATTACTTATTAGATTTGTAGTAATTATTTTGGTAACTCTTTTTATTTTAGGATTGGCCCTTGCTTATCTCTTTCAAAATTATTACTATAATGATACTGAAGAGAAATTTATTGAGCAGGGTAAAAAAATAGCAACTTTAGTACAAGGTTCTCTTTATAAAGGTAATTATAAGGAAACAATATCTTTTTTACGTAATTCACAACGCTTTTTTGAAGGAGAGGTCTGGATTGTTAATTCCAAGGGATTAGTGCTTGCTACTACCCAAGAAAAAGAATTTCAAGGTATTCGTTTAAATAAGAAGGAGATAGAACAGGCATTTAGAGGTAAAATCATTAGTAAACGTGGGTTTGCTCGCTATTTTGAGGAACCTGTATTATTTACTGCTGTACCAATAGTTTTTGAAGAAAGAGTAATTGGAGCAGTCTGTGTCTATTCTCCGTTAGCAGGTCTGTCTTCTACTCTAAAAGATTTGCAATGGTTATTGTTTTATGCTGCCTTATTGGCTATTACTCTAGCTTTTATTTTAAGTTTTACCTTATCAAAGCGATTTTCTCATCCTTTAAAGGTAATGAAAAAAATAGCTGTTAGTATGGCCCATGGTAATTTTTCTAACCGGGTAGAGATTAATTCTAATGATGAAATAGGTCAACTAGCATCTTCATTTAATTATTTAGCTGATAAACTAGAAAAGACTATTGATTCTTTACAAAAAAAGGAGAGGCTACAGCGAAGATTTGTAGCAGATGTTTCTCATGAATTACGTACTCCTCTAACTTCAATTCATGGATTTATTAAAGCTTTAAAGAATGGGGTTTATGAAAGTAAAGCAGACCAGCAAGAATACTATGCTATTATTTCAGAAGAGGTTAAGAGATTAATTAGATTAGTTAATGATTTATTAGATTTATCACGACTTGAACTGGGACAAATTAGGTTAGAACAGGAACCCTTGAATATGAAGGAAATAATTAAAGGAGTTATTAAAAACTTAGAGTTAAATTTAGCCAAAAAGAATCTAACAATTAACCTTAATACGTCTCAAGAGATTCCTTTAGTTTTGGCTGATCGGGATCGAATTGAACAAGTATTAATTAATTTGCTTAGTAATGCTATTGATTTTACCCCTCAAGGGGAACGAATAAAGATAGACTTTTTAGTTGAACCTAATAGAGTAAAAATATTAGTAGAAGATACAGGTCCTGGAATCCCTAAGGAAGAATTAAATGATATTTGGAATAGGTTTCATAAAGTAGATAAGGCGCGAACTACAAGTAAAGGGGGTACAGGATTAGGGTTGGCTATTGTCAAGGAGATAATTGATAGACATGACGGTCAAGTCTGGGTCGATAGTAAAGAAGGAGTAGGTTCAAGATTTGGTTTTAGCCTTCCTAGAGCTTAAGAATAACTACTAAAATACAAATTAATTTAACTTCGTCATACTTTCGTAAAAAAAGGTTGTTATACTGTTATACAAATAAGGAGCATTCCTGTTAGGTTTAAATATGACATTCGACAAAAAAAGAACTCCTTGGTATAATTTTGGTTGCAGACACCAAATACCAAGGAGGCCGACAAATGAATTATACCCAAAATAAGAAGATTAAGCAAATTAAATCGACAACTTTAGTAATTGGAATTGATATTGCCAAGAAGCAACATGTAGCGAGAGCCCAAAACTATCGGGGGATTGAATATGATAAACCATTAAAATTTAAGAATACTCAGAATGGTTTAGAAAGACTTTTAAATTGGATTAAGAAAGTTAAAATAGAAAATGAGAAAGAAGAAGTAGTTATAGGAATGGAGCCAACAGGTCATTATTGGCTAAATATAGCTCAATTCATCACAGAAGAAGAAATAAAACTAGTACTAGTAAATCCTCATCATGTAAAGAAATCGAAAGAGTTAGATGATAATAATCCAACAAAGAATGATGTTAAAGATGCCAAAGTAATAGCTCAATTGGTTAAAGATGGTCGCTTTTCTGAACCAAATATTCCTGAAGGAATTTATGCGGAAATGAGAGTAGCTATGACGCATAAAGAAAAGCTAACGCAAGATTTAACCAGAGTGAAAAACAGAGTAATGCGTTGGTTAGATATATATTTTCCAGAATTTAATGAAGTATTTAAAGATTGGACTGGAAAAGCAGCGTTAGCTACTTTAAAATATTTTCCTTATCCAGATCAGATAGCTAAGATGGAAGCAGAAGAAATAGTAGCTAAATGGCGAGAAGAAGGTATTAAAAGAGGTGTGGGAATAAAGAGAGCTAAGAAGTTAAAAAAGGCAGCTGTGAGGTCAATAGGTGTAACCGAAGGATTTAAGATGGGGAAAGAAGAGATTAGCTATCATATAAAACAATATTGTTTTATAAACGAAGAGTTAGAAGTTTTAATGGAGAAAGTAGAAAAGTTGTTAGAAAAGATACCTGGGGTTGAAAAAATGCTGACAGTAGATGGAGTAGGAGTTAAAACAATAGCAGGTTTCATCTCAGAAGTAGGTGATTTGTGGGATTATGAACATCCAAAGCAAATTATAAGTTTGGCGGGTTTAAACTTAAAAGAAAATAGCTCAGGTAAGCATAAGGGGGAAACCAAAATAACAAAGCGAGGACGTCCCAAATTAAGAGCTTTATTGTATAGGGTAGCAATGCCTCTGGTGGCACAGAATGATGAATTTAGACAATTGCATAAATATTATACTACTCGTCGTGAAAACCCGCTTAAGAAAAAACAATCTCTGATAGTTTTGTGTTGTAAATTAATCCGAGTTCTTTTTACATTAGGTAGAAAGCAAGTAGAATACGATGGGAAAAAGATGTTGAATGATATTAAAAGACCTAATGTGAAGAATGCTGCTTAAAGGTAAGTAAATCAAATTTATATATTGGTTCTTTTAGCTTTATTCATTATAGGAATTGTACTTTAATAAACGAAGCCAGGAGAAGCTGGAAAGAATTTTTCCATAAGGGCATGACCCAGTTAAGGAGCATATCCAGCCTCCACCCATGGACAGGTAGAACGAAGGAATTTAGGGGCGTAGACCCTGCGAGATATGGGAGGTTAAACTGCCATGGTATTTGTGGAGATCTAATTTGGCGACCATATTTAAAAATGCTAAATTCTCTTTTAGGTATAGTTTATCAAAGATATTCCAAATATTTATTTATCTTCAATTAATATCTATTTGTCTAATGGAAAAATGTTTATTAAAAACTCAAATTCTAAGAATGAGTGAGTATAAGAGAGCTAGTTTAACTTACAAGAGGGAGGGATAACTGATGAGAAAAAATAATTTTATGTTATATGGTTGTTTAGTATTAGTAGGGATTTTGGTAGGAAGTGTTTTATTTGTTAATCCTAGTGCTCAAGCTTTTTGGGGAGACGATAAGCATGTAGAACAGAAAAAAGAAAGTAAAAAAATTGTTATTCCTCAAGAACAAGCAATCACAAAAGTAGTTGATGAAGTTGGCCCAGCAGTAGTTAGTATTATCACCAAAAAGGTCAAAGTTAGTCGTGATTTTTTCTTAAATCCTGTTCCTAGACAAGTAAAGGGACTTGGTTCAGGAGTTATTTTTGATAAGAAAGGTTATATTTTAACAAATAACCATGTAGTTGCTGGGGCTGAAGCAATAAAAGTTATCCTATCAGATGGAAGAGAGTTGCAAGCTAAATTAGTTGGTAATGATCCTAGAAGTGATTTAGCTGTTATTAAAGTTGATGCTAAAGATTTACCGGTGGCACCACTAGGGAATTCAAAGCAAATAGATGTTGGTCAGTTAGCAATTGCTATTGGTAGTCCTTATGATGTTAAGTTTAGAAATACGGTAACTACTGGAGTAATTAGTGCTGTAAATAGGACAATTAGAACTAAGAATGGAATTTTGGAAAATTTAATTCAAACTGATGCATCTATTAATCCAGGCAATAGTGGAGGTCCATTATTAAATAGTCAAGGTGAAGTAATAGGTATTAATACTGCTATTATAGGTGGTAGTGCTCAAGGAATTGGGTTTGCTATTCCAATTAATAAAGCTAAAAAGATAGTTAGCGATTTAATTAAGTATGGAAAGGTAAAACGACCTTGGTTAGGTATCTATGGTACTGATATAACTGAGAAACTTAAAAACTATTATGGTTTACCAGTGGCTAAAGGAGTATTAATTATTCAATCTGTTACTGATAGTCCAGCTAGTAAAGCTGGTTTATCCCAAGGAGATATTATTATTGAAGTGAATCGTGAAAAAATAGAGGGCATGGAAGAGTTAAAGAGAATTATTAAAAAACAGGAGATTGGTGATAAATTAAAGTTATTAGTCATGGATAATAATGGAGGATTAACTCCAGTAACAGTTACTCTTAAAGAAATGCCATCAAAATAATAAAATATGGTTTATTTCCCCTGTTAGTAGCAGGGGAATGATTATAAGTAGGAGGTTAAAGAATGAATGTTGCGTTAGTTATTCCAGCATATAATGAAGAAGAAAGAATTGAAAATGTAATTAGAACCGCTCAAAGGTCAGATGTTTTATCAGAGATAGTAGTAGTTAGTGATGGTTCTACCGATAATACTGTCCAAGTTGCTTTAGAATGTAATGTACAAACAGTAGCTTTACCTATTAATCAAGGTAAAGGAGCAGCAATGCAATATGGGGTAGAAAATACTGATTCAGAGATAATAGTATTTTTAGATGCTGACTTGGTCAATTTAAAGGTTGAACATATTGAAAGCTTAGTTAATCCAATTATAGAAGATAATATGGATATGACTTGTGGTGTCTTTCAAGCAGGAAGGGATAGTACAGATATGCATCATAAGATCACACCATGGTTGACAGGACAAAGAGCAGCTAAAAGAGAAGTAATTGAATCTTGTACTGATCTTACTGAGTCTAAATATGGAGCTGAACTGTCATTAACTAAAAAGGCAGTAGAAGAAAAGCTTAAAGTTAAAAAGGTTTGTTTAAAAGGTTTGACTCATACAACTAAAGAAGAGAAAATTGGATTAGTAAAAGGATTTTGGGCTCGGTTAAAGATGTACTGGCAAGTTATTAGTTACTTTAGAAAAAATGACTTAAAGTATGATAGTATTGATGCTGTAATGGAATAGTAATTAAATTATAAAAAGAGCCAAACTGGATTGGCTCTTTTAATCTGTGAAATCACCAATGAATTTAGGCTCTATTTCTAGCTTAATACCGCTTTTTTGATAGACTTTGTGTTGTACTTTTTTGATGAGTCTTTTAATATCCTGGGCAGTAGCTGAACCTAGGTTAACAATAAATCCAGCGTGTTTGGTAGATACTTGTGCATCACCAACTTTAGTACCTTTAAGTCCTGCTGCTTCAATTAAGGCTCCTGCATAGTGATCTACAGGGCGTTTAAAAATACTACCTGCACTTGGCATTTCCATAGGTTGTTTGGCCCATCTTTTTTGGTTCAAATCATCCATTTTTTCTTTAATCTGCCTTTCATCACCTTTGTCTAGTTCAATGTGGGCTTCAAAAGCAATTAAATCTTTTTCTTGAAAGATACTATGGCGATAAGATAAATCCACCTCTTCCTTGGAAAGCATAATTTCCTCTCCAGTTTCATTTAAACAGAGAACTTTTGTTACTACATCTTTTATTTCTCCTCCATAGGCACCAGCATTCATATATAGTGCTCCTCCTAAACTACCAGGAATGCCAGTAGCAAATTCTACTCCAGTTAATCCAGCTGCTAAGGCTTTATCTGCTAAGGCAGTTAGAGTAGCCCCGGTTTGAGCAATCAAGTCTGTGTCTTTAACTTTAATTTTATTTAATTCGGTCATATTAATGACTAATCCTGAGACTCCTTTGTCAGCAACAATTATATTACTTCCCTCTCCTAGTATAAATCTATCTAAGTCTTGGTTTTTTGTGGCTTTAAGTAGCTTTTTTAGTGCATTAAGACTAAAAGGAGTAGCAAAAATATCAGTTGGCCCACCTACTTTAAATGTTGTATGTTCTTTAAGTGAATAATTGAATCTAACTTCAAGGTTTTGTATTGTTTGTAATTTTACTTTTAGACTTTGGTTATCTATCATAGTTATCTCCTCCTTGTATTTTATATATAGTTTATCATACTTATAATCAACTCTAAAATGGAATATATTTTGAAAAGATAATCTAAATTAGATATAATTAGTTTAGATAGGATAAAAATTAAGAGGTGAAATAATGGGAACTGAAAGTAGGTATCAAGCTGGACGGAAAGTTAGCTTAGTTAGTTTAATAGTCAATATAATACTTTCTGTTATAAAAATTATAGTTGGATTTATGTTTGCAAGTCAGGCTTTAGTAGCTGATGGATTTCACTCAGTATCAGATGTTATTTCTACAATGATTGTATTGATGAGTATTAAAGTTTCTCAAGTACCACCAGATAAAGAACATCCTTATGGCCATGGTAAAGCAGAAGCTATTGCTACCAAATTATTAGGATTAATTTTGGTGGGAACTAGTTTATTACTAATAAAAAGTACCATAACCAGTATTTTAGAGGGGGCCAAAGCAAAACCAGGTAGTTTAGTTTTATGGGTAGCTTTTATTTCAATTATAGCTAAGGAATTATTATACCAATATACAATACATATAGGAGAAAAAATTAATAGTAAAGGTCTAATAGCTGATGCTCATCATCATCGTTCAGATGCTTTCTCTTCAATAGCAGCTTTAATTGGGGCAGGAGGGGCCAAGCTTGGCTTCCCAATATTAGACCCAATTGCTGGTTTAATAGTAGCCTTATTTATTGCTAAGGTTGGAGTAGAAATATTACAAGATGCAATTGATGAATTAATGGATGCTATTCCTAATCAAGATAAGATGAGTGGGATTGTTGACCAAGTTAATAGTTTAGAAAGGGTTATTACAGTAGGAGATATTAAATTAAGAACATATGGTCCTTATTTATATGTTGATTTAAATGTTGTAGTTAATAATGAACTAACTGTTGTGGAGGGACACAAAATTGCTGTAGAAGTAAAAAAAAGGATTAAGAATTTATATCCTAAAGTAGAAGAAGTAATGGTACATATTGATCCTGAAAGTGTTTATCAATCAAAAAACTAAAGAATAAAGGAGTAGTAATCAAGATGTTGGTTAAGAAAAAAGGTTTATTAGTATGGATGATATTATTTATATGTAGTTTATTATTAACAGGCTGTAATGATGCGGTAGTAATTAAAGATTTACAAATTGATTCAAAATTTTATCATCAAACGGGTTATTTATTGGGAAATGATAGAGTAAAGCTTAAAATAGAATTAGATAAAGAATTAAATCAAGACTTAACTTATTATTGGAAAGCAACAGGAGGTAGATTTTTAACCCAAGGTAAGCAAGAGGTTACTTACATAACTCCTAAATTACCAGGTGATTATAGTTTAAAATTAGTAATTAAGAAAGAAAATCAAGTAGCAACAACATTTAAGTTTCCTTTTGTAGTAAAGGGAAATTATCCTAAGCGAGTAAAATTAAATAAAGTAGTTATTAATTCTTTAAAATCAGGAGTTAAATTAGACTGGTCAGCTTATAAAGGAACAGATTTTTATAGTTATAAAATACTAAGAAGTAATAATTTTTATATAGATGATCAGGCACAAGTTATAGCTAATATAACTAATCAAGCTCAAGATTATTATACAGATGATAATATTGAGCCCAATCAAGTTTATAGTTATCAAATTATGGTGATTAATCATAGTGGCTACCTATCAGCTAGTAATGAAGAAATGATTAGGGGATTGCCACAAGGAGTTAGAAAACAGCGGATTAAAGAGGAGATTTCTCAAATTGTAGTTGATGATATTCATCTTAAGTCTTATATTACAGTTAGGGATAAACGCCAGATTTTAGTTTTAAATAATAATGGTAAAATAGTCAAACAAATAAATTTAGGGATATACCCTAAAGAGGCAGTACTTGCTTTAGAAAATAAATATTTGTTTGTCTTAAGTTTAAGAGGAAATTCTATTGTTAGGATTGATTTAGAGTCATTAGAGAAAAAGAAATATAAGTTAAATATTAGGATGAAAGATATCACTAGTAGTGGTGATTATTTATACTTATTACCTAAGAGTAAAAGAAAGTTAATTAGGTTTGCTATTAAGAAGGGTAAGATTAAAAATAATTTTTCTATAAAGTTTAAAGGCAAACGGATAAAAGCAAGAAGAATAAGAGTGATTAATAATGAGTATTTAATAGCTGATATGGTATTTGGGCCAACTTTATTTTATAATTTAAAGAATTTAAGTAAGCCAATTAAGAAATTAGATATAGGGCCTATAAAAGATATAGCAGTTTCTATAGCAGGTAGTCAATATTATATATATCTAGGAAGTATAGGTAATAGAATTATCCAGTCATATCTGATAAATTCAGATGATAAAATAATAGAACAACAAGGATTTGTTGTTAATTCGTACCCTAGGGATTTATTAATTAAAGGGAATTCATTATTTGTAGGTTATGATTCTAAAAAAATCACTATTTTTGATTTAAAAAAGGATAAGCTTAGCCAGAAGATAAAATTAAATAATTACATCTATGATTTAGGGCTGTCTAAAAAGAGTAAAAGATTGTATTTAATAACTGCTGCAATAGATAAAACTAATAGTTATTTAACAATAATTGATTTAAAGAAGTTTAATTAGGAGGATTTAGTTTATGGGTTATAATATTAATTATGCTAATCGGGGCCAAAACTTAGAAAATATGATTGAAACATCTAACCAACAGTATTCTTTTCAACAGCGGGCGTTAATTCAAAAGATACCTACTCCAGTTAAAGTACTAAATATTAATTCTAGAACAGGTAAAATAACTAATGGATTTTATAAAAAGAAGTCTACAGTTGATTATATTGGAGTTTATAATGGAGTTTCAATTGCTTTTGATGCTAAAGAGACTAGTATAAAGACAAGATTTGATTTAAGTAATGTTAAGCAACATCAGCATAAGTATTTAAAACAATGGAATGATAATGGGGGGATTGGATTTCTAATTATTTATTTTAATAAATTAGATGAACTTTACTATCTCCCCTTTCAATTATTAGATGATTATTGGCAAGGGATGTTACAGGGAGGAAGAAAAAGTATTCCGTATCAAGAAATTGCCCAAAAAGAATTTTTAATAGGTAGTAAAGGTTTAGTTTTGGTAGATTATTTATCTATAGTGGATAAAATTATAGCAGATAAAGATAATTATAATTCTTGAATTTTGTTACTATCTATAATAAAATGTTGTAGGATATGCTTATATCTATATACATAATTTTTAAGTTTTTGGAGGGGTAAATATGGCAAAGGAGATATTAATTACAGATGACGCTAATTTTATGCGAACAATGCTGGCTAAAATATTAAAAGAAAATGGCTACGAGGTAGTTGGGATGGCAGCTAATGGAGAAGAAGCTATTGAAAAATATAAAGAATTAAATCCTGATTTAGTTACTATGGATATTACAATGCCGGGGATGGATGGTATTGAAGCGACTAAAGAGATTATTGATTATGATGCTGATGCTAAGATTATAGTTTGTAGTGCTATGGGCCAAAAACCTATGGTTTTAGAGGCTATTGAAGCTGGAGCAAAGGACTTTATTGTTAAGCCAATTAAGCCTGAAAAGGTAAATGAAACACTAGATAAATTACTTAAGTAATTTATCTAGTGTTTACATTAAAAACAGTTAATCTTTAAGTAGCACGAAGATTAACTGTTTTTTTACTAGTTAGAAAAGAGGAGCTTTGGTTTTTTTATTGAAATTCATGATAAGCATATAAAAGAAAGAGTATGTACTTATTAAAATTATGATTTATGGAAATAATAGTTTTAGAATAAAAATTCAGAGGAGGAATTTTATGTCTAATAAAGCAATTAAAGCGGTAATAGAAGGTCGATTACAAGGTGTTGGGTACAGAGCTTCGACTCAACAACAGGCAACTAAATTAAATATTAAAGGTTATGTGAGAAATTCCGATGGGAACGAGATTGAAGTAATAGCTCAAGGAGAAGAGGAGAACTTAGAAAAGTTTATTCAATTTTTAAAGGAAGGAACAACTAGATCTGAAGTAGAGGATGTTAGTGTAGAATGGGTAGAACCAGAAGGAGATTATTTTAGATTTAGTATTAATTATTAATTAAGTTAAGTGAGGGGATATAATGGGCTTATTAGCTAAAATAAAAAAGATATTTGGCTTAAATAAAAAAAAGAAAATGTTAAAAGTACAAGTTATTTGTAACAAATGTGGAGAAGAAATTAATTCTGTATTTCGTAAAAATTATGATTTTCAACCTTCATACGGGACTGAAGAATATGATTATGCAATTAATAAGCAATTAGTTTGCCCTGGATGTTATAATTCACTTGATTTAAAAATGGAACTTAACCAAAGGCTAAAAATACTTAACAGTAAGCTTGAAGGCGGAAGCCTAAAAATAGAAGGCGAGCAAAGTGATTAAATGTTGGGGGGAAATAGAAATGACTGTGGCTAATTGTTTAACGTTGATTCGTATCTTACTTCTCCCGTTTTTTTTATTTTTCTTTTTTTACGATTTTTCTAATCATTATTTAATTGCAGCAATTATCTTTACGTTATCTGCTTTAACTGATTTATTTGATGGTTATATTGCTCGTAAATTTGATCAAATAACTTCTTTAGGTAAGATATTAGATCCATTAGCTGATAAATTAACTTTTATTATTGTTTTTACCGCTTTAGCAATTGACGGATTTATTCCATTTATTTTAATAGTATTTATTTTAGTTAGAGAATTAGTTGTTTTATGTGGATCTATGTATATGTACTATCGCAGTAAAGATATCATAAGTCCTAGTAATACTGGTAAAGGTGCTACCTTTTTACTTTACATAACAGCTGTTTCTTATATCTGGGATCTATCCTTTCTACAGCCAGCAGCTTTTATAGCAATTGGATTGGCCCTTCTGTCTGGAGTTAGGTATTGTATAGAAGGATATAATAAATACTTTGTAGGGCATAATATTAAAAAATAATAATTCTAAGACACCAGTTATGGTGTCTTTTTTCATTATATACCAAATAATAATTAAAAAAGCAGTTATTTTTTGGATTATAGTTAAGTATAAATAAAGTGAGTAGGTGATTGAAAGCCACTTGTTAAAATTCATTATCTAATTTTTGCTAGTTTAAACTGTAAAGTGGGGATAAAGATGTTTGGAATTAAAGATAAAATTGTACTTAGTATGTCAGCTATTAGATTAATCTCTGGGATGATTGAGTTATTAGCAGCTTGTTTAATCTTTAAGTTTAACTCAAGAATTGTTGCTTTTGAAATCAACTCTTTCTTGGCTTTAGTTGGCCCATTAGTAATGGTATTAGCTACTAGTGTAGGACTAATAGGTCTTGCTGATGAATTATCTTTATTACAGATGGGAGTAATTGTGTTAGGAGTAATATTAATTTTTGTAGGCATAAAGTTATAAGTAAGGAGTGGTTGGGTGGTTGATTATAAAAGAGGTTGGAATTTTGATTTTGAATTTCCACTAGTAGCAAGAGAAGAGAAGCCTAGAACTCAAGGGTTAACTATGATTATTGATAAAGGCTTAGGTATAAGAGAGACTAAAGATTTGCTTGAATTAGCTACTTCTTATATTGATTTTTGGAAATTAAGTTTTGGAACTTCTGCTTTATATCCTAGAGAAATACTAAAGAAAAAAATTAAGTTAATTAAATCATATGAGATTGATATTTATCCTGGGGGAACTTTTTTAGAGATAGCTATTAATCAAAATAAAACTAGTGAATATTTAAACGAGGCTAAAGAATTAGGGTTTACAGCAGTTGAGGTTTCTGATGGTACCCTTTCGTTGCCTATTAGTTTAAGGTCTAATATTATTAAACAGGCTAAGAGTTTAGGATTTAAAGTACTGACTGAGATTGGTAAGAAGGATAAAAACAAAGAATTTAAAGTTAATCAAATGATTAAACAACTAAAAAAGGATGTAATTGATGGAGCTGATAAAATAATAGTTGAAGCTAGAGAGTCTGGAACTGGAGTATCAATTTATGATCAACAGGGTCAGGCAGATCAATTTATGCTAAAAAAAATATTATTAGAAGCTCCTAATCATAATGATATTATTTGGGAGACGCCTTTAAAGAAACAGCAAGTGTATTTTATTAGATTGTTAGGTAATAATGTTAATTTAGGTAATATAGATCCTAGAGAAATTTTAGCGCTAGAATCATTGCGAAATGGATTACGAGGTGATACATTTAAGACTATCTTAAATGATGATGTAGATGACGGATTATTTATAGAAATTGATTTATAATTAAGATGATTTGGAGTGTGATATAGTGAAATTAGATGTGATACTTTCTGCAGATGAAATTGTTGCAGAAGAAATAATAGGTAAAGTAGCGGTAGTAATTGATGTATTAAGGGCTACTAGTACGATGATAACTTCTTTGGCTAATGGTTATAAGCAAATACTACCTGTAGTTAGTATTGAAGAAGCGAAAGAGTTATCTGCTAGTTTAAAAGAAAAACATTTTATAGCAGGAGAGAGAAATGGAGTTAAGATTAAAGGATTTGATTTTGGGAACTCGCCTTGTGATTATATAAAAAGTAGTGTAAGAAAAAAGCTTATCTTAACTACTACTAATGGAACTAAATGTTTTACTAGGTTACAGAAAGCTCAAGAAGTTATAATTCTTTCTTTATTGAATATGAAAGCAGTTATTGACTGGTTACAAAAAAAAGATGAAATTGTTTTTTGTTGTGCTGGAAGAGGAGGGCAGTTTGCTCTAGATGATTTTATTACTGCTGGGAAAGCAATAGCTCAATTATCTGCTAATAATCAAATAAAACTAAGTGATACTGCTAAGGTGGCTTGTGATTTTTATTCTTATAATAAAAAAAGTATTTTAAAAACACTAAAGAATTCAGCTAGCGGGCAAAATTTAGTTAAATTAGGAAAAGAAAGTGATATTGAATTTATAGCAAGTGGTGAATTTAGTATAGTACCTTTCTATAAAGATCATAAAATTGAAGTTAAATAATTCAACTGCCGGAGTATTCCGGCAGTTTTTGCTAAAAATAGAATAGTATTTATAAAAGAATAGATAAATTTAATGAAATTAAGAAAAGTAGGAGGTGGTTTAGTGAATAGTTTAAGTAAAATAATTATAGTTACTTTACTTATTTTTTTGTGTTCTCCTATTATCTTAGCAACTAAACAGATTCCATGTGACTGTAAAGAAGTGCGGACTCTTTCTTTAAAATATCCACCACTGCAAGGAGATGATGTTTGGGAGTTACAAAAGCAATTACAAAAGTTAGGGTTTTATAAACATAAGTTAAATGGAAGCTATGATTGGCAAACATATGTAGCTTTAAAGAAGTTTCAGTATATTAATAGTAAAAGTGCAACTGGAGTAGTTAAGCAAAAGACTTGGCTTAAATTAGCTAAAGCTTTGGGTAAATCCCCTTTTGTAACAGTAGATAATAAGAAGTTAAATTCCCCTCAAGGAGAAATATCTCTTGTAGTAGATGGATATAGCAGACAGCTTAAGGTCTATTCAAACGGAAAATTATATCATACTTTTCCAGTTGCTATCGGAAAACCATCTACTAAATCCCCTATTGGTGAATGGGCAATAGTTCATAAAGATGCTGATTGGGGAGGAGGGTTTGGTGATAGATGGATGGGATTAAATGTTCCCTGGGGTAAGTATGGGATTCATGGGACCAATAAACCTGGGTCTATAGGTACAGCAGCTAGTCATGGTTGTATTAGGATGTATAATAAAGATGTTAAGCTTCTTTATTCATGGGTTGAGGTTGGAACTCGAGTTAAGATTATTGGAAATCGTGATCCCATTAAGCTCACCCACCAACTTCGGCCTGGTCATACTGGTAAAGATGTCTTATTAGTCCAAGAAAGATTAAGAAAGTATGGTTTCCAACCTGGTTATACTGATGGTAGGTTTGGAGCTTCTACTAAGGAAGCTATAAAGAATTTAAAGTATATTTATGGTTTAAAAGATGATGTAGTGGTAGATGAAAATGTATTTTATATTCTTAATTTAAAATAAGAAGGGAGTAAATTTAGTCTTGCTTAAAAAGTTTAGTTTTAAAAAGTGGTTATTTAGTGGTATTTTTTTTATAGTAATTGCTGTAATTAGTAGTGGATTAACATATTATTTTAAGTTTTATCAACAGAAAGGGTTTAGTATAGACCCTCAAGCCAAAATAGATTATGAGCAAGAATATCAAGTTACTTATTGGGACTATCCCTTATTGATTGGCCAAGATAAGAGGTATAAAAAGTTTTTACAGCAAGCAATTAGTAAATTTAACAAGCGGTATTCTAATATAAGGGTTAATTATCAATTATTATCATTTATTGAAGGCCCTAAAAAGCTAAAAGAAGCCTTAAAAGAAGGGAACCCACCAGATATTTATCATGGTATCTTTGGTAGAAAATTAGTAAATTCTAAATTACAAATTCCAGTTAGTATTTATTTAGCTAAGGAAAAAAGAGATAGTTACAGTTCACTGGCTATGGCTGCTTTTTCATATCGAAAACAGATTTGGGGATTACCTACTTGGTTACTACCGGAAGTTTGGGTTGGTAATAAGGGTCTGTTGACTAAAGCGGGTTTAGATTTAAAAAAGGTTACTAAACAGGGGTGGACTATAGATAAATTATTAGAAATAACTACAAAACTTAAAGAGTTAGATAGAGATAATAATATAATATTTAATCCTTATAATGCAAGACTGTTTCAGCAGTTATTAGCTACAATAGGTAAAAATAATTTAGTCTCTCAAGAGAAGAAACTGGCTATTGCTACTAAAGATTTAGAAAATATCTTTCAACTATTAGATAAACTACAAGAAGAGAAAGTTTTACCTCGTAATAGAGCTAAAATGAGTAAGATGTTGTTGTCTAGTCTTTGGGCCAATCAAGCAGGATTAATAGCACCAGTAAACATTTGGCTGTTAAATAGTCTTTATCAACAAAGTAAAAAACAACAAATTGATTTAACATTACTACCTATTCCAACCTTTAGTTCTCAACGAAATAGAGTACCTATTTCTGTTACGGGATTACTTTTATTTAGACAAGAAAACTATCAAGGTGATGCTCATACTAAAGCTGTTTATAAATTTGCTCAATTTATGAATCGACAACAAAATTTATATATAAGTAAGCAATTAAATGTAGTGCCAGCTTATCTGCCATTACAATCTGTTTGGAAAAGAGAGGTAAAATTAAAGAAACTTATTAAAAAACAACTTATTACTTATGTAAGTAGAGGATACAGTAAAAAAGCAACTGGATTTGCTAATGAGAAATTAGAAATTAAATTAAGAACAAAATTAAGAAAGAATTACCAAAATTATTGGTTAAATAATCTATCTAGCACTGCAGTAGTTAATAATATCTGGATGATTGGCAGCAGGTTATAAAAAATAAAATAAAAAAAGAAGCGGAAGTTGATTAAATTAAACCTCCGCTTTATCCTTGCTGTAAATATTGTTCTAAAGTTAGGTTATTAGAGCTAATTTTAAGGGCATGCTTTCGTCCTACATAACGAAGATGCCATGGTTCATATTGATAACCAGTGATTCTTTTTTTTGCTTTTGGATAACGAATAATAAAACCATATTTAGAAGCATTATTAGCTAACCACTTTCCTGCTTTAGTTTCTCCAAATTTTTCTATTAATTGATAATTTATTTTTGGACTAGATACATCAATAGCTAGTCCAGTCTGGTGTTCACTCTCACCTGGTTGAGCACTAGTCTTATTTGCTTCTTTTTTTCCTTTTCTTCTGACATTATAGTTAAAAATATTTTTTTGTCTTTGGTAAGATCGATATCCAGAGATACCAGCTAGTTTAATATTTTCTTGTTTAGCTTGAGTAAATAATTTTTCTAGTGCTTGAGCGACTATTGGTCTAACTTGTTTTTTAGGTACATTTTCTTCAAAAGGAAATGGAATATTAGGAATTGTCAAGTTAGTTGGTCTAAAATCAGCTGGTAGTGCTCGGTTTTTATTAACTAATACTAATTTGCTAGTTGGTTGAGTAATAATTGCTTTTCCTGCTTTAGTTCTTTTAATTGGGCCAATTATGGGGTTATTAGAAGGGTCATTTTTTTGTTGTGGTGGAATATGATCATTTTCTATTGAACCATTTAGATTAGGTTGAAAGATTAAATTATCAATAGCAAAAATTTTAATCCCAGAATAACTAATCATTAGTAATAAAAGACCAATAATAAATATTTTTTTATTCATTGTATCCCTCCTTGTTAGCCAATTATAACTAATATTAGTCATGACTTGCAATCTATACTTTATAACTTTAATAACAATTATAGGAAGGAATAGTTATTCTATTTTAAATTAGAAGAACATATAATTTAATTAAATCAAGTGACTTTTTAGTTTAAGGAGTGATTTAAATGCTAGAAAGTTATTTATTATTAACTTTCGTATTAGCTTTAGGATTATTAGCAGGTTCTAATCTATTAGTAATAGCTAGTACTATTTTAGGATTGCTTAAATTATTTAAACTTAACTTTATTTTAAATATATTGGATGGTCGAGGGATAAAATTAGGATTATTATTTTTATTAATGGCGGTTTTATCTCCTATGGCTAGTGATAAATTAGGAATTAAAGATATTATAGATAGCTATAAGTCTGTGCTAGGTCTGTTTGCTTTAGTAAGTGGTATTTTAGCAACTCAAGTAGTAGGAGTAGGGATTAATTTATTAGATAGTGATCCTGAATTAGTAGTAGGAATTTTACTAGGTTCAATTGTAGGGATTGTTTTTTTTAATGGTGTTCCAGTTGGCCCGTTACTTGCAGGGGGGCTGACAGCTATTTTTTATCGGATTTATTCATTATTACTTGGTTAGGAGGGGAATTTATGTTTTGGGTATTGATAATTTTAGGTGTCATATTTGTTTTTCTATGGGTTATGAAGCCTCAGGATAAGAAATCAAACCTTAAAATGTTTGATACTTATAGTCATTATTTAAGTAAATACCAGAAGTTAAAGGATAAGAAAAAAGGAAAACAGAAAGAGAATTAATTCTCTTTCTGTTGGTTTCCTAACAGGTCGTCTTCATTGACTAAAAAGAAAGTTAATAAAGAGACTGTTAATGCAATGACAGCTGCAGTAATAAACATTACTGTTGTACTAATTTGATTAAGCAGACTAAAGGTTGGTGGGCCAAATGCTACACCTAAGAAACGAGAACTACCATAAATAGAAGTAATCCCACCACGATGAGTACTAGCAGCTGTACTAGTTACTAAAGTATTTAAAGCAGGTAATACTAATCCGTTTCCTACTCCTAATATTGCCATTGCGATTAAATAAAGAATTAGTCCCTCTAAGAAAGGTAGGATAGTTAATGCAATAGTTGCAATAAATAATCCTAGAGCCATAGCATGTTTAAAATATTGCCCCTTTTTTTCTAAATAAATTCCCGATAAATATGAACTAATGGACATAAATAAGATCGGTAGAGCTAGGATGAGCCCTTTTTTAAGTCCAACAACTTTATATTTGGTCTCAAACAAGTCTGAAATAAAAGATAATACGCCAAATAGTATAAATAGAACAGTTATTCCAGCTAATAAACTAAAGAAGAGTGATTTCCCCTTTTCTTGAAAAATAGACTTAATTTGAGTTAGATAAGTCATTAAACTTTCCTTTTTTTTACTTCTTTTAGGCTCTTGTACCAAGAAATAAACTGCTAAAGCAATAGGAATAGCTAAGAAAGCATAAGAAAAAAATAAAGCATGCCAGACAATTAAAGCTACTGCAGCCCCTAATAAAGGACTAAGAACTTTACCTAACCCATTAGCTGATTCTATGATTCCTAATGCTGTACTTCTTTCTTCTGATTGAAAAATATCACCAACTAAAGCAATCACAATAGGATAAGTGCCTGCAGCTCCAATCCCTTGGATAATGCGTCCTAATAAAATAAGATAATACCCTTTCTTTCCTAGTGTTACAGCTGTAATTCCAGATACTACCCCACCTAACCCATAGATAATTAATGAAGGAATTAAAATAACCTTTCTACCATATCTATCTGATAGATAACCTAAAAATGGAATAGACAATCCTGCTGCAGCTGAAAAAAGAGTAATCATTAATCCTACTTGAAACTGATTAATATTTAGGGCTGATTTTATTTTAGGAAACTCTGGAATTAGCATTGAGTTTCCTAAAACCATTAGAAATGGTACTGAAGCAAAGACTCCAACCATTACTTTATATCTTTTTTCCATTTAAGTGCCTCCTATAACTGATAATTAACTCCATAGCCCCCTCTAGGAAAATGCCAATTAATATTACGATAAGGGCAGCCGTACGGACAAGCCATACATTCAATACATCTTGTATAATCAATTTTAATTTTATTACTTTCCTGGTCCCAAGAATAAACTCGAGTAGGACAATAGTAAGTGCAAGGTTTATTTTCACATTCTGTAATACAAACATCTTTTTCTTTAATCTCAATATGTGACTCTTCGTCTACTTCTATTGTGACATATTGTAAGGGAGATTGGTTATTTTTTAAGAAATTTCCCATTAAAAGACCCCCCAATCTTTCCAGCCATAATAAAGGTCTGTAATTGTTTTTTTAAGAGGTTGCATATTTAAAAGTTCTTTTTGGATATCATTCATTTTTTCTTTATTTGATTTAAGTTGCACTCTAAAGAAATCATAAGCAGCATCATTAACAGCTTTAGCAATTAAAAAATCAGAGTCAGGATGTTGTTTGTAATATTTTTTAGCTGATTTACTTTTTTTAATATTCTTCATAAAGAAGCTATTCATCACTCGTTTGTGGTAACCTTTTAGTAATTTAGCACTAAAGTCTTGAGCAGCTCTAGCTTGAGCTACTGTCTCAGCAGCGTATAGCCCCGTTATCATAGCTAAATCTGTTCCTCTACGTCCACTAACCATCATGGCTGCGTCTCCAATTACTAATATACCGTCATCATAAAGTTGAGGTATATTTTCATAACCACCTTTAGGGATAATATGTGATTTATAGGCTATAGGTTTTGCTCCTTCTATTAATCTTTTAATTAAAGGGTGGTTTTTAAAGTGATATAACATTTGATAAGGATTTAATCCTTTATTATTAATCTGATTTAGATAACCCCCAACAATCAAAGAAAGAGATTCCTTATTAGTCCAGATCCCGCCTTTACCAACTACTCCTGCAGTTGGATAACCAATTATGCCAATAGTAGCACCTTCACCTGGCTCTAATTTAAACCGTTCTTCAATTTTTTTAGCAGGTAAAGCTAACTCTTCTTTGACATATAAAGTCATACTAGAAGCTTCTAAGTCACCTCGCAAACCAGCTTTTTTAGTTAAAATAGCATTAGCTCCTTCGGCTAAAACTACTACATTAGCATAAATGACCTCTCCAGTATCTAACTTAATTCCATCTACCTTTTTATTTAAAAGTCCAGTCTTATGGTAAACTAAATCAGTAGCCAAGCTATTTGTTAATAAATGAGCTCCTTCATTAACAGCTTGCTGGGCAAACCATTTATCAAATTGACTTCTGATAGCAGAGAATTTATTATAGGGTGCTTTTTTAAACTCTAAACCGGTAAACCCCACTTTAAATGCTGAAGTTTTATCCATCATCCATAGTTCATCAGTAACCAAAGGTCTTTCTAAAGGCGCTTCTTCCCAAAAAGCAGGTATTATTTTGGCTGTTGGTTTTCGATAGATATTACCCCCAAACATATTCTTACTACCTGGTTCCTTTCCTCTTTCAATTAGAGCAACTGATAAGTCATTTTCTGCCATTTTAAGAGCTGCACTTGAGCCTGCTGGTCCTGCTCCAACAACTACTGCATCATAACGATCATTACCCATCTTTACACCTCATTTCTCCTATAATTCAAATTAGTATTAGTTTAAGTATTTAAATCATTTTTATGTTGACATTATTTGTATAAAAAAATAAGTTAGTTACAAAATATAAATTAAGAGTAATGGTTAGTTTGAAGAAAGGAGATAAAGATGAAGCCTAAAAAAATGCTAATCTGGCTTAATTGGTTTTATTTTTTAGAAATAAATCAGTATGAATTATATAAAAGGCAACAGCAAGAAAGTAAAGACGATTATATAAAAAAAGTCTTAGATAAATTTGCTACCATTGAAAAAGAGCATGCTAAAAAAATAAAAAAAGAAATTACTAATCTAGGAGGAACGCCTACCAAAATGGGAAATGGTTTAGGACGGTTATTAGGCTCTACAGCAGGTAGTTTGACTTCATTAACAGGAACAGTTAATTTATTTAGAATTAATCTTACATTAGAAAGAAGGGCTATTAAGGATTATAGAAGGTTAATAAAATATACCGATTCTAAAAAGCTACAGAAATTATTATGGTCTAATTTAATTGAAGAAGACTTACATCATAGCTGGTTTGCCCATCAAAAGGAGGAACTACAAGATCAGATTAAATCACAACATAATATAACTGAAAGTTAGTCCTAAATTTTAGGGAGGGCTAAAATGTTAAATTATCTCAAAAGTTATTTAAAAAGGGTAAAATCTGAGCTAAATAATAAAACATTACGGAGATTACTATTAATTGTACTAACTTTATTTCCTTTAAGTGCGGGAGGAATTGTATTAGTAGAAGAAGGAGAATATTTTAGAACTTTTGGAGATGCTTTATGGTGGGCTGTTGTGACAGCTACGACTGTAGGGTATGGAGATATGTATCCTCAAACTTTAATAGGTAGAATAATAGCTATTTGGGTTATGCTATTAGGGATTGGAACTGTAGGGGCAATTACAGCTAAGTTAGCCGATCTTTTTATAGAAACTAAAAGAAGGAAGGAGCTTGGTGAAGTGCCAGCTAGATATGAAGATCATTTAATAATTTGTGGATGGAATAGGAAGGTGAAGGATATAATTCAACAGATTTTAAATGAAAATTTAGAGCAAGAAATTGTTTTAATAGCTAATAAGGAACGCGATCCATTTCCGGATAATGATGATGTGCACTTTATTAAAGGAGTTATGGAAGAAGAGGACATATTAAAAAAGGCTGGAGTGATGAAAGCTCGAGCGGCAATTATAGTAAATAAAGAACAAAATGATGCTAAGACAGTATTAACTGTTTTAAATATAGAGAACTTAAATCCTAATATCTATACTGTAGCTGAAATTAGTGATAGTAGAAATAAAATTCACTTAAGAAATGCCAATGTTGATGAGATTATAGTAGATAATGCGATTAGTAGTCAGCTATTAGTTAGATCAGCACTTTATAGTGGGACTTCTAAAGTAATTGAAGAGTTATTATCTAATGAAAGTGGTAACCAATTATATATGTTAACAACTAAAAAAGATGATGTAGGTCAAGAGTTTTTAGATTTATTTATTAAGTATAAAAAAAAGGATGGGCTAATTCTAATTGGCATTAAGCGCGAGAATGAAATAATTGCTAATCCTGATAATGAACAAAAAGTTAGGGCCAATGATAAATTAGTTTATATAGCTGGTAGTAAACTATAATTTTTAAAAATATTATTACCGAAATTGGTCTAATGACAATATACTGTAATTAGAAAGGAGGTAGTATAATGACGGTAGTTGAATTAGATTCTAAAGATTTAAGAAAGAAGTGTGATTTAAGTCAGTTTGAGTTTGCTACTACTGACGAATTGGCACCTCTTTTTACAGCTTTAGGGGCTAAAAGGGCTCTAGAGGCAATTGATTTTGGTTTAGAAGTAAAGCAGACTGGATATAATATTTTTGCCCTTAACTTTTGTGATGCAGAGGAACAAGAATACATCACTTCATTAATTAAAGAGCGAGCTCTAAAGGAAGAACCTTCTGATGACTTATGTTATGTATACAACTTTGATAATCCTAAACAACCACAAATATTGTACTTGCCAGCAGGTTTAGGAAAAGAATTTAAAGATGATATGGATGATTTTTTAAGCCAAATTCAAAAATCCTTGAAGCATACTTTCTCTGGTGACGAATTTCAAAAGCGCAAGAGTCAATTAAAGAATAGATACAAAGGCCAAAGTAAATTATTATGGACTGAATTAAGAAAAGAAGTAGAAGAATTAGGATATATTTTAGAGAGAGAAGAAGAAGGATTTGCTATTATTCCTTTATTAGAAGATGGAGATCCAATGAGTGAAGAATATTATACACAACTAGCAGCAGAAGAAAAAGAAAAAATTCAGCAGACAACTCAATTAATTCAAGAAAAGATTGATCAAGTCTTTGATGAAGTAACAAAAATACGTGAACAATACAGATCTAAAGTAGAAAAGTTAAAGGAGGAACTAGCTTTAGATCTAGTTACTAATTATCTAGATCCTTTAATTAAAAAGTATAATAATTTTACTCGGGTTAATTCTTACTTTAGTAAACTTCAAGAAGATATCCTTGCTAATTTAGATATTTTTGAAATAGAAGGTCAAGATGCTAGTTTCTTTTTAGTAGAAGATAATGATAATCTAGAGGATAAATTGACTCGATATAAGGTTAATTTAGTAGTTGATAATAGTGAATCTGAAGGTGCTCCAGTTATTTTAGAGACTAATCCTACATACTATAATTTAGTCGGAAGCATAGAGTATGACAATCATTCTAATCAATTGCAGACTGATTTATTAAAGATTAAAACTGGAGCTTTACAAAGGGCTAATGGAGGATATTTGATTTTAGAGGCTAGAAAATTACTATCGAGCTTTAAATCGTGGCAGACTTTAAAAAGAGTTCTTAAAACTGGCAAGGTAGAGATTGAAAATTTAGGCCAGGAGTATGATAAATTTCCTTTAGTAACTTTAGAGCCCGAAGGTATAGAGTGTAATTTAACGATTATTTTGTTAGGTAGCCCCCAAATCTATCGCTTACTTTATCACTATGATCCAGATTTTAAAAAGTTATTTAAGATTAAGGCTGATTTTGATGCAGAAATGGAAAGGAATGAAAAGAACAATTATCAATTAGCTCAGTTTATTGCCCAACAATGTCAAGAGAAGGATTTACGCCCTCTAGATTATAAAGCAGTAGCTAAAGTAATTGAATATTCCTCATGGCTTAGGAGAGACCAAGAGAAATTAACTACTAAATTCAGTACGATTATTGACCTGTTGTATGAAGCTGATACTATAGCTAAGTTAAATAATAAGGAAATAATTACTGAAATTGCAATTAAAGAAGTATTAAATAAAAGAGAACAAAGAGTCAATCGTTACGAAGAGAAGATTCAAGAGTTATATCAAGAAGATAAAATTTTATTAGAAACTACAGGCGATAAGATAGGTCAAATAAATGGTTTATCTGTACTTGATTTAGGTGATTATACTTTTGGGCGACCTAGTAAGATTACTGCTGCAGTTTATCAGGGCCAACGTGGGGTTATTAATATTGAGCGTGAGGCGGATTTAAGTGGTAAAATTCATGATAAAGGCATACTTATATTAACAGCATATCTAGGAGAAAAGTTTGCTCAAGATAAACCTTTATCTTTAACTGCTAGTTTATGTTTTGAGCAGATGTATTCTGAGATTGATGGAGATAGTGCATCTAGTGCTGAGTTATATACTCTATTATCTGCTTTGGCCCAAGTACCTCTTAGACAGGATTTAGCAGTTACTGGATCTGTAAATCAACAAGGGAAGGTTCAACCAGTTGGTGGAGTAACAGAGAAGATAGAAGGTTTCTTTAGAGTCTGTAAGGAGGAAGGTTTAACTGGAAAACAAGGTGTTTTAATCCCTAAACAAAATAAAAATGATTTAATGTTAAAAGATGAAGTAATTAAAGCAGTAAACAATAATAAGTTTCATATTTATACTGTTAGTTGTATTGAGGAAGGAATAGAGTTATTAACAGGTAAGAAAGTAGAGGTTATTAATAATTTAGTAGATAAAAGAATTGAGAAGTGGGCTGATGAATCTAAGTAAGTTTTAGGCCAGGTTTAGCCCTGGCTTAAAACAGAAAGGGAGGTGAGTAAATGTTAAAGAGGCTAGCTTCTTTAGGAATACTAGTATTAATTTTAATTTTAAGTTCTAAGGTTATGTTGGCTTATAATTTAAATGAACTAGAAAAAGAAAAGTTTCTATTATTAGTTTATAATAGATATAAGTTTGAAGTGTGGGCGATAGCAGGAGCTATTTTTTTATTAAGTTTAATTATTATTATTTTAGTATTTAGCATAGTCAAACGTAGGGAAGCAGAAAAAAAGTTAAAAAGTAGTCAAAAACGTTTAAAGTTAGCTTTATGGGGGACTAATCAAGGGTTATGGGATTGGAATATTAAGACTGATAAAATCTATATTAATGATCAATGGGCCAATATGTTAGGATATAAGACAACTGAATTAGCAGGAAGGTTTAGATACCTCCAACATTTATTTCATCCTGACGATATAAAGAGAGTTAAAGATGCTATGGATCGTCATCTAGCAGGAAAGACATCAATTTATGAAGTAGAGTGTAGATTATATACTAAATCAAAGCAGTGGAAATGGATTTTAACGCGTGGGAAAGTAGTTAGTAGAGATAAAGATGGCCAACCTATTAGAATGATAGGAACTCACCAGGATATTGATAAGCGTAAGCAGGTAGAAGAGGAGATTAGATATCTTAATTGTCATGACTGTTTAACTGGTTTATATAATCGTAGTGGCTACCAAAAGAAATTATCTCAGTTAGATAACAGGAATAATTTACCTTTAAGTATTATTATGGGAGATGTTAATGGTTTAAAAATAATTAATGATATGTTTGGACATGATAAAGGTGATAAATTATTAGAGGAAATAGCTCGTATATTAGAAAAGATTACCCGGGATCAAAATGATATTGTGGCTAGATGGGGTGGGGATGAATTTGGAATTATTTTACCTAATACTAATCATCAACAAGCAAACAAAATTATAGCTAGAATTAATGAAGAATGTGCAGAATCTAAATTCAGTCCTCTCAAACCTAGAATTGCTTTAGGCGTAGCAACAAAAAAAGATTTTAATCAAAAGCTAGATGATATAATTAATGAGGCAGAAGGTAAGATGTATCAAGATAAATTAAATTGTAAGCAGCATGTAGAGTGTAATATGCTTAAGTCACTAGAGCAGGAATTATTAAATAAGGCAGATGAAATAGGGTTAAAAGTAGCCAGAATTAAAAAATTAGCCATTGAATTTGGCCCTAAATTAGACTTATCTGTAGATCAACTTAAACAGTTAAAATTATTAGTTAGATTTAGAGATATTGGGCTCTTAGCTATTGAGGATGAAATATTAGATAAAAATAAGGAGGATTTAACCCCCAAAGAAGAAAAAAGAGTACAAGAGCACCCTGAAATTGGTTATAGATTAGCTAAAAATTTTCCAGACTTAACTCCGATTGCTAATTCTATTTTATTTCATCATGAATATTGGGATGGAAGTGGCTATCCTCAACAATTAGAGGGGCAAGAGATTCCGTTATTATCTAGAGTTTTAGCGATTCTTGAAGTATATGAAAAGGTACTTAATAAAGATTCTGCATCCTATAAAAAAGTAATAAAAGAGCTTAAAAAAAGAGCAGGAACTCAATTTGACCCTAAGTTAGTGAAAATATTTATAGAAATGTTAACTAGTTAGCTTTTAATTTCTTTATAGTATTGAGCGCCGGCTCCTACAATAGCTATTCCAAACGAGATAGCTCCAGCAATCATTAAAGTATTTACTCCAGCTTCTACCCCTGCAATATATTTTTGGTTAATTAAATAAAGCATTGTTCGATAAGCAGGAACCCCTGGTACTAAAGGTAAAATACCAGAGATTACAAATACTGTAGCTGGTAGTTTCTTAATGCGAGCAAAGACTTCTCCACAGATACCAACAATTATAGCTCCAATAAAGGAAGCAAGTATTAAGTTATTAGTTAAAGTCTGAGAGATTAATAATCCTGCCCAACTAAACGTTCCTGTTAATCCCAATAAAAATAAACTTTTTTTAGGAGCTTGAAAAGCAATTCCATAACCTAAAACTAAAATGAAATTTGCAATTAATTCTAGTAATATTTTCATTATCTAAACACCCCTAAAGCCATAGCTACTCCTACAGCTAAATTAATAGCAACTAAAATCACTTCTATACCTCGACTAGTAGCTGAGATTAAGTCACCATTGATAGCGTCACGAATGGCATTAGTAGCAGAAACACCAGGGACAAAAGATAAAATTCCGCTAACGGTAATTATACTTAAATTAGTTCCAATACCATAGCTATAAAATAAGTTAGCAATAACACCTGCAATAAATCCAGCTATTAATTCTGGGATAAAATTGATATCTTTTAAGAAACCACTTAATCTAATAAATAGTTGTGCTCCTAAACTAGCTATAAAAGAAGGAAAAATATCTAGATAACTACCTTGGGCCAAGATGGCGTACATAGAAGATGCTAATGCACTAGCTAAGATAACTATAGATAGATTATATTCATCTTTAGCAGTAGCAATATTATGAAGCTTAGTCATTGCTGTTTGATATTCTGTAGTCTTTTGGGCCAACTTTCGAGAAAAAGTATTTACTTGATTGATTTTATCTAGATGTACTCTACGACTATGTATTCTTTTGACAATAGTATAACCATCATCGATTGAAACAAAGAGCCCTGTAGGAGTAACTATACTGTGTGTATATTCCATACCATAAGCTTGTGAGATACGATTAATAGTTTCTTCAGCCCGATAGATTTCTCCACCGTTAGTTAAAATAGTCTCGCCGGCATAACCAGCAATATCTAAAACTTGTTGTGGTTTTTTCATTTTTACCTCCTCATTTTAATATTTTATCATAGATTATTTCTTAGTTACAAACAGGAAGATAAATTTTAATCTAGAAATATAAAATACTAGTAAATCAGTGGGCAACAAAGGGCAACAAATGAATATTTTTATCTCAGTATTTATTTTAAAAGAGAACTTAATTGGGAAAAGTTAAACTATATATCAGTAATTTTAAGAAGGAGTGATAAAGATGAGACAAGCTAATATTTATCATTTATATCATAGTGGTGTAGCAATAGAAACTACTAATGCATGGTTAGTAGTTGATTATTATAATGATACTCCGAGTAAAGATAGAAGAAGTTTAAGTAATGGTGTGCTAGATACTAAAGATTTTAAAAGAAAAAAAGATAATCTAGTATTTGTAACCCATAATCATCATGATCATTTTAACCCTGTTATTTTTGAATGGGACGAAGAGGTCGATATTAATTATATCTTAAGTGCTGATGTTCAGGCCAAAGAAAAAGATAATCGCTATAAAATGGACAAGTATCAAAAGTTAGAGTTAGATGATATATTAGTTGAAACTTATGGGACTACAGACCAAGGGCTTTCTTTTTATATAGAAGTTGATGGCTTAAATATTTTTCATGCTGGAGATCTTAATTGGTGGCACTGGAAGAAGTTTAGTCCTCAAGAACGCAAACGAGAGGAAAAGGATTTTAAGGAGGAGTTAGACAAGTTAAAAGGAAAAAAGATAGATATTGCTTTTATACCAGTTGATCCTAGATTAGAAGAGTATTATTATCTAGCTGGAGAATATTTTATAAAGACAATCGAACCCCGGTTATTAGTACCAATTCATTTTGCAGATGATTATAGTATTACTTCTGACTTTGCAAAAAAAGTTAATCAATTATCAACAAAAGTAGTAGAAATTAATAAAAGAGGTAAAAAAATAGAATTTAAGAAGTAATTTTATTTATTATTTTTCCTTTAATTTTTGTGTTAAATTACATATAATATTGACTAACCCTCAATAATTATTCGAGTAACTAAAATAATATACAATAGAGGAGGAGTAGAGAATGGTTAAAGGAATAGGTATTCCACCAGCAGAAGGGCTATATTCACCTAAGCAAGAAAAAGATAGTTGTGGAGTAGGTTTTATTGCTCAAATGAAAGGTGAAAAAAGTCATAAAGTAGTGGAGCAAGGATTACAAATATTAGAGAGGTTGGCCCATCGTGGTGGTATTGGAGCAGATCCATTAACAGGAGATGGAGCTGGCTTATTAATTCAGATGCCAGATCAGTTTTTAAGAAAAGAGATGAAACAAGAAGGCGTTAAATTGCCCGAGGTAGGAGATTATGGTGTAGGTATGGTCTTTTTACCCCGGAAGTTAGATGAAGGTTTATTAGCAGAGGGAATTATTGAGCAGGTAATTAGAGAGGAAGGACAGAAAGTACTAGGGTGGCGTGAAGTGCCAGTTGATACATCTAATATTGGCGAGAGTGCTGCTAGTACCCGTCCAGTAATTAAGCAAGTTTTTATTAAAAAAGATAAAGCTATAGATAATTTTGAACTTAAGTTATATTTAATTCGTCGTAAGATTGAAAAGGCGATTGCAGAATCTGATATTAAAAATAAAGAATACTTTAATATGCCGAGTTTTTCTAATTCGGTCTTAGTATATAAAGGTTTATTGTTACCAAGACAAATTAATGACTTTTATCAGGACTTAACAGATCCACAGGTTAAGTCGGCTATTGCTTTAGTACACCAAAGATATAGTACTAATACTTTCCCATCTTGGGATTTAGCTCAGCCATTTAAGTATTTGGCCCATAATGGTGAGATCAATACGTTACGGGGTAATATTAATTGGATGGCTGCTCGAGAACCGGATTTAGAGTCTGAAGTATTAGGGGATGAGATCAATGATTTATTCCCAGTGACTAATGAAGAGGATAGTGATTCAGCTAATTTAGATCATGTAGTTGAATTATTATTAGCTTCAGGATTTAGTTTAGTAGAAGCAATGACGATGTTAGTTCCTGAAGCTTGGGAGAAAAATGAGGAATTAGATCAAGAAGTACGTGATTATTATGAATATAATGCTTGCATGATGGAACCATGGGATGGTCCAGCTGCTATTGCATTTACAGATGGTAAGCAAATCGGTGCTACTTTAGATCGAAATGGTTTACGACCAGCTAGATATATAGTAACTAAAGATGACTATGTAATCTTAGGTTCTGAGATAGGTACTTTAGATGTTGAAGCTAGTAATGTAGCTGAAAGTGGTCGTTTAAAGCCAGGTGAAATGTTATTAGTTGATACAGAAGAAGGTAGAATTATTCCAGACGAAGAGATTAAAAAGGAAGTAAGTTCTGCTAATCCTTATGGTCAATGGTTAGAGAAGAATAAACAACACTTAACTGATTTAGAAGAGGGCGTTAAGCGTTATAATGAAGATTTTGATACTATTCCAGAAAGGTTAAGGGCATTTGGTTATAATCGTGAAGATTTAAGTGTTTTAATTGGCCCGATGGCTGAAAATAAAAAAGAGGCAATTGGTTCAATGGGTAATGATACACCATTAGCTGTTTTATCTAATAATCAAAAGCCGTTATTTAATTACTTTAAGCAATTATTTGCGCAGGTAACAAATCCACCGATTGATCCTATTCGAGAAGAAATTGTTATGTCTCTTAAGTCAAATCTAGGTTCTAAAGGTAATATCCTAGAAAGAACTGAAGACAAAGCTAAGACAATTGAACTTGATTCACCTATTTTAACTAATGAAGAATTAGATAAAATAATACACTTAAAAGATAATGACTTTAATACTCGAGTAGTGCCAATGGTCTTTGATCCAGAAGAAGAAAATGGTTTAGAAAAAGGTTTAGAAAAGATGTTCCATCATGTAGAAGAGAGTATTGATGCGGGGTATAATACAATTGTATTAAGTGACCGAAAAGTTGATGATTTTAATGCTCCAATTCCTAGTTTATTAGCAACTTCTGCTTTACACAATTATTTAATTAGAGAACACAAGCGAAATGGTGTAGATATTATTGTTGAAACTGGAGGAGCAAGAGAAATTATGCACTTTGCTTTATTAATTGGTTATGGTGCATTAGCTGTTAATCCTTATCTTGCTTTAGAAACTATCTCCTATATGAGTGAAGAGGGATTATATTTAACTGAAGCTGAAGAAGAGAGCAAAAGAAAGAAAAGACAGAAAAAATATATTAAGGCTGTAGAAAAAGGCTTGTTTAAGATCATGTCTAAAATGGGGATTTCTACAATTCAAAGTTACCGGGGAGCGCAAATTTTTGAAGCTGTAGGTCTTAGTTCAGAATTTGTAGAAAAATATTTCCCAGGTACAACGACTAGAATTGAAGGGATTAGTCTAGATGTATTAGAAAAAGAAGTAATTACTAATCATCAAGATGCCTATCAAGGATTGAATAATAATTCTGAAAAAATGTTAGAGACTGAGGGAGAGTATAAGTGGCGTAAACAAGGAGAGCATCACTTATTTAGTCCAGAAGCAATTGCTAAATTACAACAGGCTACTCGTCAAGGAGACTATGAGCTTTATAAAGAGTATGCTTCATTAATTGATGATCAAAGTGAGCAGTTAGCTACTATTAGAGGTCTTTTCGAGTTTAAAGATAAAGATCCAATTCCTTTAGAAGAGGTAGAATCAGTTGAAGAGATTAGACAAAGATTTGTAACTGGAGCTATGTCTTTTGGCTCTATCTCTAAAGAAGCTCACGAAACAATTGCTAGAGCTATGAATGAAATTGGTGGTATGTCTAACTCTGGTGAAGGTGGAGAAGATCCAGCTCGGTTTGATGATGATAGAAGGAGTGCTGTTAAACAGGTAGCGTCCGGAAGATTTGGTGTAACTACTCATTATTTAGTTAATGCTGATGAGTTACAAATTAAGATGGCCCAGGGTGCTAAACCTGGTGAAGGTGGTCACTTACCTGGTCGAAAGGTTAGTGAGACAATAGCTGAAGTAAGGCATACTACGCCAGGAATCGATTTGATTTCACCACCACCACATCATGATATATACTCTATTGAGGACTTGGCCCAATTAATCTATGATTTAAAGAATGTAAATCGAGATGCTAGAGTAAGTGTTAAATTAGTGTCTGAGATTGGAATTGGAACTATTGCAGCCGGAGTATCTAAAGCTCATGCTGATATGATCTTAGTTTCTGGTTTTGATGGTGGAACTGGTGCAGCACCACTTAATTCTATAAAACATGCTGGTTTACCTTGGGAATTAGGACTTTCTGAGACGCATCAGGTATTAACTAAAAATAATCTAAGAAGCCGACTTAGAATTCAAACTGATGGTCAAATGAAGACAGGACGAGATGTAGCAGTAGCTGCCTTATTAGGCGCAGAGGAGTATGGTTTTGCTACAGCTGCTTTAGTAGTGTTAGGCTGTATTATGATGAGGGATTGTAGTAGTAATAACTGTCCTGTAGGTATTGCTACGCAGAATCCAGAGTTAAGAGCAAGATTTGCGGGTAAGAAAGAACAATTAGTTAACTACTTTACTTTTATTGCTCGACAATTAAGAGAAATTATGGCTGAATTAGGATTTAGAACAGTTGATGAAATGATTGGTCAAACTGATAAGTTAGATATGAATGAAGCTATCAAGCATTGGAAATCAGAAGGTGTAGATATCTCCAATATCTTACACAAGCCAACTTTACCAGATAGAGTAGTTGGGCGATGTGTAGAAGAGCAAGACCATGGTATTGATGATATTTTAGATAGAGATCTAATTGACCAAGCTAAATCTGCTTTAGAAGATCAAAAAGCTGTAGAATTTGATGTTGAAATCAATAATACTAATCGAACTACAGGTACAATGTTAAGTGGTGAGATTGCTAAAAGATATGGTGGAGAAGGTTTACCAGATGATACCATTAAAATTAAATTTAATGGTTATGCAGGACAGAGTTTTGGAGCCTTTGGTATGCAAGGTTTAACTATGAACCTAACAGGTCAAGCTAATGATTATGTTGGTAAAGGATTATTTGGTGGGAAGTTAATTGTACAACAACCTGAAGAAGCTACTGGAAAAGCTCATGAAAATATTATCGCTGGTAACACAATTTTGTATGGTGCAACTAGAGGAGAATTATATATGAATGGTGTTGCTGGTGAAAGATTTGCTGTTAGAAACTCTGGTGTTCATGCAGTAGTTGAAGGTATTGGAGATCACGGTTGTGAATATATGACAGGTGGTCGAGTAGTTGTATTAGGTAAGACTGGCCGTAACTTCGGAGCTGGAATGAGCGGTGGTATTGCTTATGTTTATGATATAGATGGTAATTTTAGAGATAGACTTAATAATTTAATGGTAGAAGCAGAGCAGGTAGAATTAGAAGAAGATATTGAAACTATTAAAAGATTAGTTGAAAATCATGTGCAATACACTGGCAGTAAGCGTGGGCAAGAAGTTCTAAATAATTGGGATCAAGCTATTAATAAGTTTGTAAAAGTTACTTCGCCACGTTATAAAGAAATACTTGCTAGTCGCAAGGAGGGAAAGCGTAATGGCTAAATCAGGAGGAAAAGGATTTTTAGAAATTGATAGAGAAGAGGTCCCTAAGCGACCAGTTAAAGAACGAGTAAAGGACTATAATGAAGTATACGAATCTCCAACCGAGGAATATGGAGAAAAACAAGCTAAGCGATGTATGGATTGTGGAACTCCATTCTGTAATTATTCTTGTCCACTTGGTAATTTATGTCCTGAGTGGCATTCATTTGTGAGGAAAAATGATTGGGAAAAAGCCTTAAAGTTATTGCATAAAACTAATAATTTTCCTGATTTCACAGGGCGTTTATGTCCTGCTCTTTGTGAGGGAGGATGTGTTTTAGGAATTGATGATAATGCAGTAGCTACGCAAAATATTGAGCTTGCTATTTCAGAGAAAGGTTGGGAAGAAGGATGGATTAAGCCTCGTCCTCCTAAAGTTAGAACTGATAAACAAGTAGCCGTGGTAGGTTCAGGACCAGCTGGTTTAGCAGCAGCTCAACAGTTAAACAGACAAGGACATAATGTTACTGTTTATGAGCGTGATTCCAAGCCAGGTGGTATGTTAAGTTATGGTATTCCTGATTTTAAGATAGATAAGTCTGTAGTAGCTAGAAGAGTTAATCAACTTAAAGAAGAAGGCGTTGAGTTTGTGCTTAATACTGAAATAGGAACAGATTTATTAGCTACAGAGCTTGAGAGAGAATATGATGCTGTTGTGTTAGCTGGTGGTTCAAGAAAAGCAAGGGACCTTCCAGTTTACGGTCGTGAACTAGATGGTATTCACTATGCTATGGATTATTTAACACAACAGAACAAGAGAGTAGCAGGTAAAGATATCTCTGAAGATGAAGTAATTAATGCAGAAGGTAAACGAGTGATTGTAATTGGTGGTGGAGATACTGGTTCTGACTGTGTTGGGACAGCTATTAGACAAGGTGCCGAAAAAGTATACCAGATTGAATTATTAGAAAAACCACCTACAGAAAGAGCAGCTAATAATCCATGGCCACAATATCCACAGACTTTAAAAACATCTAGTTCTCATCAAGAAGCAGAATCTTTAGTAGATACCAATGATGATGAACTTAATGTTCGAGATTGGTCTGTGTTAACCAAAAAATTTAGTGGTAATGATGACGGCCAAGTAGAAAAATATCATGCTGCTAGAGTAGAATGGGTTGCAGATGAGAATGGTGAACAAGAAATGAAAGAGATTGAGAATAGTGAATTTTCTTTAGCAGTAGATTTAGTAATTTTAGCTATTGGATTTGTTCATCCAGAACATGAAGGTATGATTGAAGAATTAGACTTAGAATTGGATGAGCGCAAGAATGTTAAAGCTAATGATTATCAGACTAGTCGAGATAAGTTTTTTGCTGCTGGTGATATGAGAAGAGGAGCCTCTTTAATTGTAAGAGCTATTAATGAAGGTAGGGAAGTTGCTAAAACTGTTAATAAATATTTAAATAAATAATGATAGGTAAAAGAGACTAACTTCTTAGGGAGGTTAGTCTCTTTTGTGTGCTCTGTAGTCTATGCTGATAGTAGGTGTAAGTCCTGCCTATTCTGGAAGAATGGATAATATGGTTGAGATATTGTGGCACTCACAGACGAAATGGGTGAGCAAACGGAGAAAACAAACGTCAACCTAAGTTAATAAAGAACAGGATATGAAGCCAACAGTAACAGGGTGTTCATCGTGAGATGTAATCTGAAGAGTTTGAGGCGAAAAATCAGTCCGGAACAATATGTGAACTGAAGGTGGCATTCATTAGTGACGATCTACCAAAAGGATGGAGAAGTCCAAAGCTGACTTACAGACCATTGGAGTATGTTAGATTAATGAGTGTGATTATGGTCGGAATGATTGGAATATAGCATAGGTGACCAGAGGATGCTCTAATATGGTCTTTATAGAAATCTATAAAGATAAGTGATGATATAACCTGAATAGGGAAAGTCAAAGCGATGAAATATTAGAGTTCAGAAGCTATCATAGTAGTGAAAAAAAATCAATGAAAGTTGATTACAGTGAAGGATAGCCAGGTTATTGAAGTTTAGAATTGAGTGTTGATGGTATTTAAATCAAAATGGTTTAAACATTGTTAAAGACAATAAGTCTTAAAAGAAATAGCGGACAGAAAATCATAACTGGAAGCGTGATGAATTTAAGAAAAACCATGACCTAAGTAGTAGTAAACTAAGAGGTGCGATTGGCGAGAGCTTAGAAGACGTGCTTAGGAATGCTACGAATATAGGGGTTTAGATATTAAGACAGGATAGGAAGAACTGGTAAGTCGTGAGGTAGGATAGGTGAAAAAAAATTAGTTCGCTATATAGTATAAAAGATTTAGTGACTAAGAAAAGACATTTACATTGTGCAGCTCAGAAAGTTTTGAATAATGGTGGTTGTGGAGGGATTGACGGTGTAGAAGTTGAAGAATTTAGAGAAAATTACACTAAGAATATGAGTGCTTTATATCGCCAGTTAACAGAAGATAGATATGAGCCACAACCAGTTCTAAGAACGTATATCTCAAAAGGAAATGGAGAACAAAGACCACTAGGTATTCCAGTAATTAAAGACCGAATTGCCCAACAAGCAGTGAAACAGATTCTAGAGATACACTTTGAAGAAATATTCTGCGACTGTTCTTATGGTTTTAGACCTAATAGGTCAACCGAAGATGCAATTAAGAAAGTAGAAGAATATAAAGAACAAGGTTATAATTGGGTATTAGACGCAGATGTCAAATCTTACTTTGATACAATAGATCATGAAATTTTAATGGAGCTGATAGCAGAGGAAGTAAGTGATGGTTGGGTATTAGATATTATTAGGTCGTGGCTTACTATAGGTGTCATGACTGAGCAAGGAAGAGAAGAAACAACGGAGGGAACTCCACAAGGAGGCGTAATTTCTCCACTTTTAGCAAATATCTACCTACATCATTTTGATAAGAAAATGAGGTGTCGAGGATATAAGATAGTTAGATTTGCCGATGACTTTATAATTATGGCTAAGAGTAAAGCTAAAGCAGAACGTGCTTTGGAAGTAACTCGCCAGATTATAGAAAATGAATTAAACTTAAGACTACATCCTCGGAAAACAGTAATTACGAATTTTAATGATGGATTTAAATTTCTAGAATTTAAATTTTATAATTGTGATTACAAAAAGCCAAAAGAGAGCTCTATTAAAAGTTTCAAGGACAAAGTAAGAAAGAAAACTAAAAGGAATAGGTCAATAGGAGTAGCTGTAATGATTGATGAGCTTAATTTAATTATTAGAGGTTGGGGTAATAGTTTTCTACTAGGAAATGTTAAAGGACTATATAAAAGGTTAGATGGTTGGATAAGAATGAGATTACGTTGTTTTATAGAAGGAAAGAAGGCGAAAGGGCAGAATTATCGCCTTCCTAATAAAATATTAAGAGATTTAGGACTAGAATCACTGCTTACCGATGTGCTTTAGACAAGAGTAAAATATACATTTGTGGCAACACAAAGACGATAACTTACTCTCTGTTAAGGAGCAACAATGACCGAAAGCTGTATACGGGAGAACCGTACGTGCAGTTTGACAAGAGGTCCCAGCCGTGAGGCTGGTCCTACTTTATTTTTGTTTTTCTAATCATCTTATTTTAGATAGACTTTTGTAAGTTTTATTTACTTACTTAATTTAGTATTATTTTCAATGAAAACCTTATAGTATTTGCATTTAACAATTAAATAAGATATTATATTGGAAAGATTATGCCATATTACATATTCAATACATAAATTGGTTATACAAATTATAGATCTATTTAAGAAAGGAGCCAATTTATGTCTGATAATTTCACAATTGAGGAAGTAGAAAGACAGTTAAAATTAAAAGGATATAGTCCAAAAACGATAGCAGTATATTTAAGTCATGTAAAAAGTTTTATTCGGTTTTTTGATAATAACTTAGATCGAATTACTAATAAGAAAGTAAATAAATATTTATTATATTTATTAGAGGAGAGAGGATTATCTCATTCCTTTGTTAATCAAGCAATTAACGCAATTAAATTTGTGATTAATGAAATATTAAATAAAGATAATATTTCAGTTTATATCTTGTTTATTCAGCTGGATTGAGAGTAGGTGAAGTAGTTAGATTAAAAATTGAAGATATTGATAGTGATAGAATGTTAATTAGAATTCGACAAGGGAAAGGAAGAAAAGATAGAGATACAATACTTTCTAAAGGTGGACTTAAGCAATTACGTAAATACTATAAATTATACAAGCCAACAGGCTGGTTATTTCCAGGAGGAAAGCCAAATTCACATTTGACTAGAAGAAGTGTACAACGAATCTTTAAGAAAGCTTGTTGCAAAGCTAAAATTACTAAGGATGTCTCAGTTCATTCTTTAAGACATTCATTTGCTACACATTTGTTAGAGAGAGGAACTGATTTGCGTTATATTCAGGAGTTGCTTGGTCATAAAAGTTCACGAACAACCGAAATCTATACTCATGTGAGCAAACGAAGTATTGGTAAAATTGAAAGTCCATTAGATAAATTAATGGATTAATGATAATGGAGGTATAGTTGGTATTAACGACATATGTCGTTAATACCACATTAATTATTAGATTTACGAAATATGTCGTAAAAAAAAGAGTTAGGCGACAGACACTAAACATGTATTATTTCGCTTGGCTTAATTAATTTGAAAGGAGAAAATTATGTTGAAAACCATTTCAGATATTTTATATTCATCTCTAGAGAATTTATTTGTAAATCAATCCAGGATCTTGGAATATACAGAAGAGACTAATATAACTGAATGGAATTTAGGACATCATCTTGCAAATGAAATAAAAAAATATCTTTTTTGGTTAGATAATGATGTTGAGGTAATTAAAACAAATTTAGAAAATAAAAGACCTGATATTATATTTCATAAAAGGACCTGTTACTCTTTAGATTATCTAGTTATAGAAATTAAAAGAAATGAAGAAAGTGGAAAATCTGATATTGAAAAAATTGAAGATTTTTGGATGGGAAATAGATTAGATTATAGGTATGGGGCCTATATAAATATTGATGATAATGGTGATTATAATGGTTGTGTTTTTGATCAAAATGGTAATAAAAAAGATATTAATAGAGAAGAAAATAATTATGTATCTCCATTTTGCAAGATGAGGTTAATTAATGAACAAGCTTCTGATTTATATAATAAAGTTGATGAGGTTTGCGAAGTTGAGAATAGAAATAAGGGGTGGAGGGCAAAAAATAGAGTTGAAAGAATTGAAGGATTGTGGAGGGAATTGTTAGAGATAGATGATTAAATTTTAGATCTAAGGTTTTCCGAAAGTATAAGGGAAGTAATTTGACTTTCATAGGAGGAAAAATTATGGGGAAAGATGATAATATAATAAAAAATGAAGTTATTGCTGAATCAGAAAGAAGGAATTATGAACGTGTACGGATCAGGATAATCCATATACTTTTATTGATATAAGAATATTTCAAAGAGGTTTTGAGGATGGTGAAAAAGTATATTACCCTACCCAAAAAGGGGTGCAATTTCGCGAAGATCATTTTCAGGAATTAATTGGGGAATGGACATTGGTTCCGGAATTATTGTTTCACCAAAGTATAACTGAAGAAGCTTGGCCAAGTATGAAAATCGGGAAGTACGACAATGCTGTATTTGAGGCTTTTAAGCTTGTTGAAATAAGAGTTAGAGAGATTGGAAATTTTCCGCAAGATAAAATAGGAGTAGCTTTGATTAGAGAAGCTTTTAATGTTGATAGTGGTCCGCTACAAAATTTTGATTTACCAAAAGCAGAACAAGAAGCTATATCTCACTTTTTTTCCGGAGCAATAGGATTATATAAAAACCCACATAGTCATAGAAAAGTAGAATTAGAATTTAAAGAAGCTTTTGAGATGGTTTTAATTGCAAGTCATTTATTAAGCAAATTAGATTCAATAGAGGAAAGAATTTCAGAAAAAATTTATAATATGCTGAGATTATAGTTGAAACGAAGCTGATCCGTTTTAAAGACGTGTCCGTCGCCTAACATGGGCTTAACGACATCTGAGCTGTGGAAATATCGACCGCGATGACTTATATCAGTAGGATATTGTTTTAAAGGAGAAGATTAGTTGTATCGAAAGTAAGCTCAGACGTCGCGAATCCCAGGGACGTTGTATGTCCAGCGAAGCTGGACATATCCAACGGGTGAAAGTCCCGTCAAGGTAAAAGTCAAAGCCTTGTAGTAGGATAGCAGTGTGGTGAGAGATCTAAACATTGAAGTCTATTGACAAAGATATCGTTAGGATATCGAGCAAGTATTCAGACTATAACACCAGTGAACGCATACTAGCTTCGAAAGGGGTAAAATTTGGTGGTCGAACCTTTAACGTCTGGGTGAAGACAGGATATATAAATGAAAATGACTGAAACATTTATATACACCAGCGGAGTATTAGCGGTAGTATGGATACAAGGATATGTCTGGAACTGGAGAAGCCCTACTTCTTCCTGTGAGAAATCACTTGAGCAAAGAAGATTTTATAACTAAGACCTAGGAAATGAATTGGAAAAGAAGAGGGTGGCGGACGGGTTTGTAGTAGCGAAGATTATGAAGTAAATATAACTTCATATAGCAAAGGAACCCTACTATTTAATAATTTCTCTAACAATACAGGAGGTAAGGGTGAAATGATAAAAGCATCCATTAGTTTACAAGACTTGAGAAGGAGAATATATCTTAAATCTAAAAAGGAAGAATCTCATAAATTCTGGGGGATGTATGTTCATGTATGCAAAATGGACACACTTAGGAAAGCATATATAATGGCAAAAGAGAAAGCTGGTTCTTCAGGAATAGATAGAGTGACATTTGAAGATATTGAAGAAATAGGAGTAACAAAATATCTGAAAGAAATAAGAGAAGAACTAGTAAATAGGACATATAAACCACAGATAAATCGAAAACAAGAGATACCAAAAGAAAATGGGAAAGTAAGAGTGCTAGGAATTCCAACTATTAAAGATAGAATAGTACAGGGAGCTTTAAAATTAATATTAGAGCCGATATTTGAAGCAGATTTTCAAGAAGGTTCTTATGGATATCGCCCAAAAAGGAATGCTCATCAAGCAGTAAAGAAAATAGAAAAAGCAATAATAACGGGGAAAAGAAAAGTAATAGACTTAGATTTATCAAATTACTTTGATACAGTAAAACATCATATTCTGCTAGCTAAAGTGGGAAAGCGAGTAATAGATAAAGATATAATGCATCTGATAAAGCTAATATTAAAAGCTAGTGGGAAAGAAGGTGTACCTCAAGGTGGAGTTATTTCTCCATTATTTGCTAATCTTTATTTAAATGAAGTTGATAAAATGCTTGAAAGAGCAACCGAGGTGACAAAGAGTAAAGGGAGATATACAGAGGTAGAATATGCCCGCTTTGCAGATGATATTGTAATAGCAGTATCGAGCCATTACAGTATGAATTGGTTGCTTCCAAAAGTAATGAAAAGGCTGAAAGAAGAATTTAACAAGATACAAGTAAAGATAAACAAAGAAAAGACTAAGATAGTGAACTTAGAAGAAGGAGATTCAATAAATTTTTTAGGGTTTACTATAAAAAGAAGGAAGACTTTCAGCGGAAAATGGGGAGTATTGACAACACCTCAAATCAAGAAGAGAACAAAGTTACTACAGAAAATAAGGGAAGTAGTTAAAAAGCATAGAACAACAGGTATATTTGAAAGTATGATAGAAGAATTAAACTCTGTACTAAGGGGTTGGATTAATTACTTTACCATAGGAGATTCAAGAAATTGTTTTTCTTATATCAGAGATTATGTAGAAAAGAAAGTAAGAAGGTATCTAATGAAGCAGCGAGGAAAACAAGGATATGGCTGGGAGAGATGGAGTAGCGATTGGTTGTACAATAAAGTAGGTTTATTTAATGATTATAAAGTAGCTCATTATCAACCATAGCGAAAGTTAGTACAGCTTAAAACTTATGAGATTTAAGACGAAGTTAATAGGAAAGCCGTGTACGGGAGAACCGTACGCACGGTTTGCAGAGGCGGAGTTTGGGAATTTAATATAGATAAATGTTAATCTAAATTAAAGCACCAGCTTCGACCCTACGTATGTCCAGCGAAGCTGGACATATCCAACGGGTGAAAGTCCCGTCAAGGTAAAAGTCAAAGCCTTGTAGTAGGATAGCAGTGTGGTGAGAGATCTAAACATTGAAGTCTATTGACAAAGATATCGTTAGGATATCGAGCAAGTATTCAGACTATAACACCAGTGAACGCATACTAGCTTCGAAAGGGGTAAAATTTGGTGGTCGAACCTTTAACGTCTGGGTGAAGACAGGATATATAAATGAAAATGACTGAAACATTTATATACACCAGCGGAGTATTAGCGGTAGTATGGATACAAGGATATGTCTGGAACTGGAGAAGCCCTACTTCTTCCTGTGAGAAATCACTTGAGCAAAGAAGATTTTATAACTAAGACCTAGGAAATGAATTGGAAAAGAAGAGGGTGGCGGACGGGTTTGTAGTAGCGAAGATTATGAAGTAAATATAACTTCATATAGCAAAGGAACCCTACTATTTAATAATTTCTCTAACAATACAGGAGGTAAGGGTGAAATGATAAAAGCATCCATTAGTTTACAAGACTTGAGAAGGAGAATATATCTTAAATCTAAAAAGGAAGAATCTCATAAATTCTGGGGGATGTATGTTCATGTATGCAAAATGGACACACTTAGGAAAGCATATATAATGGCAAAAGAGAAAGCTGGTTCTTCAGGAATAGATAGAGTGACATTTGAAGATATTGAAGAAATAGGAGTAACAAAATATCTGAAAGAAATAAGAGAAGAACTAGTAAATAGGACATATAAACCACAGATAAATCGAAAACAAGAGATACCAAAAGAAAATGGGAAAGTAAGAGTGCTAGGAATTCCAACTATTAAAGATAGAATAGTACAGGGAGCTTTAAAATTAATATTAGAGCCGATATTTGAAGCAGATTTTCAAGAAGGTTCTTATGGATATCGCCCAAAAAGGAATGCTCATCAAGCAGTAAAGAAAATAGAAAAAGCAATAATAACGGGGAAAAGAAAAGTAATAGACTTAGATTTATCAAATTACTTTGATACAGTAAAACATCATATTCTGCTAGCTAAAGTGGGAAAGCGAGTAATAGATAAAGATATAATGCATCTGATAAAGCTAATATTAAAAGCTAGTGGGAAAGAAGGTGTACCTCAAGGTGGAGTTATTTCTCCATTATTTGCTAATCTTTATTTAAATGAAGTTGATAAAATGCTTGAAAGAGCAACCGAGGTGACAAAGAGTAAAGGGAGATATACAGAGGTAGAATATGCCCGCTTTGCAGATGATATTGTAATAGCAGTATCGAGCCATTACAGTATGAATTGGTTGCTTCCAAAAGTAATGAAAAGGCTGAAAGAAGAATTTAACAAGATACAAGTAAAGATAAACAAAGAAAAGACTAAGATAGTGAACTTAGAAGAAGGAGATTCAATAAATTTTTTAGGGTTTACTATAAAAAGAAGGAAGACTTTCAGCGGAAAATGGGGAGTATTGACAACACCTCAAATCAAGAAGAGAACAAAGTTACTACAGAAAATAAGGGAAGTAGTTAAAAAGCATAGAACAACAGGTATATTTGAAAGTATGATAGAAGAATTAAACTCTGTACTAAGGGGTTGGATTAATTACTTTACCATAGGAGATTCAAGAAATTGTTTTTCTTATATCAGAGATTATGTAGAAAAGAAAGTAAGAAGGTATCTAATGAAGCAGCGAGGAAAACAAGGATATGGCTGGAAGAGATGGAGTAGCGATTGGTTGTACAATAAAGTAGGTTTATTTAATGATTATAAAGTAGCTCATTATCAACCATAGCGAAAGTTAGTACAGCTTAAAACTTATGAGATTTAAGACGAAGTTAATAGGAAAGCCGTGTACGGGAGAACCGTACGCACGGTTTGCAGAGGCGGAGTTTGGGAATTTAATATAGATAAATGTTAATCTAAATTAAAGCACTAGCTTCGACCCTACAGGTGACATACCAAGTTAATATCAATTAATAAAGAGTAATTAGTATAATGAAAAAATAGAGCGATATAATATTAAATTTAGGTAGGTGAAAGATGAATGTTTAGCAGAAGACTAAATTGGAAATTTATTATTTTGTTAATATTAGTTTTCTTCTTGGTTGGATGTAGTGATTCTAATAATGCTACAGAGAATGGAGGGATAGAAGGATATATTTATAGAGATTTAAATGAGGATAATTATATTGACTATATAGTAAGTGGAGAAAGAAGAAATGATGCAAGTTTAGTTCCAGTTTTTGCTAAGATTAAAGCAAGAGATTATAGTTATGAACCAACATTAACTTATTCAAACCAAATAGGATATTTTAAAATAAGCAGATTGAAAGAAGGAGATTATGAGGTTCAAATTAGTATTCCAGTTGAAGGAGATTATTATCCTGATTATATTGAAACTAAGATTCATGTAAATAAGGATAAGATAACTAAAATTAATTATTCTGATTAAAAGGAGTATAAAAATGAAAAGAATAAATTTATCATTTAGTATAATTTTAATCGTTTTTAGTTTAATATGTGGAATAAATATTAAAATTGAGGCAGAAGAAAAAATAGATTTAAATAAGTATTTTGATTCAACTATAGAAAATAAATCAATTTATGATTCTTCAAAGGAGAATGAAAAAGAACCAAAACAACAAGATCAAAATGTTTCTGAAAAAGAAGAAACATCATTTAATAATTCTAATACAGGATTTAAGTGGTTTGCTGGTGTTACACAGAATACTTTTGACACTACCATGACATTACATGGATTAAAATGGACAAAACATAAAGAAGAGTTACAAAGAGGTGTAGGTTTTTATGGTGGAGTAAAATATAAGTTTACTGATCGAGTAGGAATTAATGGAGGTATTGAATATATAGCTAGTGAAAAGGATGATTTAAAAGTTAGTTTATTTGCTCCTTATGGGGAAGTTACATTAGGTTTTTTCGATGATGGATTGTCAACACTTTTTAGGCCACTTTTTTCTCGGACATTAAATACCTATATTCAACAGGTGTAAGATAATCAAGTGACCCGTGAATTCGGTGGTTATTATACCAGTTAACATAATCAAAGAGCTCATATTCTAATTCTTCAAAACTGTTAAATTTTCTATTAAATACAAATTCAGTTTTAACTACTTTAAAGGCGGCTTCTGCTACTGCATTGTCATAAGGACAACCTTTTTTACTTAAAGATCGTTCAATATCGAATGTACTTAAAATCTGATCTATTGCTTTATTTTTAAACTCATTACCCCTGTCAGTATGCAAGATGTTTATCTCATCAATTGGTCTCTTAATACTATAAAAGGCTTTAGTTACTAATTCAGCATCTTTCTTTTTACCAGCAGCACAACCTATAAATTCACGGTTAAACAGGTCTATTATTAGGCATATATAATTCCATTTGCCATTAACATTAACATAGGTTAAATCACTAACTACAACATCTAAGGCCTGCTTTTTATTGAAATCTCTATCAACAATATTATCTATTTTTTCTTCATTACATTTTGGAGAATGAACTTTATACTGCTTAACAGTATAATTGGAGACTAGACCATACTTTTTCATAATTTTAGATATTCGTCTTCGAGATACTTTATAACCTTTTTTATCTAGTCTATTTTTGATTTTTCTAGTCCCATAATTATTTCTACTATTTTTAAAGATAGTTATTATTAGATTTTCAAGTTCGGTATTACAAGACTTTTTCTTGGGTTCGTAATAAACAGAACTTCTTGAAATATTAAGCACCTTGCACATTGCGCTAATACTGTATTTCTCTTTATTTGCCTTAACAACAGCTACTTTTGTCCTAGTATCAGCGCTGCTTGCTTTAAAATATCATTCTCCATCTTAAGTTGTTTAATTTCTTTACGTAATTTTAATAGTTCTTTTTCTTCATCAGTTCTATTATCTTTAGCTTTAAAAGAACCAGAATTATTAAAGTCTTTTTTCCATTTATGGACAGTAGATCTTGCAATACCATATTCATTAATAATATCACTTATCTTTTTACCGTTATTAGCAAGGTTAACAATTTTCTTTTTAAATTCATCATTATAACGTTTGGCCATGATATTCTCCCCCAATTTAATTTATATTCTTTTATTATATCATGTCCGAGAAAAAACTGTATGATTAATTATAACCTATCTATGATTTAATAGAATTAAATGCTGGATTAGGTAAGTATTCATACGAATTTATGAAAAGTTACTTTTCACTAGAAAGTTATAGTCGTCAATCAACACAAATACATGGAGGAGAAGGAATAGGTTATCTACTTGGTAGTCAGATTAATATTCCTTTTAATAATGATAGTTATTTAAAGACCGGAGTAAAATATAGGTTTTTAGATATAGAGATTGATCAAATAGAGTTTGAGGATGCATATGGTTTGGAAATTGATATGAGTGGGTGGAGATTTAATCTTGGAATTTGCAAATATTTTTAAAATGAATATATAAAAGAGGGAATTAGTGTTATTAGATTATAGAAATTTAAAGTGGAATTGCTATTGTATTAAAACGGGTACGTCACCTAACAGCAGCTTAGCGACATCCCAGTGTGGGAGTATAAATGAAGATTGGGACTGATTATGTGAGGTTGTAATTTTAATTAGAGGTTAGAGTGTTGGTGAGGACGTCGCGAAGCTGCGGGACGTTGTATGTCCAGCGAAGCTGGACATATCCAACGGGTGAAAGTCCCGTCAAGGTAAAAGTCAAAGCCTTGTAGCAGAATAGCAATGTGGAGGGAGATCGAAGCATTGGAGTCTATTGACAAAGGTATCTATAGGATATCGAGCAAGTATTCAGACCATAACACCAGTGAACGCATAGTAGCTTCGAAAGGGCTAAATTTGGTGGTCGAGCCTTTAACGTCTGGGCGAAGACAGAATATATAAATAAAATTGACTGATGCATTTATATACACCAGCGGAGTATTAGCGATGGTATGAATACAAGGATATGTCTGGAAGAGATGGAGTAGCGATTGGTTGTACGATAAAGTAGGTTTATTTAATGATTATAAAGTAGCTCATTATCAACCATAGCGAAAGTTAGTACAGCTTAAAACTTATGAGATTTAAGACGAAGTTAATAGGAAGCCGTGTACCGGGAGAACCGTACGCACGGTTTGCAGAGGCGGAGTTTGGGAATTTAATATAGATAAATGTTAATCTAAATTAAAGCACCAGCTTCGACCCTACATAAGACATTTTGCTAAATGGAAGTTTTGTGGTTTGATTAAAAATAAAGAAACTCATAGTTCTGAGAGATAGATGCTGTAAAATGATATCTTCTTGAATTTCTTAGACAATAATTAGTTTTGGATATTTTACATTTATCGTTAAACTAAATTATCATCTGTATAATCTAATAATTTGAATTTAATTCTTATGAGAAATATGAGAAAACTTCTCGATAGAGAAATTAAATTACCAAGAAGTTAGATAGAGATAGTATTTTGCACTATCCATTTTGTTAATTCATCTTTTGAAAGATTTTCAGATGATAGTTTTATCATTATTTTATAAGTTTCTTTTTCAGAGGCAGTTATTTCATATCCGTTATTTTGAAGGAATGTATCCATAGCAACAAGGGCAACCCGTTTATTGCCATCTATGAATGGATGATTTTTGCATAAGTGAAATCCATAGGCTGATGCCATTTTGAAAATACTATCATGCAAGTAGTTACCTTCAAAAGTGCTTTTAGGTTGCTTTATAGCAGAATCAAGAAGTTTTTCATCTCTTATTCCAGTGCTACCACCATAAATTTGGATGAGTTGCTCATGGAAATATAGTATAACCTTTTTAGGAATAAAATTTACATTTTTCATTTAGATAGTTCCTTTAATGTGTTTTTGAATTTTTGATTTGTTTTTTCAAAAGATTTAGTCCATTCTTCAAATTCAGGGTCATAAGGAGTTAATGTAAAACCATCATTTTCTTCAATAAGATGGAGTTCTTCTCCTTCTTTCAAATGATATTTTTCCATGACTTCTTTAGGAATAGTAAACCCATAACTATTTCCAACTTTACGAAGTTTTATAGTTTGCATAGTTATCACCTCACTTATATTATAACATTTGTATTACATAATATTCAATAGAAATTTAAATGGGAATTGAAGATTGGTAGGAGATTGTAAGGTTTGGAGAACGCAAAACGCCTTATAACAGCACCTTAGCGACATCCCAACTTGAGAGAATAAATGGAAAGCGGGGCTGACTTATGTTAGGTTGTAATTTTAGTTAGAGGTTGGGGTGCGTTGGTGGGGACGTCGCGAAGCTGCGGGACGTTGTATGTCCAGCGAAGCTGGACATATCCAACGGGTGAAAGTCCCGTCAAGGTAAAAGTCAAAGCCTTGTAGTAGGATAGCAGTGTGGTGAGAGATCTAAACATTGAAGTCTATTGACAAAGATATCGTTAGGATATCGAGCAAGTATTCAGACTATAACACCAGTGAACGCATACTAGCTTCGAAAGGGGTAAAATTTGGTGGTCGAACCTTTAACGTCTGGGTGAAGACAGGATATATAAATGAAAATGACTGAAACATTTATATACACCAGCGGAGTATTAGCGGTAGTATGGATACAAGGATATGTCTGGAACTGGAGAAGCCCTACTTCTTCCTGTGAGAAATCACTTGAGCAAAGAAGATTTTATAACTAAGACCTAGGAAATGAATTGGAAAAGAAGAGGGTGGCGGACGGGTTTGTAGTAGCGAAGATTATGAAGTAAATATAACTTCATATAGCAAAGGAACCCTACTATTTAATAATTTCTCTAACAATACAGGAGGTAAGGGTGAAATGATAAAAGCATCCATTAGTTTACAAGACTTGAGAAGGAGAATATATCTTAAATCTAAAAAGGAAGAATCTCATAAATTCTGGGGGATGTATGTTCATGTATGCAAAATGGACACACTTAGGAAAGCATATATAATGGCAAAAGAGAAAGCTGGTTCTTCAGGAATAGATAGAGTGACATTTGAAGATATTGAAGAAATAGGAGTAACAAAATATCTGAAAGAAATAAGAGAAGAACTAGTAAATAGGACATATAAACCACAGATAAATCGAAAACAAGAGATACCAAAAGAAAATGGGAAAGTAAGAGTGCTAGGAATTCCAACTATTAAAGATAGAATAGTACAGGGAGCTTTAAAATTAATATTAGAGCCGATATTTGAAGCAGATTTTCAAGAAGGTTCTTATGGATATCGCCCAAAAAGGAATGCTCATCAAGCAGTAAAGAAAATAGAAAAAGCAATAATAACGGGGAAAAGAAAAGTAATAGACTTAGATTTATCAAATTACTTTGATACAGTAAAACATCATATTCTGCTAGCTAAAGTGGGAAAGCGAGTAATAGATAAAGATATAATGCATCTGATAAAGCTAATATTAAAAGCTAGTGGGAAAGAAGGTGTACCTCAAGGTGGAGTTATTTCTCCATTATTTGCTAATCTTTATTTAAATGAAGTTGATAAAATGCTTGAAAGAGCAACCGAGGTGACAAAGAGTAAAGGGAGATATACAGAGGTAGAATATGCCCGCTTTGCAGATGATATTGTAATAGCAGTATCGAGCCATTACAGTATGAATTGGTTGCTTCCAAAAGTAATGAAAAGGCTGAAAGAAGAATTTAACAAGATACAAGTAAAGATAAACAAAGAAAAGACTAAGATAGTGAACTTAGAAGAAGGAGATTCAATAAATTTTTTAGGGTTTACTATAAAAAGAAGGAAGACTTTCAGCGGAAAATGGGGAGTATTGACAACACCTCAAATCAAGAAGAGAACAAAGTTACTACAGAAAATAAGGGAAGTAGTTAAAAAGCATAGAACAACAGGTATATTTGAAAGTATGATAGAAGAATTAAACTCTGTACTAAGGGGTTGGATTAATTACTTTACCATAGGAGATTCAAGAAATTGTTTTTCTTATATCAGAGATTATGTAGAAAAGAAAGTAAGAAGGTATCTAATGAAGCAGCGAGGAAAACAAGGATATGGCTGGGAGAGATGGAGTAGCGATTGGTTGTACAATAAAGTAGGTTTATTTAATGATTATAAAGTAGCTCATTATCAACCATAGCGAAAGTTAGTACAGCTTAAAACTTATGAGATTTAAGACGAAGTTAATAGGAAAGCCGTGTACGGGAGAACCGTACGCACGGTTTGCAGAGGCGGAGTTTGGGAATTTAATATAGATAAATGTTAATCTAAATTAAAGCACCAGCTTCGACCCTACATATGAAATTCCCTGTAATACTAGTATAATATAAGTGGGAGGTTAACGGTGAATTTATCATAAAAAATACATTTGGGGGTTATTATGGGAAAAGATTTATCTGAAATGACATTAGAAGAACTTTGGGAATTGTTCCCAATAATCTTACGTGAACATAATCCAGAGTATAAAGAATGGTATTTAAAAGAAAAAGAAAATATTGAAAAAACAGTAGGTTTGAATAAGATTGAACGAATTAATCATATTGGCAGTAGCGCAATTGAAGGACTGATTGCAAAGCCAACAGTAGATATTCTGTTAGAAGTTGGTTGTAATAGTGATATTGATAATTTAAAATTAAGGCTAGAAAATGCAGGTTGGACACTTATGGCGTTTGAAAAGAAACCAGATTTAAAAATGTCATTTAATAAAGGATATACTTCAAATGGATTTGCTGAAAAGGTATTCCATCTCCATGTCCGATTTTTAGGAGATTGGGATGAATTATATTTTAGAGATTACCTTATGATTCATGAAGAAGTTGCGAAAAAATATGGAGAATTAAAACAAAAATTAAAAAAACAATATGAGCATAATAGAGATGGATATACTGAGGCAAAAACAGAGTTTATTAAAAAATGGACAAAGCAAGCAAGAAAAGAGTTTCCTAATAGATATCTACCATAAAAGATGACTGGAGAAATCATTAAATTATTCGTGGGAGCCGGGAACTTCATATAACAAAATATTGCCGGTTCCATTCCTAACGTCATTCCACCCAAATTCCTTCGCTAAGGGCAGTCGCCCTAGAACTCAGGATAGATAGGTTATAATTAATCATACAGTTTTTTCTCGGACATGATATAATAAAAGAATATAAATTAAATTGGATTTTTAGAAATTAAGAAGAAATTATTATACAGAGGTGAGTTTATAATATGAAAAATAAAAAAGCAATCATTTTAATTTTGGTATTATTTTTATTAATCAGTAGTACAGTAGTATTTTCATTTGATTCTTCTAATATTAATTTGAATCAGAATAAATTCAAAGGAAAAAAATTAGGTATTATTATTAAAATGGATGATAAATTTAATTATGAAAATTTAGAAAAAAGTTATCTTAATACAAATAAATATATGCTTAATAAAGAGGAATTAAAAAAAACATTTAAATTTATAGGAAATCATTTTAAAAAACATACTAATATGGAAATTTTAAATTTGAGTAATGAAAATGAATTAATTACTTCACAAAATTATGATTATAATGTTATTCAAACTAAATATAAAATAGATTATTTATGTATTATTAATTTATCTAATTTATATTTTAATCATTTTAATGAAATTATGATAGATGAAAATTATGGATCTTTTATTAAAATTTCTTGTTTTGATTTTTTAACTATTAAATTATCTAGTTCGAGATATCAAGAATCTATATTTAATTTTGATTTATATTTAGGTTCAACTAAAAATATTACTTCTAAAACAAAATATCTTTATTCTGTATTAATTTCATATCAATTATTTGATTTATCTAAAGAAAAGTTAATATATTCAGAAGAAGAAAAAGGAATTTATAAAACTAATCTTAATTATGATAAAATTGGATTAATAAAAAAAGCAATTGTTAATTCTTTAGAAGGAACAACAATATTGAAAGATAATTTTAATATTGAATTTTTTCAATATTAAGGACATGAATTTATAGTTAATAGAGAATTGTCCAACTTCAGATAACAGCAGATAGCTACATCCCATTTATGAGTATGAATGAAGGTTTGGTTTGACTTATGCAAGATTGCAGTTTTAATTAGAGGTTAATGAGCATTAGCATGGACGTCGTGAATCTGCGGGACGTTGGATATGTCCAGCTTCGCTGGACATATCCAACGGGTGCAAGTCCCGTCAAGGTAAAAGTCAAAGCCTTGTAGTAGAATAGCAGTGTGGTGAGAGATCAAAGCATTGAAGTCTATTGACAAAGATATCGTTAGGATATCGAGCAAGTATTCAGACTATAACACCAGTGAACGCATACTAGCTTCGAAAGGGGTAAAATTTGGTGGTCGAACCTTTAACGTCTGGGTGAAGAATTGGAAAAGAAGAGGGTGGCGGACGGGTTTGTAGTAGCTAAGATTATGAAGTAAATATAACTTCATATAGCAAAGGAACCCTACTATTTAATAATCTCTCCAACAATACAGCAGGTAAGGGTGAAATGATAAAAGCATCCATTAATTTACAAGACTTGAGAAGGAGAATACATCTTAAATTTAAGATGTAAATACTTATAGGATTTAAGATGAAGTTAATAGGAAAGCCGTTTACGGGAGAAGCGTACGGTTTGCAGAGGCGGAGTTTGGGAATTTAATCTAAATAAATGTCAATCTAAATTAAAGCACCAGCTTCGACTCTACATCTGAAAGTGCGACCAGCCTTTGAAATAATAGGAATAATTTATATCTTAGGCTATCTAAGTTAAAAGTCTTTTGGATTACTTATTTTATTAGAGGTCGATTGTAATACTGATATTGATAATTTAAAATTAAGACTAGAAAATTCCGGATGGAGACTTATGTCGTTTGAAAAGCAACCAGATTTAAAAATGTCATTTAATAAAGGGTATACACCAGAAGGATTTGCTAAAAAGGTATTTCATCTTCATGTCCGGTTTTTAGGAAATTGGGATGAATTATATTTTAGGGATTATCTTATGATTTATGAAGAAGTTGCTAATAAATATGGAGAATTAAAACAAAAATTAAAAAAGCAATATGAGCATAATAGAGATGGATATACTAAGGCAAAAACAAAGTTTATTAAAAAATGGACAAAGCAAGCAAGAAAAGAGTTTCCTAGTAGATATTTACCGTAAAAATTAATTTTGGCTTAGATGAGGTAATAACATAAATTGTATCCTTGGGATAGGGAACTTCATGAAACATAGTGTTTGTGTGCATCAAAAATTGGGGGACCTTGGTGAATATAGGCTTTGTCACATCTTTTGCGGTTGCAGGGTTAGGTTGGATACTGTACCAATCCTTCTGCAAATAATGTAACTGTAGATGGCTAGGCATGCCTACGTCGCAAACACTAGGAATGTTATGCGAAAGATGAAATCGGAAACCCATTGAAAATTGTTAATTAGATATAGTATTGTATTCTTTCGGGGGACCAAGAATAAAGGGTAAGAAGTTTAAAAATTGCAAATAAAGATTTAAAGTTACTAGCCTTGTATCAAAATTTATCCTGGCAAAATAAGAACTCCTTTGATTAAATGGATAGACACTCCACCAAGTATAAATTCTATAAAATCAAAGGGGTTGATAAAAAATGAATCGTCTTAGTGATTATATCATACTTTTAGATAAAGCAGGTTTTTTTACAGTATTTGAAGTTTAATTAGAATAGCTGTTATTTTTTGTTATTACAAGCAGTCTCTTAATGTATTCTCTAAAATGCTTTTTCTGCCTGAAACTCCTGTCTGTGAATTTACAGGTCTAACTAAAATCCTTGTATCAGCTGGAAATACAGGGAAGCCTCGTAATAAGGGAAAAATTAAAGTATTACTCCAGGTTACTGGTTGGTCGGGGAGTTCAGGAGTTGGATAAAGTCTAAATCCAAAGCTGCCGACAAATCTTATAGTGATCAGTCCTTCGTAGGTATCAAAATCCCCAAAATCAGATGGGGCTGGTAAATTGGTTGCGGAAATAGTTACTGCTCTTCTAGTAGGATTAACTTGTCTAGCTAGAGCTACTCCAATTGCTTGTTCTGCTAACTGTGAATTTGGCTCCAGGACTATACTACAAGGCAGTGGAACAGAGGGGGCACCGGGAATACATAATACATCTCCAGGAAAAATTCTATCTGGATCTTCTATATGGGGATTAGCTTCAATTAATTGGTTTAGGGTAGTGTCAAAAGTTTGAGCAATAAAATACATAGTATCGCCAGGTTGGACAGTATAACGACTTTGAAATCCGGGTGGACAAGTTTTAGGTTCCCGGGAAGAAGTTTGTTTCTCCATTGTTAGAATCACTTCCTTTCAAGTAAGCTATAAGTTAATTTTATTTATTATATTCTGAGTTTGATTACTTTGTTTATATTAAAATAATAAATTTAAATAGAAAAGGGTTGAGAACCGAGAAAGTTAAAATGGGGAAATTAAATAGGTTATAAAAAGACTAGGAGAAAGCTTGGAAAAATTTAAGTTTTAAAATAGGGGAAAACCTTTTTATAAATGTAGAACCGCAGAATACTAAAGTAAAGAAATTACTTACTGGTTTAGGGTTTTCCTTTGATAGAGAAATAAGCTGAGAAAGCTTATATAATAAAATGTCTAGAGAATTTAATAGAGTAGGTCTTTGAGGAGGAAAAGAGGTGGAGAAAGTTACTAAAGCTTTTGTAAGAGAATCTTTTAAAAAAGCAGGGACTAATTATAGTGAGGCTACTAAAAATATTGGTTTATGGAAGTCAGAAAAATATATTTTTGATAAGTATTTTGAGAAGGAAAAATCCATTTTGGATATTGGATGTGGAGCGGGACGAACAACATTTAACTTATATGAAATGGGCTATACTAATATTGTAGGGTTGGACTTAACTTTTGAGATGATAGAAGAAGCTAGAAAAATAAATAAAAAAGATGAGACAAATATTGATTTTGTCGTAGGAGATGCAACTAATTTAAAGTTTGACGATTGTTTTTTTGATTATGCTTTATTTTCATTTAATGGAATAATGCAAATTCCTAAAAAAGAGAATAGAATTAAAGCTCTAAAGGAGATCAGAAGAGTATTAAAAGAAAATGGAATTTTTATATTTACAACTCATGATAGAAAAAGTAATGAAAAATTCAAAGAGGTTTGGGAAAAAGAAAAGAAATTATGGAAAGCAGGGAAACAAGATACAAGATTATATGAATATGGAGATAAAATTATAGAATCAGAAAATAAAAACAGAGATTTATTTATTCATTTTCCAAATAGAGAAGAGGTATTAGAGTGTTTAGATGAAACCAACTGGGAACTTGTAGAAGATTTTTATAGAGCTGATTTATTTGAGGAGGACCAAAAGGTTAAGGAGTTTTCAACAGAATGCAGATTTTGGGTGGTGAAAAAATAGAAACAAGCTGTGCTAAGCCCAGGGATGTTGTATGTCCAGCGGATGCAAGTCCCGTCATAAAAGTCAAAACTTTGTAGTAGAATAGCAATGTCTAAGTATTGGAGTCTATTGACAATCCATGTTTTAAATTATATGACTCTAAAATTATCCTAATTAATTAGACACATATTTATAAAAAATTTGTATTATAATATTTAAATTAAGGGGGGGAGCTAATATTGAATTTAGCAGAAATTAAAAAGTTAATTCCCAAATGTTGTACTGTTGCTAAAATAGATATTAATAAATGCTATAAAAATGAAAAAAGATCTTTAGAAGAATTTTTACCTTCTGTTAAATCAATTATTGTTTTAGGTCATCACATTAGAGATTCTCGTGAATGGATATGGAGTCGAATGAAATCTGAAAGAGGAAATTGCACATCTATAGCTGATTTACATACTAAAGATATTATAAAAGAAATCAAGAATTTTATTGAATTGGAAGGTTATAATTCTAAAATAATTCCTTATCCAGGAGTTAGTGGGATAAGGTTTAAAAAGCTTGCTATGAAAACGAGAATAGGAGAGATAGGAGATAATTTTTTATTTTTGCATAATGAGTGGGGACCTTGGGTTCACTTGAGAGTTTTATTAACTGATACCAAAATAAATAGTAGCCAGGAGACTTTTATAGATGAAGTATGTATTCACTGTGGAAAATGTATTAAAGCTTGTCCAGTGAATGCTATAATTCAAAATAGTTTTAATAGTCAAAGATGTAAAGAAAGACAAGAACAATTAAATGTTGCCCATAGTTGTGAAATATGTGCTAGAATTTGTCCAATTGGAGAAACTCCTGAAAAAATCAAATTAGTTAAAGTTGATGAATGATAAGGATATATTTTAGGTATATTATTTGATTTATTCATAATAAATTTATTAAGTTAATTATTCAACAAGGTAATTTTGACTAAAAAACAAACTTACATAATCGTTCATTGACGATTAACGATTAATATGTTATTCTAAATTTGGAGGGATAAAAAATGGTTGATTCTAAAGATGAAATTAGAGAAGAAATAATGAAGAATTATTCTCAAGTAGCTAAAGGGGAAAATACAGGTTGTTGTAATAGTGGTGGATGTTGTAGTGAGAATTCTGATAATTTAGATGTAATTAAAGTTGGTGAGAAGTTGGGCTATTTTAAAGAAGATTTAGAATCAGATTTTATTGAAGCTAATCAAGGTCTTGGTTGTGGGAATCCTAAAGCTATAGCAAATCTAAATCAAGGACAGACAGTACTTGATTTGGGTTGTGGAGCTGGTTTTGATGTATTTCTTGCTGCTCGAGAAGTTGGTTCAAAGGGAAGAGTTATTGGGGTAGATATGACTCCAGAAATGATTAATAAAGCTAGAAAAAATGCTAAAAAGAATGATTTTACACATGTTGATTTTCGATTAGGAGAAATTGAACATCTTCCAGTAGCAGATAATTCAGTTGATGTTGTAATTTCTAATTGCGTAATTAATTTATCGGTTGATAAAGAAGCTGTATTTAATGAGATTTCGAGAGTATTGAAACCTGGAGGGACATTGGCTATTTCAGATGTATTAAGGAAAGATGAATTTCCAGAAGAGGTAAAAAATAATATAGGGAATTATAGTAGTTGTATTGCTGGTGCTTTATCGCTTGAAAAATTAAGAAAAATATTAGAAAAAACTGATTTAGAAAATATTAAAATTATAAAAAAAGATAATAGTAAAGAAATTGTTAAAGACTGGTCATCTGAAATTAATACCGAGAGCTTCATTTTTTCTGCTTATATTACTGCTCAAAAGCCACAGTAAATAATAGAAGGGAGATATAATGTCACAACAAACTAATACGACTTGGCAAGAAAATTTTGCGCAATTATCTAAAGCATTAGGGCATCCTCATCGGATTAAAATAATTCAAATTTTGGCTGATTTACCTGCTGATAATCATTGTATGGTAAGTAGTATTGTCGATCAATTACCTATTTCACAATCTACTGTTTCGCAACATTTAAAAATACTTAAGAAATCTGGTTGGATAAAAGGAAGAATAGACGGGCCAAGGGTCTGTTATTGCTTAGAAGAAGGAATTTTTGACCGCTATAAGAAACTAATTAGTAATATTGAGCAGGAAATAAATTAGAATAACTTTTTCTTAAAATATCAGAAGTAAGGTCAAGATTATATAGTAGAATATAAAAGAAGTTATATTTTCCAAAAGACTAGATAAATTAATGGTTATATGTGCATAAAGATAGGCAAATAAGTAAATACTTATAAAAAGAATAGATCAGATAATCTGATCTATTCTTTAGTTATTAGAAGTTATTTCTTAGATTTATTTTTTGATTCCATATTTTTACCCATATCAACTAATTCTTTAGATACTTCCCTTTGATACTCTTGGGTAATCCAACCAAATAAAGCTGGCATACTATGGCCGTCTGGATATCCTTTAGGAGTTTCATCTTGGTATTGCTTGGCCCCTAGTACTTGTTCAACAAATTCTTTACTACTAGCTAAGTCATTAGCAGGATCTGCTGGATTATCTTTATGAGTATTATCTATCTCTTCATATTTTTCTGACCCTTCTGTCATTCCCATATTAAATTCCTCCTTTCTTTTTTATAGTTTGTTCAAGAGATTAGTACTTTATAATAAGTAAATGATTACAGTATGATTTATAATTTCTTTAGGAAGGATTTTACATAGAACTATCTAATATCATTAAATAGGGTTTAAATTTTAAAAATTATTGGAGGGATAACATGGCTGATTATAAAGGAAAACTAAATAGACAATTTCCAGCTAAAATTAGTACTACTGCTTTTACTTCAATCTATATTTTGCATTTAACTAACAAATTTGGTAAGATGTATGGGCAGAAAATTTTAGATACAATCAATGAACAGATGGGTACACGCTGGAAACCATCTCGAGGAATGGTCTATCCATTATTAAGGGAAATGGAAGAAGAAGGTTATCTAAAAGCATGGTGGGATGAACCTGATAAAAGGTCTATTCGGTATTATAAAATAACTGAAAATGGAGCTAAGCATTTAGAAAAAATGAAAATAAAGTATAAAAGTTCATTTAGAGAAGCAAGAGCAATAGTAAATACAGCAATTGATGAAATTTATAATGATGAAATATAAGATAAGAATGGAGCTGATTTTATTTTAGCAGCTCTTTTCTATTCTATTAATAATATTATTCTTTTTACAAATAATAAGTTTGAGGGGGGATAAAATGAATCTTAGTGATAAAGAAAGAATGCAAGGGTTGGTTGATGGAGATTATTGTCTTCAAGTGGCTTATGATATGATAGATAGATTTAAAGAGGCTGAATTAGATAATAAAGGATTTAATAGTTTAGAGATGTTAATGATTAAATCTTTATTTGATGATTTATTTGAAAATACAGTTAATAATAGCTATAAAATTGGTCGGGAAGAGATAGAAAATGACTTATCTCAAATGATAGATGATGATCTATTAAATCTATTCTAATTATGATAGGTCTATTTAAATTTGTAGATGGGGGAATGCAGAATACCCCTATCTCCCCTCAAACATAATTTTTTTCTTATAATGAAGGAAAAAGAGTAATAAGTATCTAATATTAGTTAATAAGGAATAATAATATATTTAAGGAGGGATTAGATGAATAAGAAACGGAATAGTCGGTTAATTTTAGGAATACTTTTGTTAGTTGGTATGTTAATTTTTGTAGGATGTAATAAAAAACAATTATCTAATGTGACTATTAAGGTGAAAAATGAGCAGGGAGAGAAGATAAATGCCCAAGCAACACTAATTAAAGAGGGTAATGAAATAACAAAAAAAGTTACGAATGGATTGTTACAAGTTAAAAATATAGCTCCAGGAGAGTATCCAGTAAGAATTACTAAAGAAGGTTATAAAACAGAGAAAGTAAATATAGTAGTTAAAAATAATGATATAACTCTTCCAATAACTTTAAAGGTGGAAGAACAGTTTGATTTACAGGTTGAGATTAAAGATGAAAAAGGTAATAAATTAGATGCTAAAGTAGTAGTTACAAATGATAGTAACACATTAATTAAAGGTATGAGTCGAAATGGTGAATTTAAAGCTAAAGATTTAGAATCTACTAAATATTCTATCCAGGTTATAAAAGAAGGATATAATAATGTAAAAAAAGATGTGGTAATTAAGGATGCTGATATATTACTTCCAATAACTTTAGAGAAGAAAGAAGTAAAGATTAAGTCTGAACAGATTAGCCAAGGAGATTTAAGTTTCAATATAACTGACGTTAATAATAATAAACTTGCTGCTAAAGTTGTTATTAAACAAGGAGATGACATCAAGCAAAAGAAAGGTTCAACAGTTTTATTTTCTGATTTAGCTACTGGAAAGTATAAAGTTAGTATCTCTAGATCAGGATATGAATCTTGGGCCAAGACAATCAACTTAGATCAAGATAAAATTAGTAAAAATATATCTCTAAAAGGTGGTAGAGTTCACCAGTATTTAATTAGTAGTCAAGATAAGCAGCAAAAAATTGTAATTGAAAATCTAGCTAAAGATGAAGAAGCTATAATGGCTTTAACCTATTTAGATTGGGCCAACTTACCTAAGGAGAAAATCTATGAAGTTAGAAAAAAAGGAAATAAATTAGTTAAGAAGTATGGAGCTAATTTTGCAATTTCTAAATTAGATTATTCTTTAGGTCAAACTAAGCAATTTACAGTACCAAATAAGGTTAAAAAAGAAGATATAACTGCTACTTTAGAAGCAGTAGGAGAACATATTTATGTTTTTGTAGATAATAAGACAGAAGTTAAGCAAGAAAAAATTGATACTCTTGTAGCAGAATTTGATAGAAAAATATATCCTCAGATTACAGGACAGGATATAAAAGGTAAAGTGGTAGTTTTACTAAGTAACTTTGATAATTATTATCGAACAGGATATTTTGATCCAGCCGACTTATACTCTAATTTAGGAAATGAATTGCCTATGTTTTATTTAAATGCTGATAGAGCAAAGAATACTCTGTTAACAGCTGCTGCTCACCAATATCAACATATGGTTTTCTTTGCAGCTAAAGCTAAAGCAGGGCGAGTTGCCAATGATGCTTGGATTAATCAAGGCTTGGCCCAGTTGGCACCTCAATTATTAGGTTATATCAATCCTGAAAAGAAAGGTTGGTCAAAAAATAAAGGGAATGGTTGGGTATATAGTAAAAAGTATGGTTATTTAAATAATACCACGCAGGTTAATTTATTAGTTCAAGATGGTAGTATACCTTTTATGGGAGGAGCTTCTTTATTTGTTAACTATTTAATAGAGCAATATGATGCAAAGATTATAAAGGAGATTATAACTAGTTCTCAAGCTCCAATGAAGGTAATTGAAAAGTATACTGCTAGAGATTTTGATAAGATTTATTTAAATTGGGTAACTACAAATTTAGCTGATAGTATAGAAGAAATTAAGAATCTAATTTATAATTATTCTAAATTTGACTTACAACAGTTACCAAAATTAAATAAAAAAGAAATTAATGTACTAGGAGTCAATCACTTTAATATTACTAATCAAGAAGGTATGATAATTATTAATCAGCCTCCTGAAGTTAAAGGCAAAATAGGCGTTATAATTATCAGAAAACCTAAAAACTAATATGAATAAATGGCCTACTTTTTATTAAGTAGGTCTTTTTTTATAATATCAATTTATTTTGGTCATAATATAAATCGGGGTCTAAAAAGTGAAATTTAAAGAGGAATTAATTACTGAATTAAAGAAATATCCAGATCTTTATAATGAGGTAAGAAGTGAAATAATAGTCCCTAGTTTAGAAAATAATGAGATTCCTTATGTTGAGGAAATAAGTAATGATCACACATTAGAAAGAGCAGATGATAAAAAGTTAATAGCAGGACTAGTTAATAATCTTAAATATTATATTGAATATGAACAAGAGATTGGTGAAAGTGATATCTAAGAGAGCTAATTTAACTTATACGAGGGAGGAATATTATGAGGGGTAATGTTGATCATTTTTTAAAGTATGGAGGAGTAAAATTTGAGTATAGAGCTTCCGAACAAGAGGTTAGAGATTTTATTAATCAGTTACCAGCTAATAAAAGAGATAGCCTAGCTGAAGTAAGTCAAATTTTAGCCGATGAAGGATTAATTGATCTTAAGCCAGAACATTCTACTATTGATAAAGAGTTATTAGATGCTCAAGTAGAAGAGAACAGAAGAATTTAAAATAATAGGGCCTTAAGGCCCTATTATTTTATCTATATTAAATTATTGATAATAATCATCACGTTCTCTAGCTAAACTAAATAAGGATTGGATGTATTCTTGAATTGATATTTCTTGATTAACAAATTGTTTAATCGAATTGTCATTTTTAGTATGGCAACTCATATTCTATCAACTCCTTTGATTATTATCGTCATTTCTTATTATTATTTATGTTTAAAAATAAAATACAATAAATTAAAATTATAAATTTTGCAAGAATAGAAAAAAGTGAATAATTAGATAATATTTTAGATTGAAAACCAAAATTAGAATAAAATTAAGACTAAAGTAATATACTATATAAAAAGCTAGGAGGGGTAATAATGAGAGCAACAGGAATTGTACGTAAAATTGATAATTTAGGTAGAGTAGTAATTCCTAAAGAAATTAGAACTAAAATGAAAATTGATAATGGGAATACATTAGAAATATTTGTTGATAAAGATGATACGGTTGTTTTAAAAAAGTATAGTCCCGTAAAAGAACTTGGGAATTTAAAAAGCTATATAGATACATTAGAAGAAACAACAGATTGTAAAGTTATTATTTCTGATACTGATAAGATATTAGAGACTTCTTCTCAACTAAAAGATTACTCTGGTCATGTATTAGGTTCTAAGGTCAAAGATATAATTAAGTCAAGAAAAACAAGAGTAATCAATAATGCTCAAGATGAAGATTTATGTGTTGATTTTCGGACTAAAGAAGAAAACTTAGGTTCATTATTAGTTACTCCAGTAGTTAAACAAGGAGATATTTTAGGTGCTGTAATACTATCTTCAACTAAAAAACAATTAGGAAATTTTGAAAAAAAGATAAGTAAGATTACAGCTAAAGTGATTAGTAAAAAGTTAGGTCTATAATTTTAAGCGGGGAATATTCCCCGCTTAAAATTGTATATCTTATTTTTTATCTCCCTTGACATTAATTACATTAGTTATTATAATGTGCATGTGATGATAAATATTTATCTAGCGTGTTACTGAATTATCAGGCATTAGCTAGGGGAAAATATGGGTATATCATTTTAGGGAGTGGTATATTTATATTTTTTTCTAGCTTTTTATTAATTAATCGATTATGGTCAGAATTTGCATCAAAATAGGAGGAAGATTCGAATGGCCAAGCTTGGAAAAGAAGATTATCAATATTTAGTGAAGAAAGTTTTTAATAATAATGTCATATTAGCAACAAAAAAAGCTAATAATAAACATGAAGAAGTTGTTCTTGTAGGAAGAGGACTAGGATTTTCTAAAAGTGAAGGAGATATTATTTCAAAAGCTGAAGTTGAAGTTGAAAAAGAGTTTGTACCAGCTGATAAAGAAAAGAAAGAAACATATCAGCAATTAGTGGCTGAAGTTGATGAAGAAGTAATTGGTTTAACCGAAGAGATTATAGCAATGGTATCATCTCAGATAGAAGAAGAGTTAGACAAGCATATTCACATTGCTTTGGCTGACCATATTTGTTTTGCTTTAAAGAGAATTAAAGATGGAGCTAAAATTACTAATCCCTTCTTACATGAAATCAAGACTTTGTATAATGAAGAGTATAAACTAGCCCAAAAAGCCGCTAAGATAATTAAAGATAGAACTAATATTTCTATTCCTGAAGGTGAAATTGGTTTTATTACTTTGCATATTCATGGTGCTAGAGAAAATAGAGGGATGACTAAGACAGTGGAGTATACTTCCTTAATTAAAAGTATGGTTGAGCGTGTTAAAGAAGAGTTAGATATTGAAATCTCTTATGAAAGCTTAAATTATGCAAGGTTAGTAACTCACTTAAGATTTGCTTTAGAAAGGATAGAACAGGATGAGGTAAATAAAAATCCTTTTTTAGATGATATCAAAAATAATTTTAAAGGGTCTTATCAATTGGCAGCTAAATTAACACAGTTAATAGAAGATAAATTTGAATATCAAGTCCCAGAGGATGAAATTGGGTATTTAGCAATGCACTTACAGAGATTAAGAAAAGATCTAATTTAAAATAATAAACTAAATTATGGGAGGTAGCTAGTATATGTTTAATCTGTTTGGTAGTAAAAGTAAAGAGATAACTTTAGTTGCACCACTAACAGGAGAGGTGGTAGATTTATCTGAAGTACCTGATGATGTATTTGCTAACAAGGTTGTTGGAGATGGAATAGCTATTAAACCATCAGAAGGGAAATTAGTAGCACCTGTTGAAGGGGTAGTTAAGCAGGTATTTCCTACTAAGCACGCTGTAGGAATGGAAACGTCTGAGGGAGTTGAACTATTAATGCATATTGGAATCAATACAGTTGAGTTAAATGGAGAAGGATTTGAAAAATTAATTGATGAGGGCACAAAAGTTAAGCCTGGAGATGAATTAATTAAATTTGATATAGACTATATCAGTGAGAATGCTACTGCAATAGTGACTCCTATTTTAATTACTAATATGGATGAGGTTGAATCAGTTGAAGCAGTAGATACTAAAGAAATAACTGCTGGGCAAGAGGAAGTTTTAACAATTAAGATTGATTAATTTTGTCGAACATAATAAAAAAACAGATAAATGTGTTGACAAATGAGTAACTAACATGTATAATATAATTGAAATCAAAATTGAATCTAACCTTTAACTAGCGTGTTACTGGTTAAGCAGGCATGAGCTAGGAGAAGATATACATTTCCTGTATACAAGGAATTTATGTCTTCTTCTAGCTCTTTTTTATTATAAGAGCTTTATAAAGCATAATTTTTTAATACTGATCAGTATTAATTTTTCTGAAGATTCTGAATTTGATTTTAAGTAAAAATATTTAAGGATAGAAGATTATAATATTAATAAGAATCCTTCTCTAAAGGTAAAATAATAAAAAATCATAAGGAGGATTTATAATATGCAAGCATTTAAAAAATTACAGAAGATAGGTAAAGCATTAATGACACCTGTAGCGATTTTGCCAGCCGCAGGATTACTGTTAGCTTTTGGTACTAAGTTAGGATTACCGATGATGTCCCAAGCAGGTGGAGTTATTTTCTCAAACTTAGCATTATTATTTGCAGTAGGTTCTGCAATTGGATTAGCTGGAGGTGCAGGGGTAGCTGGTCTAGCATCAGTAGTGGCATTCTTAATTATGAATAAAACTATGGGCCAAGTTGCTGGTGTAACTTCAAAGATGGTAGCTGAAAGCCCAGCTTATGCAGAAGTGTTAGGTATTCCAACCCTGGCTACTGGAGTATTTGGTGGACTTATTGCTGGTGTAATAGCAGCAACAATGTATAATAGATTTTATGATATTGAATTACCAGATTTTTTAGGATTCTTTGCTGGTAAGAGATTTGTGCCTATTATCACTGCTGTTGTAGCATTTTTAGTAGGTTTAATTATGCCAACAGTTTGGCAACCGTTCCAAGAAGGATTAGCAGCATTATCATATTTAGCTAATGAAACTAATACTAATATTTCTACTTTTATATTTGGTGTATTTGAACGAGCTTTAATTCCATTTGGATTACATCACATTTTCTATTCTCCATTCTGGTTTGAGTTTGGTAAATATGTAACTGAGGCAGGAAATGTAGTTCATGGAGACCAAACAATCTTTATGAAGATGTTACAAGATGGAGTAAAAGATTTCAGTACTGCTAATTATCAAGGTGCAGGTAAGTTTATGACTGGTAAGTTTCCATTTATGATGTTTGGACTACCGGCTGCTGCTCTTGCTATGTATCATGAAGCAAAAGAAAGTAAAAAGAAGGTTGTTGGTGGTATCTTATTCTCAGCCGCTTTGACTTCATTTTTAACGGGGATTACAGAACCGATTGAGTTTTCTTTCTTATTTGTAGCTCCAATATTATATGTGATTCACTGTTTATTTGCTGGTTTATCATTTATGTTAATGAATATGTTAGGAGTAAGAATTGGAATGACTTTCTCTGGTGGAGTTATTGACTTTATTACCTTTGGTGTGATGCCAGGTATGACTGCTTGGTGGTGGGTAATAATAGTTGGTATTGGATATGCATTCCTTTATTACTTTGGATTTAGATTTGCCATTAGAAAGTGGGATCTAAAGACTCCAGGTCGTGAAGAAGGAGAATTTGATGGAGGTGCTGCTTCAGTAGTAAGTGCTAATCCATCTGACCAAGATAATGGAGATAGTAAACCAGCTCAGATTTTAGAAGCCTTAGGTGGAGCAGAGAATATTGAAGATATTGATGCCTGTATTACAAGATTAAGATTAGCTCTTGTAGATGATTCTAAAGTTGATGAAGCTAAACTTAAAGAATTAGGTGCTTCTGGTGTAATGAAACCAGGTGGAGGTAGTGTACAAGCTATCTTTGGGCCAAAATCTGATGCACTTAAAGATAAAATCAAGAAATTAATGTAGATAGATAAAAAGACAGGCCATTTGGCCTGTCTTTTTATTAGTAAAGTTTTGCTCGATTAGTTTATTATACCTTGATTTTTAGTTAGCAATACTATAAAATTATTATTGTTGAAAAATAATTTTATAAGATAATAAGTAGAGGAGGAAGTGAATTATATGTTTAATCTTTTTGGGAATAGTACTAAAGAAATTACATTAAAAGCACCCCTAACAGGAGAGGTGGTAGATTTATCGGAAGTACCTGATGATGTATTTGCTAATAAGGTTGTTGGGGACGGTTTAGCTATTAAACCAGCCAAAGGAAAATTAGTAGCTCCTGTAGCAGGGACAGTTAAGCAGGTATTTCCTACTAAGCATGCTGTAGGAATTGAAACACCAGAAGGTGTAGAATTATTAATGCATATTGGAATTAATACAGTTGAGCTAAATGGAGAAGGATTTGAAAGATTAATTGATGAAGGCGCAAAAGTAAAGCCTGGAGATGAATTAATTAAATTTGATATAGACTATATTAGTGAGAATGCTACTGCGGTAGTGACGCCTATTTTAATTACTAATATGGATGATATTGAAGATATTGAACTAGCCAATGTAACAGATATAACTGCTGGCCAAGATGAGATTTTAACAGTTACTATTTAATCAATTATTAAGTACTAAGGAGTGAATTGATCATGAAAAAATCTGTAGTAATGGTTAACAACGAGACAGGAATTCATGCTAGACCTGCTTCTATGATTGTTCAAGAAGCAAATAATTTTGATTCTGAAGTATTTATTGTAAAAGATGATAAAGAGGTTAGTGCTAAGAGTATTATGGGGATTATGAGTCTAGGAGTTAATCAAAGCACTGAGGTAACTATTAAAGCCGAAGGTAGTGATGAAGAAGAAGCTGTACAAGCTTTAGTAGATTTAATTGAAGATGGTTTTGGAGAATAAAGTAATTATCCCACTTCTTTTGAGGTGGGATTTTTAATTAGCGTTATAAAGGAGGATAATCTACTAATGAAGATCTTTAAAAAACTACAAAAGGTTGGTAAGGCATTGATGATTCCTGTATCGGTACTTCCAGCAGCTGGTATTTTAGTTGCTATAGGTAGATTATTAGCAGGACAGAGTGGTATTATCTCAAAGATAGGTGAATTATTATTTGAAAGTGGAATGGCAGTCTTTGAGAATTTACCGCTTATATTTGCTTTAGGAGTAGCAATTGGATTTACTAGTGAAGCTATAGCCGCTTTAGCAGCAGGAGTTGGCTATTTAGTATATACTAATAGTTTAGATACAATGGCTAAGTTTATTGGCATTATAGAGAGACATTCTAACCATATTACAGAGATTAATACTGGGGTTTTTGGTGGAATTATAATTGGAGTTATAGCAGCTAAATTATATACTAATTTTCATGAAACAGAATTACCACCATACTTAGGTTTTTTTGCTGGCAAGCGTTTAGTACCAATTATAACTGCAATAGCTTCTTTGTTAGCAGCAGTTATATTATCTTTTATCTGGCCTCCAGTTCAAATATTTATTAACCAATTTGCTAGATTTGTTATGAAATCTCCACTAGGACCAGCCTTTTATGCAGCAGGAAAAAGAGCTTTAATACCAGTTGGTTTGCATCATGTCTATTATCCACCTTTTCTTTATGAATTTGGGAGATTCACTACAGAAGCTGGTGAAGTTTTAAGAGGTGATACGGCTAGGTATTTTGCTGGTGATCCAACTGCTGGTTACTTTATGGCCAGTGAATTTCCATTAATGTTATTTGGTCTGCCAGCAGCTTGCTTAGCCATGTACTTAAGGGCCAAACCTAGTAATAAAAAGGCAGTAGCAGGAGCAATGACTACTGCAGCGTTAACTTCTGTTTTAACAGGGATTACAGAGCCAATTGAATTTTCATTTATTTTTATTGCTCCTTTATTATATATATTTCATATATTTGGAGCATTTTTGTCTGGATTATTAACTAAATTTTTTGAAATCAGACTAGGATATACCTTTTCTGCTAGTATTATTGATTATGTTTTAGGGATTAGTAATGCTGAAAATCAATTGGAGTTTTGGTTAATAGTAGGGCCAATTATTGGAGTATTATATTTTGTAGTCTTTTATATAACAATTCCATTATTTGATTTTAAAACGCCAGGTCGGGCTGAAAAAGAGGAAGATATAGAGGTAATAACAGAAGAGAGAGTATTAGAAACAGAAGTTGATAATAAAAAAGATATAAAAGTAGATGATAGAACTCAGGCTTTTATTACAGCATTAGGTGGTATTGAAAATATTGAAGATGTTGATGCTTGTGTTACACGCTTAAGATTATCACTTGTTGATGATTCTAAAGTTGATGATGAGTGGTTAGAAGAGTTAGGAGCTGTTGGTGTTGTCAAGATGGGGGGAGGAGTTCAGGTAATGATTGGCCCAGAGTGTGTTGAGCTTAAAGATAAAATTTCTAAATTGCTTTAATTTGCAATTAACAAAAAAGATTATAGGATTAAGAATAAAATAATAAAAAAAACTAAAACTAATATTAAAAGAGCTTATAAGGGAGTTGAGATATGGAAAATGGCATTTTCTTTTTGGTTGCTATAATTGCTGGAATGTCGATGGCAATTCAAGGTTCTTTAAATTCAGTTTTAGGTAAAGAAATTGGTCAATTAGAAGCAACTTTTGTTGTTCATGTTATAGCTCTTATATTATTAGTAGCTTTATTGGTTTTTAATTTAGGAAAAGGTGATTTAAGCAATTTATCTTCTGCCCCTTGGTATAGTTATTTAGGTGGAATTTTAAATGTCATAATTTTATATGGAGTATTATTTAGTATTTCCCAGTTAGGAGTAGGTAATGCTACTACAGCTATTGTAGCAGCTCAAATTTTAACCGCAGTAGTAATTGATCATTTAGGTTTGTGGGGTTTAAAGCAAATTTCTTTTCACTGGACTCATGGTTTAGGGATAGTATTTTTGGCTGTAGGTGTTCGATTATTATTAATAGGCCAATAAATTTGACATCTTTTTTTAGATTAGATATAATATACACACCCCAGGGTAGGGGGGCAAAATTAATTCGAGGTGATAATAATGAGTAAAACTACTGTAGAAGTAACTGCGGAAGATTTTGAAGAAAAGGTTCTAAATTCAGATGTACCAGTTGTTGTTGATTTCTGGGCGCCTTGGTGCGGACCATGTAAAATGATTGCACCAGTACTAGAAGAATTAGGAGCTGAATATGGGGATGATGTTAAGATAGCTAAAGTTATGGTGGATGATAATCAATCATTGGCCCAAGAATATCAGGTAACAAGTATTCCTAATCTTGTCTTTTTTAAAGATGGAGAGCCTGTAGATAGACAAGTAGGTTTCTCAAGCAAAGAAGATTTACAAGCTAAAATAGAGAATATTTAGAACATATTAGGGATGGATATATCCATCCCTAAAATATTGTTGCTCAGGAGTGAAATTAATGGCAACTAGTGAACATGAGGAATTAAAACAAAATCTATTAACCAGATTAAAAACGGTTAAGGGACATGTTGAAGGTGTAGAAAGGATGTTAGAAGAGGATAAAAGCTGTCAAGAAATATTAATTCAACTTTCGGCTATTAAGTCTTCAGTAAACAGAATAGGCTTATCATTGTTAGAGAATGATGCTTGTCAGTGTATTGTAGAATCAATTAAAGAAGAAGAAGATGTAGAGTTAGCTGTCAAAGAAGCTTTAGATACAGTCTTAAAGTTTACAAAGAAAAAATAATGGATGTATAGTTAACCTTGCTAATGTTAAATAGCAGGGTGTTTTTTATGAAACAATTAATTTTTAGTTTGCAAATAAAAAGATTAACAGTTATAATTTAGATTGTATTTAAAGTTATAGAGGACCATTTGATATTGCACGAAGAGAAGTTTTTAAACAAGTCTAAATTAAATTAGGAGGTTTTGTAATTGGTATCTGAGTTATCGGAAAATGCAATAAACTTATTAGAAAAAAGATATTTACAACGAGATGAAGAAGGCAATTTACAAGAAACGCCCCCAGAAATGTTTCAAAGGGTAGCTAAAAATATTGCTAGTGCTGAAGAGAAGAAAGAATTAAAAGAAGAATACGAAGAAAAGTTTTATAATTTAATGACTGAACTTAAGTTTTTACCAAACTCACCTACTTTAATGAATGCTGGAGCAGAGCTACAACAGTTAGCAGCTTGTTTTGTGTTACCAGTTGAAGATAGTATGGAAGGAATCTTTTCTGCAGTGAAGAATGCTGCTTTAATTCATAAAAGTGGTGGTGGAACAGGATTTTCTTTTAGTAGATTAAGACCTAAAAATGATGTAGTAAAGAGTACAGGAGGAGTTAGTTCCGGTCCGCTAAGTTTTATGAAGGTCTTTAATCGTGCTACTGATACTGTAAAGCAGGGCGGAAAGCGCAGAGGAGCTAATATGGGGATGTTACGAGTTGACCACCCTGATATTTTAGACTTTATTCATGCTAAGGGTGAGCTAACAGAAGAAAACCAAGAGTTATACGATGACTATAAAGAGACGATTGAAGGGACTAATTTGTCTCTAATAAAGGTTGATAAAAAGTTAGATAATTACAAACGAAAGTTATTAGATAATCAGTTTTCTAATTTTAATCTATCTGTAGCTGTAACAGAAGATTTTATGGATGCAGTTAAAGAAGATAATGAGTATGATTTAATTAATCCTCGGACAGGGGAGAAGGTAGATCAACTTCCAGCACGTAAGGTATATAATTTAATTGTTAATTATGCTTGGAAAAATGGTGAACCAGGAATGGTCTTTCTTGATGAGATTAATCAAGATCATCCACTACCAGAAGAGATAGAAGCTACTAATCCATGTGGTGAACAGCCATTATTGCCTAATGAAGCTTGCAATTTAGGATCAATTAATCTATCTAAATTTGTAGCTAACGGAGAGGTATTATGGGATGAGTTAGAAGAGACTATTAAGTTAGCAGTTAGATTTTTAGATAATGTGGTCTCTGTTAATAAATATCCTTTACCAGAGATAGAAGAGAAGGTATTACAGTATAGAAAAGTTGGCTTAGGAGTTATGGGCTTTCATGAATTAATTATTCGGTTAGGTATTGCTTATAATAGTAAAGAAGCAGTTGAAATGGCAGAGCAAGTAATGAAGTTTATCAATGATAATGCTCATCATTATAGTCAAGAGCTAGCAGCAGAGAAAGGTGCTTTTCCTGCTTTTGATGAGAGTGAATATGAAATCCCCCAAAGAAATGCTACTTTAACGACTATTGCACCAACAGGTTCTATTAGTTTCTTAGGTGGTACTAGTGGTGGAATTGAACCATTCTTTAGTTTTCAGTATTCTCATACTGATGCTGATGGAAATGTAAGTTACTTTGAGTATGACTTTACAGAAGAAGCTCCAGAAGAAGCACTAGTTACTGCTATGGATATTGAACCAGAATGGCATATTAAGGTTCAAGCTGCTTTCCAACAACATGTTGATAATGCAGTAAGTAAGACTATTAATTTTTCTAATCAAGCTACTAAAGAAGATGTAGCTGAGGCTTATAAGTTGGCCCATGAGTTAGGTTGTAAAGGATTAACAGTCTATAGAGATGGAAGTAGAACAGCTCAAGTTTTAAGTACAGAGGAGGAAGAAAGCTCAACAGAAGAAGTAAAAGTTAATAACGAGACTATCCTTCCAGAAGAACGACCTCTAGCAGCTGCTGGAGAGACTATTATGTATAATACAGGTTGTGGGAAGTTATATTTAACAATTAATTTTGATGGAGCAGGTAATCCAATTGAAACCTTCTTGACAACTGGTAGTGATGGTGGTTGTCATGTAATGACTGAAGCTGTAAGTCGTTTAACTAGTTTAGCCTTAAGAAGTGGAATTGCTCCCGAAGAGATTATAGATCAATTAGAGTCAACAACAACATGCCCTAGTTTTATGTATGAAAAAGGCAAGGGCCAAAAACTAGAGGGGCGTAGTTGTCCTGATGTAGTAGCAAGGGCTTTAAAAGAAATAGTGGAGTCTAAAACTTTTCGACATCTAAGTTCAGATTTAGAAGTTATTCAAGAAATAGAAGAATCTAAAGCAAAAGTAGCAGCTTCTGATGAAGGAGATAAGCCACTTTGCCCAGAGTGTGGAGAGGAAATCCATTTTGAGCAAGGTTGTAATTCCTGTAAAAATTGTGGATATAGTAGTTGTGGTTAATTGATCTAAAGAGTGGGGGCTAATGCCTCCACTCTTTTAATTTAGATTAAAAATCTGTGGAAAACCACCTAATTTAAATGCAATATAACCTCGTTCAATACAGATAAAAAAGAAGAGTAAGGTAAAGATAATTAAGAAAAAAATATGTTCTCCCCAGCCATTTGTAGTAATGTTAGTATGAAATTTAAATCGACGTTGGTTAGGATAGAAAAAAGGAATCCCCTGGGAATTAAACATATCTGCAATCAAATGACTAAAGTAGCCAATTATCAACCCTAGCCAAATTATTAAATTAATCCAGTTTAGACTTATTAATTGATTACATAATAGCCCAAATAAAATGACTCCTAATAAACTATGAGTAATGCCTCTGTGTTTAACCCCAAATAACTTAAGTGGTTTGCTAATAAACCATAACTTTCTACCTGCTTTACTATTTGCATGGTCTATATCAGGTATTAAAGCCCCAATAACCGCTGCGATATAAAATTGAAAGAGTGTATCATTAAATAGACTGCCTGTAAGTAAAAAAGAAAGATCTATAATTTGAAATGTAGATAGTAATTTAATTGTTAGTAATGCAAATGCAAAGCCAAAGAATGAATGAGTATGATAAGTCATATTTATCCTCCTGTTATTAATTAGATGATTTATACTCTATTGTATCAAAGATTTGAATTATATCGTAGGAAATTATTTCATAGAAATATTTTGTTTATTTAATCATATGAATTATATTGATGTCTATAATTTAGGGGGGCTAAAAATGACTTGTAAAAATTGTATTCATTTTATTAATAATAGATTTTATTGTTCTAAATTAAAGTGTCATGTTTATTTAACAGATAAGTGTCGTTATTTTAAGAGGAAACCTAATTTAAGCAGGATTTAGTGTATAAATAGCGAATAAATAAAAATGAGTCTAAAGGGGGTGTTCAATTGAGAAAGATATTTTTTCTGTGTTTGGTATTTATTGTATTAATGAGTCAATTAACTTATGGACAACAGCTGTTTACAGATGAAATAGATCAATTGACTGCTGATTTATTTAGTGATTATTTAAAGCAAAGTCAAGGGTATATAGCTAAAATAGAAGATGAATCTGTTTATTTAAATTTAGGTTTACAAGCTGGGATACTTAAAGGGGATACATTTAGTGTATTAAGAGAGTATGATTTACTTAAAGATCCTATAACTGGGGTTATATTAGGAACTCTAAACCATAAGATAGCTACATTAAAGGTCAAGGAAGTTAAAGCAAAATTTTCTGTAGCACAAGTTATCGAAAAATCTTCTTTAGAATTGCAGGTAGGAGATCGGGTAAAAAGGCAAAAGCAAAGAATAGGAATTTTAAAGTTTAATGCTACAAAGCTACCAATTGATATAGTTAATTTACTTCAAGAAAGTCTAATTGCTAATCTAAAGAGAAAGGGCCAATTTAAGGTTATATCTAAAGATAAATTAGAGAAACTAATTAATAAATTAAAGTTAGAAAATACTTTAAGTCAAGATGAATTACAATTAATAGGTAATAAGTTAAAACTTGATCTGTTAGTAACTGGAGAGATTTTTCAAGAAGAAAAAAAATTATTTATTAAAGGAGAGCTATATAGTACCAAGTTAGATAGTCTAGTTAGAGAAGAAGTAATGACAATTAGTAAAGAAAATAAGCTAATTAATTATTATTTACAGCAATTTAAAGAGGCTACACTTGATTATAGATTATTAACTACAAGTAAATTATTTAAGTATCAATTTTTAGATTTAGTAGTAGCTAATATTGACCAACAATTAGACCAAGAGATTATTTTAAATACTAGACAAGCTTTGCATATACTAAATTATCAAGCACAAGAGTTGTTAACTGAAGGTAGAATTGATAGTTATTATAGAACTAAATATGATGATTACAAATTAGTAGTAGTGGATAGTAATAATGATCAAATATCAGAGTTAATAGCCCAGAACTTCAATTATTTATTTAAATTTAGTTGGCAAAAGGATAAGTATATCAAGCAAAGAATAAAAGGGTTTAAACGTAGTCGTCCTAAAGCAGTAGTTAAATTAGCTACTAAAGATTATTTAATAACTAGAAATATTAATCACCAGCTCCAGTTTAATTTAATTACAAGGAATAATTATAAAAAAAATTTCAAATTACAACTTAATAAAAATGAAGGATATCGTTTAGCAATGGGGGATTTAGACCAAGATAAAAAGAAGGAAATAGTGCTTACTTCATACCAAGGAAAAGGTAAATATAAAATTAAAATTTATACTAAAGCAGGAAAGCTAGAGACAGTATTGCCTGGTAGATATGGGCCAGCAGTTTTAGTCACTGATTTAGAAAAAGATGGAAGATTAGAGTTAGTAGTTCATACGACAAAAAAGGATAATCGAGTTTTAGTCTATAATTGGGCCCAGGATGAACTTGTTAAAAGTTGGGAGAGTAAGCCATTGGATTTAAAGATTAGAGATTTAGCAGTAGGAGATATTACAGAAGATAAATCTTTAGAATTATTAGTTTTAATGGCAAATGATAAAGAAAGCAAAATTAATATTTATCAAAAATAATATTTTAATATATAATTAGGTTGCATATATATTAAGATAAGTGTATTTTAATGCTAAACAGAGATTAAGAAATAGATAATGAGGTGGATATTATGAAGAAAGTTCATATTATAGGTATTGGTGGGATTGCTATGTCTGCGATTGCCCAGTATTTTTTGACAATCGGATATCAGGTAACAGGTTCTGATTTAGAAAATAATGAATTAATTGAAGAATTAAAAAATAAAGGTGCTCAGATTAAGATTGGTCATCAAGCAGATAATATTGATTCTAATTTAGAAAAAGTAATTTATTCTGATGCTATTCCAGATGAAAATGTTGAGCTTAAGCAAGCTAGAGAGTATGGAATAGAGTTATTAGGTCGTTCCCAAGCATTAGCTTTAATTACAGCTAACAAAAAGGTTATATCGGCTTCTGGAACTCATGGTAAGACAACAACTTCAGGTCTATTGGCCCAAATTTTAACGGGGGGCCAAAAGAATCCAAGCTTTATTATTGGTGGTATTTTAAATAATTTTAATAGTAATTTTATGATTAAGGAAAGCGATTATTTTATCCTAGAAGGTGATGAGTATGGAAAGTCTTTTTTAAAGTATCCGTCGGATATTGGAGTAGTAACGAATATTGAATTTGATCATCCAGATATTTATCGTGATTTAGATGATATGGTAGCGACCTATAAAGAATATGTAGCAGGTTTAAGTGAGTGTTTAGTTACTAATAATAAGGTTTTAGCACAATTAGAAATAGAATCTACTAGCTTACCTATTGAAGTATTAACGGTAGGAATTAATGACCAACAAGCTGATTTTAATGCAGTTAAGATTACAGAAGTAGAGTTAGAATCTTATTTTATTTTGGAGTACCAGGGCCAAGAGATTGGTCAATTTAGACTGCCTGCTTTGGGAGACTATAATATAAGACATGCTTTAGAAGCAATTGCTGTAGGTAAGTATTGTGGACTGTCTTTTGAAACTATGAAAGAGTCTTTAGGTCAATGGCAAGGAGTTAAGAGGAGATTTGAAGTATTATCTGATGATGATAATCAAATTATAATCACTGATTATGCTCATCACCCAAGTGAAGTAAAGGCTGTCGTTGATAATTTAGACCGAATTGAGACTGATAAACAAAAAGTAGTAATCTTTCAGCCCCACCAATATTTGAGAACAAATAGTTTATTAAAAGATTATCAAAAAGTACTTAATCAAAACTTAGATGAACGGGTTATTTACCAAATTTATAAAGTAAGAGAGAGAGTAGAAGAGAAAGAGTTAGAAAGATTAGGAAAAAGGTTAAGTCAATTAGTAAGTGACCAACCTGTTACCTATATTAATCAGTGGTCTAATTTAGAAGAGTGGTTAACTAAGTATAATTACAGTAATGATGCTATTTATCTTTTTTTAGGAGCTGGAGATATAGATCAATTTGCTCGTAAATGGGCAAAAAAGAGTTAGAGCAATTGCTCTAACTCTTTTTTGTTTTTCAAACCTCCTGTATTTTTTGAACTAATTTAGGATTAGAATAATAATCTATTACTATAAAGGATAAAATTAACATATAGGAGGGGGCGGAAAAATGAAAAGAGAACAAAAGAAGTTATTAATAGAAAAATATATGAATATAGCCCATCAAGAAGCTGGAATCTCCCCAGAAGAATTTGTTCAGTTAGCTACTGAAGTGATGAATCAATTTAGAATTGAAAATGATGTAGAACTATATAGGCAGATTAATTCTTGTATATATAGAAAAGTAGATGATATAGAAAAGCAAAGTAAACACATTAAGTGTATAACTAAGACTTAATTGGTAAAAATAACCTTAAGCAAACAAATTAAAAGGGAGTGATTATTGTGTTAAATCAGGTAGGATTAGTTGGCAGACTAGCTAGAGACCCAGAGATGAAAGAGTTATCGAGTGGCACTAAAATGACTAATTTGGTATTAGCAGTTGATAGAGATTATAAAAATAAAGCAGGAGAAAGGGAAACTGATTTTATCAATGTAGTAACTTGGAGAAAATTAGCTAAACATTGTGCTGATTTTTTAACTAAAGGTAGATTAGTTAGCATTGAAGGAAAAATAGAAGTTAGCAATTGGGAAGATAAGGAGACTGGAGAGAGAAGATATAAGACAGGAGTAGTTGCTAATAAAGTTAAGTTTTTAGATAGTCCTAAGAATTCTGCAGAAGCATCAGCTTAATTTTAATAGGGGAAACTAAATTGTTTCCCCTATTAAAGGAGTAAGAAAAGTCAAAGAGGTGTATGGCCAATGTTGGCCTATCAGGGTGAAAGTAATAAACAGGAATCCAGGAAGTGGGATTCTTGTTTATTATGAACTCTAATCTATTGTTGAGGTTGTCTTTCTCTTCTTTCTTGCCTCTCACTCATTTTAAATAATTCATCTTGTGGAGCTTTATGCTGAGTTAAGTCAATAGCACCTAATAGTAGATGTGCTAAACCAAAGCCAGCTATCCCCCAACCTAATGAAGAACTTTTAGAACGAAGGTTAATTCCTAGTGTAGTAACTACAGTACCTAATACAGTAGGAATAAGTCCTTCTCTAATTTTGTTTTTAATAATTAATCCCTCCTTAGAGTTCATTTTTAGTATAAGTTAGATTGAAAAGAATTATTCAGCTATAAATGAGCAAAAACCGTTCCAATTTATGGAAGCAACTTGATATAGTTTTTCTATGCAACATTTAATAACTCTAAAGTGGTATTTAATGGTATGCCAGTTTGAGCACATTCATAAATCCATTCTATATATTCTCTTTTACTGTGCTTTCTGGCTTCTAGAACACCTCTGCCAAATTTCATTGGTTTATCTAAACCAATGGTACAAAATAAATAAACTAAATTTTGTAATACCCAGATTCTATCTATGGCTTTGATAGATCTGACTTGATATTTATCAAGACCTAATATCCTTTTAGATTGTCTAAAATATACTTCAATAGACCAGCGTTTAGAATAGTATTCTAAAATAGTTTTTTCATCTAAAGAAACATTAGTGCAGAGGAATGCTCTTAAAGCCTTAGAATTCTTAAAAGCATCTACAGGCCAAGATAAAATTACAACCGCATTTTCTATATTATTCAGGTTTCCCTCATAACGGTGAACCCAATATTCAGAGCCGTTCACGGTCACAAGGTGAACATCACTCTTTTGAATATATTTTGCATAATCAGATATACCGATTCTAATACCTTTAGGGTAAATAATGCGGTTTCTTTTAAGAGCTCCAATGCAATGATAACCCTTTTTAGCATAAGCATTAATTATTTTAGGACAATTATACCATGAATCAAATAATGCATAAGCATTTGTAGGTGGTGTAGGCATAGATTCTGCAATATCACAAACAGTATCAATTTTACTTTTGCCTTCTCTATCATAGCGTTGAAGGTCATAAACTAAATTATGCTCACCAGATTGAATCATAGTAGTTAATAATTGATGTCCTAACACAGTTCTTCCAGTTAAATGAGAGTAGCAAAAATCAGTTTTCTCAATTGGTGACTTTGCCTGTGACGAAGGCTTAGTCTTTTCAGAAACAGTGTCATCATGAAGAATAAAGATTGGTTCATCATTATTCTTTGCATAATCAAATGAAAACTCTAAACTTTGGTTTTTAATAATTTCTTTAATGAATTCTTCATTCCAGTTTCCTTTAGATAAGAAATGACCAATTGTAGTTCTATGATTTTCACTATACTCTGCAATATCAGTTGTTTTAGATGAAAACCCTTTAGAAATTCCTGCTAGAATGAATTCTTTTATATGCTTTAAAGCTGGTTTAGAATAATAAAGATTAAAATTATTTTCGTCAAAAAACTTGTCAATTAGCTTATTATCAGGTAGAATAAAGTTATTAGACATTTCCAACATCCTTTCTGGTGAGAGTTTGGTATGGTAACTTTATTCTACACCAAAATGTTGGGAATGTCTTGTTTTATTTTTTGACTTGGAATAATATGGGTTCAAATTTGCTCATTTATAGTATTCAGTTCAAGATTAATTTATCGAATTATCTATAAATGTAGTTATCTGTTGGGATATTTGATTTAAGTTATCTTGTTTTATTTTTAAAGTAAATTTATCTTGGTATTTATTGAGGGAATGTTGATATAGAGGATCATAGTATTTAATTAATAATGTTTTGATGACGTCATCAAATTGGCCCTGTTTACATTCTTTAATTAATTGTTGGTAACCAGCTTTACCTATTTTTTTAACTAGATGCTTCTTAATAGCTGAGATGGACTCTAAAGAACGGTTAATAAATGATTTTTTATTTTGATTATAAGTTTCGGAGTATTCACTAAAAATTTCATCTATTCTACTATCAATAGACCTATCGATTAAAATATGTATTCCTTCTTCCATAGCTTCTTTAAAAAAGTCTGGGATAACAGAAATTCCAACTCTTTTACTCTCTGATTCTACTGCAATGATTGGTACTCCATTAATTTTATTTAATTTTTCCCATAATAAAGAATCAAATTGTTTTTGGTTTGTAGGTTCTCCTAAGCCGATACTACTAAAAGCTGAACCACGGTGGTTAGCAAGTCCTTCTAGATCAATAATTGGAATACCTAAATTTTGTAGCTGATAGAGCAGTTTAGTTTTACCTACTCCAGTATAACCATGAATAACTAGTAATTTACTATCTAGTTTGTATTCTTCTAGCTGATCTAGGATAAAATGCCGGTAAGCTTTATAGCCACCCTTTAATTTATAAAGTTCAAATCCGGCCATTTTAGCTACTAGACCAATACTTTCACTTCTCATACCTCCTCGGGCACAAAAGAGGATAAGATTCTCGTATTTTTTAGATAGCTTTTGAATTTTTTTAACCAAATCAGGTAGTTTAGGTGCTACAATTTCTATACCTAGTATGCGAGCCTTAGCAGGTGATTGTTGAGTGTATACTGTTCCTACTTGGGCCCGTTCTTGATTATCAAAAATAGGTAAATTAATTGCCCCCGGAATAGTTGCTTCATTAAACTCTCCTGGTGATCTAACGTCAATGTAAGCTGTTGATTTTAAGTCTAAAGTTTCTTTATAAGTAATTGATTTCATTATTATATACTCCTATCTATAAGTTTATTATTAACATTGTATCAGAAAATATGAAGGAATTAAAAACCTTAATCGGAATTAATAAAATGAATTGGCTAACTTAGCAGGAGTATGATATAGTAAAAATGGGCTTAGAAATTATAAGTTGGGGGTGAGTATAAAGTAATGTATCAAATTAAAGAAGAAGGAAAGAATTATAAGCATGTTGTAGATGAAGTAGGTACTAGTTACTATGCCCAAAAATTATTTACCACTAAAAAACCAAAAGGTAGAGTAGCTAAAAGCATTCTTGATGATATAAAAGCAATCATAAAGGAAGATAAGTCTATTAATCACCAGCAATATCTTTCTTATCACGATACTATGATTATTGATGGAGAATATTATTTATTAAGGGCCAATATAGAGCTAATCCCATTAGCGGATTATTTACAAAAAGAAAGAGTGGCTATTAAATTAGCTAATAATTGGCTAAAGACAATATTAAATATTTTTGCTAATGCTAAAGATGATCTATGGTCTGGGCTATTACTAGAGAGTTTGATGGTTGGGCCTAATCAGAAAATATTTATGCTTGATCCAATAATTATTAATAAAATTATTCAGTACAGATCAGAGATTTCCTTTTCTTTTGATAATATATGGTTGCAACCACCTGAGATTATTAAGAATGGATCATGGTCTAAAGAAAGCCAGCTTTATTCTATCATCGGATTTTATTATTATTTATTAACTGGTCAAACTTTCTTTCAAACTGATACTAAAGGAGAGCTGACTGTTAAAATAAAACATTTATCACCCATCGAGCCAAAACTTTTAAATCCTCAAGTTTCTACTGAATTAAATAATTTAGTAGTTAAATGTTTGAAAAAAGATAAGAATAAGAGACCAGGAAGTTTTAAAGAGGTATATCAAAGGCTTGAGAAATTAGAAAAGGAGAATAAATTAATATCTTCTCAAGAAAAAATAAAGGAAAGACAAGAAAAACAAGAACAACAAAAGAAATTGTTTAGTCTAAAAGAAAGATCATTCTGGTTTTTATACCGTTATTGGCGAGTGGGAATTGGAATGATAGCTGGAATTATAATTTTAACTGTTTTATTATCAACTGGAGGTTATCAACCTATTCTTAAGCGGGATACAACTCCTAAAAAAGTTGTTAAGTACTTTTATAAATCACTAAATAATAAAAATATTAATTTATTAGAGGAAGTATCGAATGCAGAAAAAATAGATTATTTGGAGGAAGTTGTAATCAGGGGTAGAGTAATTGAAAAGATGAAACAGGCTTATGGTGGTTCTAAAAGACCAGGAAAAGATGTAATTTACTCTATTGAAGGGCTTAGTATTGAATTGATTAGTAAGCAGCCAGTTCCTAAATTTAAAGCTAGTTATAAATTTATTTTTAACCGACCTCAAGCTAATCAAATTGAGATTCCTATGGAGGATTATTTAATCTTAAAGCGGGTTAATAAAAAATGGAAGGTAGTTAAGATTAGAGGAAGTATTACTAATCAGAATTTTATGGTAGAAGCTAGAAAGAACAAAGCAGAGGGCCAATAGATATGGCTCTCTGTTTTATTTATTGGTAATATGTTTTAAGAAACTTATTTCTGAGATAAAATAATTGTATAATTCATCATAATTTTTTAAGCCGTAGATTACTTTTAGGAATTCTTCTAGTAGCCATTGATTGCTAGTTAAGAATTTGTGGATCTGTTTTGGTGCTAGGAAGAAAAATTGGCTTAATAGCTTAGCTTTTTTAAATTCTAATATAATTTCTTGGTTAACTAGTGTTGTGTAATGATTTAGAGATTTATTTTTTTCTAAGTTATCAATGATTGCTTTGCTTGCTAATTGACCACTTTTTAAAGCATAGAAGATTCCTTCGCCAGATAGTGGGTCAACTAATCTAGCAGCATCACCTACTAATAATCCCTGGTTAGTATTTAAAGTTTTTTCACTTTGCCAAACAGGTAATAAGTGTCCTTTAGCATTTAACTCTTCTTGAATAAATATTTTTTCTTTGTTTAAATAGTTTGTTAATTTTTCTTTAAGGTTTAATCCTTGTTTATAACTAGCAATACCTACAGACAAATGATCTTGTTTAGGAAAAATCCAACCATATCCTTTAGGAATAGCACCATAATCTAGCTTTATCCTACTTCTTTGGTTGGCCAATTGTGGAGTAGAGACTTTTATTTCTTTTTCAAATCCTATAGCATGATTCATATTAGTTTTTAGTCCTAGTTCTTTAGCTATTAAACTATTTACCCCATCAGCTCCAATAAGATAATTACTTTTAAATAAATTATCTTTTGTCGTAACTTCTAGTCGATCATTTTTAGTAATAGAAAGAACTTTACTATTACTAATTACTTTAGCTCCTGCTTCTTTAGCTTTATTAACTAATAGATTATCAAATTTATCTCTCATTACTAGATAAACAAACGGTTTAGAAAAATCAATCTCAATTGCAGGTTGCAGATTATAATCAAATGTGATATTAGTTATTTTATCTTCAATAATATTAGTTAAATCAATATCTGCTAAGTATTTTTTGGCTTTAAGAGAAATAGCGCCTCCACAAGATTTGTAACGAGGTAATGATTCTTCTTCGATTAATAATACATTTAGATTTTCTTTAGCTAGGTTATAACTAGTATAGGCACCAGCTGGTCCAGCTCCAACAACAATAACATCAAAGACCACTTAGACCACCACCATTAAAATTTATTATTGAGCTTTATTATAGCCTATTCTATAAAAAAGCATTTCTTGCCTATTAATTAATAAATTATGGAGGGATACTATGAATTTAATAGATTTACATTGTGATACTATATATCGCATTTGTAATAATCAAACAGCAAGTTTAAAGAAAAATTCATTTCATGTTGACTTAGAGAAATTACAACAGGCTAACTCCTGGGCCCAATTTTTTGCTTTATTTATAGATTATAAAGAAGAAGCTATTTATGGAGAAAATCCCTTTGAGCACACTTTAGGTATGTTAGATAGGTTCTACCAAGAGGTTGAAGCTAATGATGAACTAGTAGCTATAGCAAAAAATTATCAAGATTTAAAAGCTAACCAACAAGAAAATAAGATATCAGCTTTTTTAACTATAGAAGAGGGGGGAGTTTTAGAGGGCCAACTATCTAGATTAAGAAATTTTTATCGTTTAGGAGTTAGATTAATAACTCTAACATGGAATTATCCCAACCAATTGGGATATTCCAATAGTAAACTACAGTATAGACAACAAGGGCTTACACCTTTTGGGAGACAAGTAGTTAAAGAAATGAACAAATTAGGAATGTTAATCGATGTGTCCCATTTATCTGACCAAGGTTTTTATGATGTAGCTCAATTATCCTCACAGCCATTTATAGCTTCTCATTCTAATGCTAGAGAGCTTAGAGATCATCATAGGAACTTAACTGATAAAATGATAAGAATAATTGCCAAACAAGGTGGAGTAATAGGACTTAATTTTGCAGCTAGTTTCTTAGGAGATAATAAAATAAGTAAAGTAGAAGATATAGTACGCCATATTAAACATATTAGAAATGTTGGAGGTAGTGAAGTTATAGCATTAGGTTCTGATTTCGATGGAATCGACTGTGAGTTAGAGATCAGTAATATTGCTAAGATTGATAAATTGATTACTACTTTAAAAAAGAATCAATTTACTACTGAGGAAATAGAAAAAATATTCTTTAAAAATGCAGAGCGAGTTATAAAAGAAGTTTTATAATTTTTATTGAATCTTTCATCACCTTAAAATGCTTCATCTTATGTAAAGTTTATAAGAGAAAAGGAGATTAAGTAACAAAAGTTGGCAAGATTAATATACTAGTAGTGAAAGGAGTGATAATAATGTTATTTAACTTATTAACAAATAGATTATCTCAAGAAGAGACAGAAGATATTTCATTATCTGATAGACTAGGTGTTTTTTCAAGTGGAGTAGGTTTTATAGCTAGTTGGTTAGCTTTTGCAGAACTTAAAGAAGAAGTAGATCTCCCCCTCCCAGAAGATTTGGATCAGTCTGAAAGTAATTTAGAGCCCCAAGAAAAGCCAGGAGAAAGAAAAGATACAGGAGTGAGTGATCAATTTGTTTGGTTGTTAGTCTTTCTTGTATTTTATATAAGTTTTGGCCCGTTTAATAAACGAGAAGAAAAAAAAGAGGAAGGGAGTGATTAAGGGCTTAATATATTTTTAACTTAGTCACTTATGACTACTAATTTTAAATAAAAAAAGGATAATCATAGACATAATAGAAACTTATTAACAAATACTTTAGAATAAGGGCAGTTAAATAAAACTATATATCAAGAAATTACAAGTAATTTAAAGAGGTGATATTAGTGACTGATGAAATTAAATTAACTCAGTATAGTAGTTCATCTGGCTGAGCAGCTAAAATGGGCCCTAAGGCTCTGTCGCAAGTTTTGCGACGCGTTGAATTTCCTGGAGTTGATGAAAACTTATTGGTTGGATTTGATAAAGCGGATGATGCAGTAGCTTATAAACTTCAAGGTGAGCAAGTGATAGTACAATCAGTTGATTTTTTTACTCCAGTAGTTGATGATCCTTATTTATTTGGTCAAATTGCTGCTGCAAATGCTTTAAGTGATATTTATGCTATGGGAGCTACTCCTTTGTTAGCTATGAATATTGCTGGTTTTCCTACTTGTTTAGATAATCAAATCTTAGAAGAAATTTTGCAAGGAGGAGCTGATCAAGTAGCTAATGCAGGAGCAATAATAGCTGGTGGTCATACTATTGAAGATGATGAGCCTAAGTATGGATTAGCTGTAACTGGAGTAGTTGAACATAATAATTTAATTACTAATTCTGGTGCTCAAGTTGGTGATCAACTAATTTTAACAAAGCCTTTGGGGATGGGGGTTATGACGACAGCTTTTAAAGGGGGCATAGCTGAAGTTGATGGTAATAGTCTTGCTGTTAAAGCAATGGCTACTTTAAATAATAAGCCTGTAGAATTGATGCATAAATATAATGTTAATGCTTGTACTGATATTACAGGCTTTGGTTTATTAGGACATGCTTGGGAGTTGGCCACAGGAAGTGGCTTGGAAGTTACTATTTATGCTAATCAAGTTCCATTATTTGCTCAAGCAAAAGAATATGCTGCTTTAGGCCTAGTTCCTGAAGGAGCTTATAGAAATCAGGATTATTTACAAAAGCAAGTTGAGTTTGGGGTAAAGATTAATGAAGCAAGAAAGGATTTATTATTTGATCCTCAAACTTCAGGAGGTTTATTAATATCTGTTGCTAAAGAAGATGCTGCTGATTTATTAAGCGATCTTTATCAAGCAGGATTAGATGATGCTACATTAATTGGCCAAGTTACAGGAACAGGGCCAAAAATTAAAGTTAGAGATGAGGGAAATTAATGTTTGAAGAGGAATATAAATTAATTGTTTTTGATTCAACGCACCATTCTTTAACAGCAGAAGATATTTTAAAAGATGCAGGATATAAAATAATGATGGTACCAGTTTTACCTGAAATTAGTGCTGATTGTGGAATAGCAATTAAACTAGAAAAGCAGGTTAAAACAACCAAATTATTAGGAAAATTAAATAAGAAGGGGATTGAGTTAGCTGGTTTATATCAAGTGTTAGTAGAGAAAAAGGAAAAAAAGATCAAAAGATTAGATTAGCTAGTTAACCGATTAACCAGGAGGGGATTATGGCTAAACAGGTTACAATTCGTGATGTGGCAGATTATGTAGGGGTTTCAGTAGCTACAGTATCTAATGTTTTAAATGAAAATCAACATAAAGTCTCTCAAAAGACTTACCAAGAAGTTTTAGAAGCAATAGAAAAGTTAGGATACTATCCTAACTTTACAGCTCGTACTTTAGCAAATAGAAAATCACATCTAATTGGGATTATGCTTCCTTTAGTTGAGCAAGATAAAGCTAATACTTTACTGCAAGATAATCCCTTTTATAGTCAATTTATAAGTGGAATTGAGATGAAGACTAGAGAAAAAGACTATGATATTTTGATTACGGGGGTTGGCCCGGAAGAGAGTTGTAAAGATTGGATTATCAAAAGAAATTTAGATGGAATTATTTTTTTAGGGGTCTATCCTAACTTACTCTCCAAAAAGATAGAAGAAATAGATGTTCCTATTGTACTAACTGATACTTATAAAGATTATACTGGGCAGTTTCATAATATTGGTGTTAATGACCAACAAGGGGGTTATTTAGCTACTGAATATTTATTAAAATTAGATCATAGAAATATTGCTTTTGTAACAGGTAATAGAGATTTGAGTGAAGTTAATTATAGACGTTATCAAGGGTATCAAAAAGCATTAAAAAGATACAATATTACTGAAAATGAAGAATTAGTTTATGAGACTGAAGTTTCTTTTGAAGGGGGGTATAAAGTAGGAGCAGAACTATTATCTGATCAAAATGATATTAGTGCAGTTTTTGCTGTAGCAGATATTTTAGCATTTGGTATTATAAAAGCTTTTCAAGAGCATGATAAAAAAATTCCTGAAGATCTTTCAATTGTTGGTTTTGATGATTTAAAGACATGCCAATATGTTACTCCGGCTTTAACTACAATAAAACAAGATATCTTTTACAAAGGAGTTAGAACAGTAGAAGTATTAATAGAGGAAATAGAATCCCAAGCCAAAGAGAAAAAGAGTATTACATTACCTTTAGAATTAGTTATTCGAGATTCTACACAACAGAGAAAGGACTAACAAACCGCCTTGACAAAACTTTTTAGCAAGTATATAATGTGGGTAAGTTAAACGCTTAACATAAAATCAATCAGTAGAAGTGCTTTTTGATTGTGCAACCGTTTGCAAAGATTGAATTAATATTTAAGATAGGAGCTGATGAATATGAATAGTGAAGAAATAATAGACCAGGGCCAAGGAAATAAAAGAAAGAGATACTTTGTTTTAAGTGAAATTAATGAATATAATCAAGATGATAATTATTTATATTTACAATTATCTGAAGGAGAATTAGTTTTAGAGTTTATTACCTCAGAAATAGTTAGGGTAGTAATGGGCCAACGTGATAAAGCAGATTTATCTACATCACCAGCATTGGTAGAACATAATTTAAAGTATCAAGATTTTGAAGTTGAAGATAAAGGAGATTATTTACAAGTTACAACACAAGATTTGAAAATAAAGATTAATAAACAAAAATTAGGGATTAGTTTTTATGATTTAGATGGTAATTTAATTCATAGAGACTACTCCAAAAAAGCTTTAGGTTGGAGTAAGGATGAAGTAAGAGCATGGAAGGAATTAAGGGAAGAAGAAAGATTTTATGGTCTAGGTGAAAAGACAGGTTGGCTAGATAAAAGAGATGGAAAATATGTAATGTGGAATCATGACACATTTAGTCCGCATGTAGATGATACTGATCCATTATACCAATCAATTCCATTCTTAATTGGTCTTAATCAAAATAAAGCTTATGGTATTTACTTTGATAATACCTATAAAAGCCACTTTGATTTAGGTGTAGGTGAAAAAGATTATTATTCATTTTGGGCTGAAGGAGGAAATCTAGATTATTACTTTATTAATGGGCCAAGTCTTAAAGAAGTTGTTGATAGTTATACGACTCTTACAGGAAAGATGCCTTTACCTCCAAAGTGGTCATTAGGTTATCACCAATCTCGTTATAGTTATCATCCAGAAGAAGAAGTAAGAGAAATAGCCCAGAACTTCCGGGAAAAAGAGATTCCTTGTGATGCTATTCATTTTGATATTCATTATATGGATGAATACCGTATTTTTACTTGGGATGAGAATAGATTTCCTAATCCAGAGCAGTTATTAACTGATTTAGGTGCTGATGGCTTCAAACCAATAACTATTATTGATCCAGGTGTTAAAAGAGATCCTAAATATGATATTTATCAAGAAGGAATAGAAAATGATTATTTTTGTAAATATCTTGATGGAGAATATTTTATAGATAAAGTATGGCCAGGAAGATGTGTCTTTCCTGATTTTACTCAACAAGCAGTTAGAGATTGGTGGGGAGATTTACACCAGAGGTTAACTGATGTAGGAGTTAGAGGAATTTGGAATGATATGAATGAGCCAGCAGTCTTTAATGAAACAGATACTATGGATACTGATGTCATTCATCAAAATGATGGTGATTTAGGAACTCATGATAGATTCCATAATTTATACGGATTTTTAGAAGACCAGGCTACTTATGAAGGACTAAAGAAACATTTATCTAATGAACGACCTTTTGTGCTAACTAGAGCTGGTTTTGCAGGAATTCAACGTTACTCAGCAGTTTGGACAGGAGATAATCGAAGTTTTTGGGATCATATTAAGTTAGCGATGCCAATGTTAATGAATTTAGGTTTATCTGGTGTTACCTTCTCTGGAACAGATGTAGGAGGATTTACTGGAGATACTAGTGGAGAACTTTTAGCTCGTTGGACCCAGTTAGGATCTTTTGTGCCATTTTTTAGAAATCATTGTGAAATTAGAGCTATTTATCAAGAACCATGGGCTTTTGCTGAAGAATATGAAAGTATTATTACAGAATATATTGAATTACGTTATAAATTTTTAACTCATATTTATAATTTATTTTATCAAGCTACTCAGACAGGTTTACCAGTAATGAGACCATTAGTAATGGAGTATCAATCTGATGAAGAAACACATAACTTATCTGATCAATTTATGGTAGGAGATAGTATTTTAGTAGCTCCTATTTATCAACCAGATCGAGATAGAAGAATGGTTTACTTCCCAGAAGGAACTTGGTATGATTTCTGGACGGGAGAAGAATATGAAGGCAACCAGCATGTAATTGTAGATGCTCCACTAGATACCCTACCTCTTTATGTTAAAGCAGGTAGTATCCTTCCTTTAGCTCCAGTAGTAAATTATGTAGGAGAGAAGGATATAGAAGAATTGAATATTAATATTTATTTAGACTCAAAAGTAACAACAGATAGTTATAAACTATATAATGATGATGGTTTAAGCTTTAATTATCAAGATGGTGAATATAGTTTAACAGAGTTTACTTATCAATATCAAGCTGCTAATTTAGAATTTACAATTGATGATCAGCAGACTGGTTATCAGGAGTATAAAAGTTATTGCTTATCCTTTAATAATGTAGCAAGTAAACCTAGAACGGTTATAGTAGATGGTGCAGAAGTTGATGATTGGAATTATGAAGCTCAGAGATTAGAGGTTACTATTCCAGCTAAAACTACTAAAGTAGAAGTCAAATTATAAGAAGCTAAAAAGCCCCAGGTAGAGATTAATCTCTACCTGGGGCTTTTTTAGAATTGATACAAAGTTTAACAATTAAGCAGGTAAAAAATAAAATTTATAGAAATAATACAATTAGAAAGGGAGGGGCAAAATGAAGAAAATAGCTTTAATTGCTCATGATGAGAAAAAAGATGATTTAGTTAGATTTGCTCAAGAGAATGAAAGAGTTTTGAGTGGTTTTAATTTAATTGCTACAGGGACTACTGGTCAGAGATTAAATGAAAATACTAATTTGGAAGTAACTAGAATGGCTTCTGGTCCTTTAGGGGGCGACCAACAAATTGGAGCTGAAATTGCTAGTGACAATATAGCAGCAGTTATTTTTCTAAGAGATCCATTGACTGCTCAGCCCCATGAACCAGATGTAAGTGCTTTACTTCGTGTTTGCGATGTGCATAATGTACCTTTAGCTACTAATTTAGGTACTGCAAATATGATCTTATTAGATAATTTAGTTGATTAGTTGCAAGACCTAATTCCTTATCGGGGATTAGGTCTCTATTTTCTAACCTAACAAGGAATATTTATTGATAAACTAGATAACTTATGTTATGATATTAAAGGAAGATAATTACTACATAAAATAAGATGTGGAGGTGTAAGAAATGGCTTATACAATTACTGATGGTTGTATTTCTTGTGGGGCTTGTGAACCTACTTGTCCAGTAGATGCTATTTCTGAAGGAACTGACAAATATGAAATTGATGCTGATGCTTGTATTGATTGTGGTGCTTGTGCTGGTGCTTGTCCAGTAGAGGCTATTGAAGCTTAATTTGTAGTTAAGATCTCAGGATGCCCTGGGATCTTTTTATTTTATGATCTTTTTATTTTATAAGGATAATTTATACCATTATTGAATAACATATAAAGTAAGTTATTTGATATTTGAGCTAGAGGTGATATGGTGAGTGCTAAAATTGGATTAGCTTTAGGAGCTGGATCAGCTAGAGGTATTGCTCATATAGGTGTCTTAAAGGCTCTGCAAGAGGAAGGCATAGCTATAGATTATTTAGCAGGAGCTAGTATTGGTAGTGTGGTAGGAGGATTCTATGCTGCTGGATCTGATTTACATATGTTAGAACGATTAGCAATTCATTTAGAGTGGGATCATTTTACTGATATTACAGTTTCTAAGCAAGGATTAGTTGCAGGAAATAAAGTTAAAGAATTTTTTCAGTTATTAACTAAAGGAAAGACTTTTGCTGATTTAAATTTACCCTTCTCAGCAGTAGCAGCTGATATTGAAAAAGGAGAAGAGGTAGTAATTAAAGAAGGGTTAGTAGCTGATGCTCTAAGAGCCAGTATGTCTATTCCTGGTATTTACATTCCCTATGAATTAGAAGGGAAAAAGTTGGTTGATGGGGCAGTATTAAATAGAGTACCTGTTAGTGCTGTAAAGGAGGAAGGTGCTGATATTGCAATTGGGGTAGAGGTTAGTTATAATCTAGTCCGAAGTTATAATGTCAATACTATCTTTGATGTAATTATGAGTTCAATTGATATTATGCAACAGGAGATTGCTCAACATAAAAATGTGGAGGCGGATATACTAATTGTTCCAGAAGTAGGTCATATTGCTTCTACTGATTTAAGTCAAGCCCAGGAATGTATCCAATTAGGTTATCAGGCAGCTAAGGAAAAGATACCAGAAATAAAAAGATTGATTAATGAATATAATAAAGAGACTGCTAAGTAGATTCTTTAAGTTGATTGTTGGGAAAGGAAGTGAGATAGAAATGGGGATAGATTTAATTAAGAAAAGAAGTTTTTGGATTAAAGCTTTAATTGTAGTAGTGGTAGTGGGCATTTTAGCTGTATACCCAAGTGATTATTACCTTATTTCACCTGGTATAGCCAAACCTTTATCACCGATGGTTAATATTAAGGCTGATACTTACCTTCAAACAGGTAAAGTTATGTTAACTGCTGTTTCTATGAAAAGTGCTAGTTTATTAGAGTATATGTATGTCAAGCTGTTTAATCCAGATTTAATTGAATTGCAGTCTAAAAATTTATTGCCTCCTAATATGAATATGGAGGAATACTTTAAATTTATGCGTGAAATGATGAAAGAGAGTCAGATGAAAGCTAAGGCCGTAGCTTTAGAAGCAGCAGGTTATAATCCCCAGGTTAGTGGGCAAGGGGCCAAAATAACCCATGTATTAAAAGAAGGCAATGCTAAAGGGAAGCTAAAACCTGGTGATATAATTATTAAGGTTGATGGAGAGCCAGTAGGTTTATTAACAGAAGTTGTAAGTGAGATTCAGGATAGAAAGGTTGGAGCACAAGTAAGGGTTACTGTAAAAAGGGATGGAGTTAAGAAGACTTATTCAATTAAAACTAAGAAAATACAAAATAATGCTGATAATCCATCTATTGGAGTCTTAATAACTTCTTACAAGCGGGAATATGATTTTCCAATTAAGATTAATATTAATGCTGGAAGGATTGGTGGCCCATCAGCTGGAAGTATGTTTGCCCTGCAGATTTTTAATCAATTAACTAAAAAAGATTATACCTATGGTTTAAAAATTGCTGGAACAGGAACAATTAGTTTAGAAGGTAAAGTCGGTAGGATAGATGGTGTTAAACAAAAGATAGCAGCAGCTAAAGAGCGAGGGGCCAAGATATTTTTTACCCCTCAAGCAAATGCTAAAGCAGCCAAAGAGATGGAAACTCCAGAGATTAAGATAGTCTCTGTCAAAAACTTTACTGATATTATTAATTATCTTAAAAGTTTAAAATAGGTGTTTGCCTAAAGTCAACCCCACCTTTTTTTGCTTTGTTGTTAGAGTAGGCAAGAGTATATAAATCATTTGCTAATAGATCATATTCTAACATCTCCTGTAGGAGATTACGTGGGGTTTGTTTTGATTTAAAGTGGTTAGCTACTTTGGTGATTAAAGGCAAGTTAGATTTCTTCTTAATTAATTTAAGTAACTGCCTACCTTGCTGATTAAAACCTAGGACTCTTAAATATTGTGGGCCGTAAGCAGTATCGAATTTAGTTAATTGATCTTTAGTTAACCCTAATAGCAGATGAATTAAAATACGTTGAATTCTAGTTTGTGTAAAGCGTTTAGTCTTAATTAAATTAATTAATTCTTGTAATGAAGTGGCTTTAAGAGCTGCTTCTTTAAATCTATTTTCTAATCCTCCAGTTATATTTTCATAGTTTCTTAATTTGTTTTTATCTACTCTTCTAAGTAGGGTTAATAATTGTTGACTAAAATCATTAGTAAAGATTGGCCCTAAATTATCCTTGAACTTATTTTTTAAAACTTCAACTGTTGAATTAGGCAAGGATTGCCTGATCTGTTGATCAATTAATGGTTTGTTTTGTTGTTGATTTTTTTTAATTCGATTTCTAATAGCAGAGCCACTAGCAATATTATTAAGTTTATTAGAGTAATAGTCTGCCCCTTCTCTTTTAATAGTTAGTGGCGTAATAGAGCTATTTAAATTAATTAGAGCTTTAATATATTCTAGACCTAAAATATTATTAGGATTATTTATAATTTCTTCTGCTTTTGTTGGTGATACTTTAAAATCACTTGATTTTAGCTTTAAATAACTAGTAAGTGCTTTAGTTCGCGCTTGAGGATAGGAGTGACCTTCTTTTAATTTTTCTTGCAGTAATGAACTTAGTTGTTGTGGTTCTTTAGCTAGTAATTCTCCGAGTTCTTTTAAAGAATTAATGTTACCTGACTCACTACCAAAAGAAAGATAATCAACGGTCTTGGTAGCTTCTAATGATCTTACAGCTGCCCAAGCGAAATATTCAGCACTACGAGTAGAATAGACAACAGGAAGTTGGAGGATTAAGTCTACTCCTACCTGAAGTGCCATTTTAGCTCTGCTCCATTGGTCTATAATGGCTGGTCTTCCTCGTTGTAAAAAACAGCCACTCATGATACAAATAGTAGCATCAGCTTTACTTTTATTTAGTGAGTTTTGCAAATGAATTTTATGTCCTAGATGAAAAGGATTATATTCAGTAATAATGCCGAGTACTTTCATTTTTGCCCCCTTTTTTGTTTATTATAGCTCGAAGATTAATAAATATCAATTTAATCTGTCAGATAATTATTAATTTTAGAATTAATAGATTAAACAAGGAGAATAAAGAGGGCATCTAGTATTTAAATAAATGGAAAGTCATAAAGGGAGGTAGGATAATGAGTTTTATTAAAAGAATGCACGCTCAAGCTCGTGATGGTAAAGAAAAAATAGTTCTTCCAGAAGGCACTGAACCAAGAATGATTAAGGCTGTTCCTTTAATTATAGAAAAAGGGATTGCTGAGGTTGTCTTATTAGGTGATAAGCAAGAAGTTCAAGATATTGCTCTAGAACATGGAGTTGATTTATCTGGAGCAGAGATTATTAATCCAGTTAAGTCAGATAAGTTAGAAGAGTATGCTCAAGTTTATTATAAGTTAAGAAAACATAAAGGAATTACTAAAGAAGAGGCACAAGAAAAGATTAAGGAACCATTATATTTTGGAGCAATGATGGTTAAGCAAGAAGATGCGGATGGACAAGTAGCAGGTGCTGCTAATCCAACTGGTAATGTCTTAAGGTCTGCTATTAAGATTATTGGTACAGCCGAAGGAATTTCTGTTATCTCGGGTGCATTTGTAATGATTGTTCAAGATAAAGATTTTGGTGATGATGGATTATTATTATTTGGGGATTGTGCTGTAAATCCAAATCCTGATACTAATCAATTAGCTGAGATTGCTGTATCTACAGCAAAAACTGCTCAAGATTTAGCTAATATTGATCCTAAAGTGGGTATGTTATCATTTTCTACAAATGGTAGTGCTCAGCATGATTTAGTTAATAAAGTACAAGAAGCTACAGATAAAGCCCAAGAGATAAATCCTGATCTAAAGATAGATGGTGAGATGCAGTCTGATGCAGCTTTGGTACCTAAAGTAGCGGATAAGAAATATCCTGAGAGTGAGATTGCTGGTAATGCTAATGTATTGGTATTCCCTGATCTACAAGCAGGTAATATTGGATATAAATTGGTACAGCGATTAGCAGGTGCAGAAGCGATTGGCCCTATTTTACAAGGAGTAGCTAAACCAGTTAATGATCTATCACGGGGTTGTAATGTACAAGATATTGTTAATGTAGTTGCTATTACTGTTGTACAAGCCCAGAATTGTTAATTTATAAATTAATATTTTTAATAATCGATACTAAGGAGGAATTCAAATGGGGATTTTAGTAATTAATAGTGGTAGTTCTTCGATTAAATACCAATTATTTAATATGGATGATGAATCAGTACTAGCTAAAGGATTAGTAGAAAGAATTGGTATTGAAGGATCTAGATTAGAACAAGAGGTTAATGGAGAAGAAATTGAAATAGAACAAGAAATTGCTGATCATTCAGTAGGTATGAAATTAGTAATTGATACTTTAACTGACACTGAGACTGGAGTTATTTCAGATGTAGAAGAAATTGATGCTGTGGGTCATAGGGTGGTTCATGGTGGAGAATACTTTGATGGATCAGTTGTTGTAGATGATGATGTAAAAGAAAAAATTGAGGAATGTGCAAAATTAGCCCCTCTACATAATCCAGCTAATTTAATGGGGATTGAGGTTTGTGAGGAATTAATTCCTAATGCGCCTCAAGTGGTTACTTTTGATACTGCTTTCCATCAGTCTATTCCTAAAGAATCTTATATGTATGCTTTACCGTATGAATTTTATGAAAAACATAGAGTACGTCGTTATGGTTTTCATGGAACATCCCATAAATTTGTGGCACAACGCGTGGCTGAGGAGATGGGCCAACCTGTTGAAGATCTAAAGATTATCACTTGCCATTTAGGGAATGGGGCTAGTGTAACAGCAGTTAAAAATGGTAAGGCTTATGATACAAGTATGGGTTTAACACCTTTAGAAGGTTTAGTAATGGGGACTCGTTGTGGAGATATTGATCCAGCAGCAGTACCATTTATTATGGAAAAGGAAGATTTATCTCCTCAAGAAATGGATCAGTTAATGAATAACAAGAGTGGATTGTTAGGAGTTTCTGGTGTTAGTAGTGATATGAGAGATGTAGAAGATGCTGCGTCTGATGGCAATAAAAGAGCCCAATTAGCTTTAGATATGTTTACTAATCGAGTTAAAAAGTATATTGGTTCTTATACAGCAGAGATGAATGGAGTAGATGCTATAGTATTTACAGCAGGAATTGGAGAAAATGGAAGTGAAGTAAGAGAAGCATCTTGCTCTGAATTAGATTATTTAGGGGTTAAGATTGACGCTGATAAAAATAATGTACGAGGTAAAACTCAAGAGATTAGTACTACTGATTCTAAGGTTAATGTTTATGTGATTCCAACTAATGAAGAATTAGTTATTGCACGGGATACTAAAGAGTTAATTAAGTAAAAATCTGAGTCCTTTTCTTGACAAGAATGTAAAGTGTATATTATAATAAGAGATGTTGCTTTGGAATCTTGAGTTTAATATTCTTTTTATATTATATGATTCCTGGGGTGATTAGATGAAAATAAATATTAAATCCATTAAAGATACTTTAGGCGCTAAAATTGATGTAAAAAAATCTATTAATTTGGAGTCTAGAAAGATTAGAGGTCAGGAGATTGAATTTATTGGATCATGTGAATTAGATTTAATGGTAATTAATGCAGAAGATAAATATGTAGTTAGTGGCCCAGGTAAAGTGTTAGTTAAACTACCTTGTAGTCGCTGTTTAGAAGAAGTTAAAGAAGAATTAAATTTTAATTTTAATGAAGAAATTAAAAAAGTTGATGTTGAGCATAATGAATTAGATTTATCCAATTCATTAGAGGAATATATTAGGTTATCTTTACCAATGCAAGTTGTTTGTGATGAAGATTGCGCTGGCTTATGTCCTAGCTGTGGTATTAATTTAAATGATGATGAATGTGAATGTTATATGCATGAAGTCGACCCTCGGCTTGCTAAGCTAGATAAATTACTAGATGATTAGAAATATATAGTTTAGAATTAGTATTATTAATAAAGGAGGTGTTGATAATGGCAGTACCAAAGCAGAAAACTTCAAAAACGCGTAAAAGAAAAAGAAGAACTCATAAGAAGTTAAATGCTCCTAACTTAGTGGAGTGTTCACAATGTCATGAACCGAAATTATCACATCGGGTGTGTCCTGAATGTGGATATTACAAGGGCAGAAAAGTTAAGTAATAATTATCATAGACAAGGTAGGTATTAACCACCTTGTCTATTTTAGTTTTTGAAAAAAATAACTTTATACTTGCGTTTAAAGAAAAAATTATATATAATATTAAATGGACTGATTTAGTACCAGGTGTTAATAGAAGCTATTAGTAGGTGGTAATACCAAATGGCAAAATTAAATAAGTTAGAGAGACAAAGACGATTGAAAGAGAAATTGGCTGATAATCCTTTTTTAGTTGATAAGGAATTAGCTGAATTGTTTAAAGTTAGTATTCAAACGATTAGATTGGATAGAAAAGAATTGGGTATTCCAGAAGTAAGGAAGAGGACTAAATCAGTAGCTCAAAATGCTTATTCTAAAGTTAAATCAGTTCAAAGTGGAGAAATAATTGGTGAATTAATACATATAGAATTAAATAAGAGTGGACTTTCTATCTTAGAAACAGTCAATGAAATGGGATTGGAAAAATCTAACATAGTGCGTGGACATCATATTTTTGCTCAAGCAAATTCTTTAGCTGCAGCAATTATAGATACAGATGTAGCATTAACTGGTGCAGCAGAAGTAAGATATGATAGACCAGTATCTGTTGGAGAAAGATTGGTAGCTCAAGCTAAAGTAACGGATAAAAAAGAGAATAAATTTCATATTAAAGTAGAAACTAAAATTAAAGATGAAGTAATCTTTGCAGGGGAATTTGTTATTTTTGCTGTAGAGGATGAAGTTAGTGGTAAGGAGGAGAAATAGTTTGAAGATAGCTATTGATGCTATGGGAGGAGATGATGCTCCTTTAGAAGTAGTTAAAGGAGCAGTACAAGCTAGTTCAGATATTAAGGGCCAAATTATTTTACTAGGCTTAAAAGAAAAGATAAAAACTGAACTTAATAAATATAACTATCCAGAAGATAAAATAGAGATCTATCATACATCTCAAACCATTAGTATGGATGAATCTCCTGCTCGGGCTTTAAGAAAGAAGAAAGACTCATCAGTTGTAGTAGGAGCTAAATTAGTTAAGGAAGGAAGAGCTGATGCTTTTGTTTCTGCTGGAAATACGGGAGCAGTTATGGCAGCTGGCACTTTAAAGGTTGGTCGAATTCAAGGAGTCAAGCGACCAGCGATTGCAACAGTTTTTCCAGGTTTGAAAGGTGAAACATTAGTTTTAGACGTTGGAGCTAATGCTGATAGTAAGCCAGAACATTTAGTCCAACAAGCCCAAATGGGCCAAATCTATGCTAAAGAAATACTACATAAATCTAATCCTACAGTGGGGTTATTAAGTATTGGGGAAGAAGCTAAAAAAGGAAATCAATTAACTAAAGAAACTTATCCGAAATTAAAAGAGTTAGATAATATAAATTTTGTCGGCAATGTAGAAGGAAGAGACATATTTACCGGCGAGTATGATGTTATATTATCGGATGGTTTTGTTGGAAATGTAGTTCTTAAAACCTCTGAAGGATTATCTTCGGCTATATTTAAGATTATAAAAAAAGAGATTCAAGCAAGTTGGTTAAGTAAATTAGGTGGCTTATTATTAAAGCCAGCTTTTAATCGCATTAAGAAGAAAATGGATTATACAGAATATGGTGGAGCTCCTTTATTAGGAGTTAATGGTGTAACCATTATTGGTCACGGAAGTTCAAATGCTAAAGCAATTGCCAATGCTATCAAAATAGCGGAAGAATCAATAAATGTGGAATTGATTGATTTAATTAAGCAGAACATTAATGAAGGGACTGATAAATAGTATGAATCAATCTTCAAGAAGGGCCAAAGTTGCCGGATTAGGTTCTTATGTTCCTGACCAAGTACTAACTAATAGTGATTTAGAGGAACTAGTTGATACTAGTGATGAATGGATTACACAAAGGACTGGAATTAAAGAACGAAGGGTTGTTAAAGAGGATGTAACTGCATCTGATCTTGGTTATCAAGCAGCCCAAAAGGCTATTGAGAATGCGGATATAGATAAAGACAAATTAGATTTGATTTTGGTAGCTACCTCCACTCCTGATTATGTAGGGTTTCCTTCAACCGCTTGTTTAATTCAGGATAAATTAGGTTTGCCAGGAATTCCTGCTTTTGATGTAGCTGCAGCTTGTACAGGCTTTATTTATGCTTTGTCAGTAGCAAGCCAGTATATTGAAACAGGAGCTTATGATAATATATTAGTAATTGGCTCTGAAGCTTTATCAAAGGTGATTGATTGGGAGGATAGAGGTACTTGTGTTTTATTTGGTGATGGTGCAGGAGCTGCAGTTTTAACACCTGCTCAATCTGGTGGCATTCTAACTAATCATTTAGGTGCAGATGGATCAAAAAGTGATGTATTAAAAATACCAGGTGGCGGGTCATGTAATCCATTATCCCAACAGTTACTTGATGAAGGTAATCATTATTTAGAAATGGAAGGTAGCGCCGTCTTTAAGTTTGCCGTTAGGATTTTAGGTAAAGCTGCTCAAAATGCTTTACAACAGATTGGCTTAAATAGGGATGATATTGATTATTTAATTCCTCATCAGGCTAATATTAGAATTATAGATTCTGCTGCTAAAAGACTAAGATTGGATAAAGAACAAATTTATGTTAATTTAGATAAGTATGGAAATACTTCTGCTGCATCTATTCCTCTTGCTTTAGACGAAGCAGCAAAGAAGAATAAAATTAAGCAAGGAGATATTGTAGTTTTAGTTGGATTTGGTGCAGGTTTAACTTGGGGTGCAACAGTTTTAGAATGGACTTAAGGGGGATGAAAAAATGTTTAAGACTGAATTATGTGATTTATTAGATATTAAGTATCCTATTATTCAAGGTGGTATGGCTTGGGTTGCTACTGGTGAATTAGCTGCTGCAGTTTCTGAAGCTGGAGGGCTAGGGATTATTGGAGCTGGAAATGCTCCTGCTGATATAGTTAGAGAAGAGATTAAAAAGGTTAAGTCTCAAACTAAAAACCCATTTGGTGTTAATGCGATGTTACTATCACCTCATATAGATGAAGTGATAGAAGTTATTTTAGAAGAAGAGGTACCAGTAGTAACTACTGGAGCTGGTAATCCGGCTAAATATTTAGATAAATTACAAGATATGGGGGCAAAAGTGATTCCTGTAGTACCTTCTGTTGCTTTAGCAAAAAGAATGGCTAGATATGGTGTAGATGCTGTAATTGCTGAAGGTAACGAAGCTGGAGGACATATAGGACAATTATCTACTATGCCATTAATCCCTCAGGTAGCTGATGAAGTTAATATTCCTGTAATTGCTGCTGGTGGGGTTGCTGATGGACGAGGAGTTGCATCTGCTTTAGCGTTAGGAGCTAAAGGTGTTCAAATTGGAACTAGATTTGTTTGTGCTAGTGAATGTATTGCACATGATAATTATAAAAAAGCTATTGTAAAGGCAAAAGATAGAGATGCAATTGTAACAGCAAGATCTACAGGACATCCAGTTAGAAATTTAAAGAATAAGCTAACACGTAAAATTAAAAAGATGGAAGAAGAGGGTGCTCCTAAAGAAGAAATAGAAGAATTAGGTATTGGTAGATTAAGACAAGCAGTTATTGATGGAGATACTAAAGAAGGTACAGTAATGGCTGGGCAGGTTGCAGGAATGATTAATGAAATTAAACCAGCTGCAGATATGATTGAAGAAATCATGAGAGAAACAAAAGAAATATTAGAAGATAACTGTCAACTTGTTAAGTAAGGAGGATAAAGATGAGTAAGATTGCATTTATTTTTCCTGGTCAAGGTTCTCAACATGTAGGGATGGGCCAAGATTTAGCTGAAGAATTTCCAGTTGTTAAAGAAACTTTTAAGGAAGCAAATCAGGCTTTGGATATAGATATTACTAAGTTGTGCTTTACAGGACCAGAAGATAAGTTAAAAGAAACAGCTAATACTCAACCTGCTATTTTAGCAACTAGTATTGCAGTTTATAGATTGTTATTAGAGAAAGGCATTGAACCAGAAGTAGTAGCAGGACATAGTTTAGGCGAATACTCTGCTTTAGTTGCTGCTGGAGTAATTGATTTTGCTACTGGATTACAATTAGTTAGAAAACGGGGACAATTAATGAGTCAAGCTGACCCTTCTGGTGAGGGTGCTATGGCAGCAATTATTGGTTTAGAACCTCAAGAAGTAAAAGAAGTTTGCCAGCAAGGAAGTGAAAAAGGTATAGTAGAAGTAGCTAACTATAATTGTCCAGGTCAAGTAGTTATCTCTGGTCAAAAGAAAGCAGTTACTAACACAGCAGAATTAGCTCAAGAAGCAGGAGCTAAAAAGGCTATTACACTAAATGTCAGTGGGCCCTTCCATTCTAGTTTAATGGAATCTGCTGGTAAAAAGTTAGCGGATTATTTAGAGCAAATTGAGTTTAATGAAGCTGATTTACCACTAGTGCCAAATGTTAAGGCTGATTTTACTACTCAACCGGCTGAAATTAAAGAAGCTTTAATCAAGCAAATTAGTGGTTCAGTACGTTGGGAAGAATCAATTAAACAAATGATTAATGAGGATCTTGATACATTTATTGAAGTTGGCCCGGGTAGAGTATTAAAAGGCTTTATGAGACGTATTGACCGGAGTGTAACTGCTTTAAATGTAGGAAGTATGAGATCTTTAAAAAAGACATTAAAGAAGTTATAGATAATAAGTTAAATGCAAATATTAGTTATATAAACTGTAGGGAGGGATTTGATGAGAGTTAAGGATAAAGTTGCACTTATAACAGGTAGTTCTCGGGGGATTGGTAAACAGGTAGCTTTAAAGTTGGCCCGAGAAGGAGCTAAAATAGTAGTTAACTATCCTCTAGAAGCGGAAGCAGAGAATGCTCAACAGGTTGTAGCTGAAATTGAAAAATTAGGTGCTAAGGCAACAGCAATTAAAGCTGATGTAACTAATTTAAAAGAAGTAAAGAGTATGGTAAAGCAGACTAAAAAAGAGTATGGTAGTTTAGATATTTTAGTTAATAATGCTGGAATTACTAAAGATACATTATTGATGAGAATGAAAGAAAAAGACTGGGATGCAGTATTAGATGTTAATCTAAAAGGAGCATTTAATGCTACAAAAGCAGTAAGTAGGTTGATGATGAAGCAAAGAAGTGGTAGAATAATTAATGTTTCTTCTGTAGTAGGATTAATGGGTAATGCAGGGCAAGCTAATTATTCTGCTTCTAAAGCAGGTTTAATAGGATTGACTAAATCAACTGCTAGAGAACTGGCTAAGCGTGGAATAACTGTTAATGCTGTTGCTCCTGGATTTATTGAAACAGCTATGACAGATGAATTATCTGATAAGGTAGTTAAGAAAATGACAGATGAGATTCCTATGCAAGAATTTGGTCAGCCTGAAGATATAGCTGATACAATATTATTTTTAGCGAGTGATGAAGCAAGATATATTACTGGAGAAGTTATTAGAATTGATGGCGGAATGGCAATGTAACTAAGTATATTAGTTATAGATTATAAATTATCCCATATAAGGAGGTGACAATAATGGATGTATTAGAAACTGTAAAGGAAATTATTGCAGAAGAATTAATGTTAGATGAAGATGAAGTTACTGCTGAGGCTACTTTTGATGATCTAGGAGCTGATTCTCTAGATATTGTAGAAATTGTAATGGCCTTTGAGGATGAGTTTGATGTTGAAATTCCTGATGAAGATGCTGAGGAAATTCAAACTGTACAGGATGCTGTAGATTACATTAATGATCTTTTATAATTCTTAATTATTTAATTAGGTCCCGTTTATTTTATATAGGCGGGGCTTTTATTCAACTATATAAAGGATTAATATAAATTTTGTTTATATCCAATCTGTTAATACATATTATAATTATAAAACATAAAGTGAAGGTCAAAGACTTTTAATAATTAACCAATGGGGGAATAATATTGAAATTACCAAAATTAAAAATTGGAGATTTAGTAGCTAAAGTGCCTATTGTACAAGGAGGTATGGCAGTTAAAGTTTCTACTGCTCCATTAGCTGCAGCAGTGGCTAATGAGGGAGGTATTGGTTTAATAGCTGGTTCTGGTTTTGAAACGGAAGAGTTACGTAAGGAAATTAGACAGGCTCGAAAGATGTCTTCTGGAATTATTGGGGTAAATATTATGGTAGCAATTAGTAAATTTAAAGACCTAGTTAAGGCTTCAATTGCTGAAGGGATTGATGTAATTGTTGCTGGAGCTGGTTTCTCTCGTGATTTATTTTCTCTAGGAAAAGAAAATAACGTAGAGATTGTACCAATAGTTTCTTCAGTAAAGTTAGCTAGAATTTCTGAAAGACTTGGAGCTTCAGCAATAGTTGTAGAAGGAAAAGAAGCGGGGGGGCATTTAGGGACTGATAAACCACTAAAGCCATTACTAAAAAAAGTTGTTGAAGCTGTTGATATACCAGTTATCGGTGCTGGAGGAATTATTAATGGTAAAGATATTGCTGAAATTTTAAAATTAGGTGCAGCTGGGGTACAAATGGGATCAAGATTTGTAGCTAGTGAGGAGTGTGAAGTTGCTGATGAATTTAAACATCAGTATATGAATGCTGATGAAGAGAAAGGTTATTTAATTGATAGTCCTGTTGGCTTGCCTGGACGGGCACTAAAGAATAAGTTTATAGAAAGGTTAGAAGATGAAGAGGTTACAACTGGAGAAACATGTGATTATCTCTGTTTGAAGAAGTGTTCCCGAAGATTTTGCATTATGGATTCTTTGCTAAAAGCACAAGCTGGTAATATGGAAGAAGGACTAGTCTTTGCTGGGGAAAGAGCATATTTACTTGATGAAATATTACCTGTTAAAGAAATAATTAATAATTTAGTTACTGAAGCGCAAGAATATTTGGGAGGGAAAAATGAAGATGAATAAACGTATAGTTGTTACTGGGATGGGGGTTATTTCTCCTGTAGGAAATGAGATAGAAGAATACTGGACGTCTTTAATAGAAGGTAAATCTGGAATTAGTGAAATTACTAATTTTGATGCTACAGAGTATAAAACTAGAATTGGTGGAGAAGTTAATGACTTTAATCCACAGGATTTTGGGATTAATCGAAAAGAAGCTAAAAGGATGGATCCTTATACTCAATATGCTGTTGCTGCTTCTAATATGGCAGTTAAGGATGCTAATTTAGAGATTAATGATGGAAATGCAGAACGAGTAGGAACTCTAGTTGGTTCTGGAATTGGAGGGATTGAAACATTAGAGCAGCAACATAAAAGGTTACTTAAACGTGGGCCAAATAGAGTTAGTCCATTTTTAATACCAATGATGATTGCTAACATAGGAGCTGGGCAAGTTGCTATTCAAACAGGGGCTAAAGGACCTAATTCATCAATAGTAACTGCTTGCGCTACTGGAACTCATGCTCTTGGAGAAGCATATGAAATAATTCAACGTGGAGATGCAGATGTGATGATTGCTGGAGGTAGTGAGGCTGCAATTACTCCTGTATCATATGCAGGATTTTGTTCTCTAAAAGCAATGAGTACTAATAATGAGAATCCAAAACAAGCTAGTTGCCCTTTTGATGCTGAACGAGATGGTTTTGTAATGGGAGAAGGTGCAGGAGTGTTAATTCTTGAGACACTAGAACATGCTCAAGCTAGGAGGGCTAACATTTATGCTGAATTAGCTGGCTATGGATTATCAGCTGATGCTCATCATGTTACAGCTCCAGCGCCTCAAGGAGAAGGAGCTGCTAGAGCTATGCAAATGGCAGTTGATAAAGCAGGTATTGCTCCCAATGAAATTGATTATATTAATGCTCATGGTACATCAACTCCAGCAAATGATAAGTTGGAGACAGCAGCGATTAAAGAAGTTTGTGGAGATCATGCTTATGATTTAGCAATTAGTTCAACTAAATCAATGACAGGTCACTTACTTGGTGGAGCTGGAGGGATTGAAGCTATTGCATCAGTATTAGCTATCAAAAACAATATTGTACCACCAACAATTAACTATCAGAATGAGGATCCAGAATGTGATCTCAATTATGTACCAAATGAAGCCAAAGAAATAGAGACTAAGGTTACTTTATCTAATTCATTAGGTTTTGGAGGACATAATGCTTGCGTATTATTTAAAGAGTATAATGCTTAAATAGGATGTGAAAATTTATGGCAGCAAATAAAGAAGTATTGATTGAGCTTCAGCAAGAAATTGAAGTTCAATTTAGTGATTTGAAATTATTAGAGAAAGCTATTACCCATAAATCTTACGCAAATGAGAAACAAGAATTAAAGATTAAAGATAATGAACGTTTAGAGTTTTTGGGTGATTCTGTATTAGATTTGATTATTAGTAGATATATCTTTCTCAATTATCCTGATCATCCTGAAGGTGAATTAGCTAAAATTAGATCTGTAGTAGTAAGTGCTCCTATCCTAGCCGAAAAAGCGCGAGAGATTGAATTAGGAAAATATATGTTACTAGGTAAAGGAGAAGAAATGACAGGTGGTAGAAAGAGAGATTCTATTTTAGCTGATGGATTTGAAGCGGTAGTAGGAAGTATCTATCTAGATCAAGGATTAGAGGCATCACAAGAATTTATTCTAGACTTACTAGTTCCTAATATAAAAGAGGTAGAGCAAGGAAGTTATGTTCGTGACTATAAAACTTTATTGCAGGAATTAATTCAAAAAGATTCTAATTTGCGTCCTGATTATAAAGTAGTAGAAGAAAAAGGACCTGACCATAATAAAAGGTTTACTGTTGAAGTTATTTTTGATCAAGAAATATTAGGTGTAGGAGTGGGTTTTAGTAAAAAAGAAGCTGAACAAAAAGCAGCCAAAAAAGCAATTGCTAAGGTGAAGTAGCTCGTGAATTACGGGCTACTTTTTGTTTTAGTTATCAGTTATGAAAGGAGATTAAGTATGTATGATTTAATTGTAGTAGGTGGTGGAGCAGCAGGTATGATGGCTGCAGGACAAGCAGCTACTAGAGGGAAGAAGGTTTTATTACTAGAAAAAAATGAACAGGTAGGCAAAAAATTATTAATCACTGGGAAAGGTAGATGTAATTTAACTAATGATTGTGATATAGAAGAAATAATTAATAACTTTCCTGATAACGGTAAATTTCTCTATAGTTCTTTGTATACTTTTTCTAATTGGCAGTTAAGGGACTTTTTTGCTAAGCTAGGAGTTAAGACCAAAGTAGAACGAGGAAATAGGGTCTTTCCTACTTCAGATTCAGCTCATGATATTGTGAGCGCTTTAAAAAAATTTATGGAAGAAAACGGGGTTGAAATTAGACTTAATAGTGCAGTTGAAACTATTACCGTAAAAAATAAGCAAGTAACAGGGGTACAGACTAAAGATAAAAAAATCTATTTTGCAGCTAATATTTTATTAGCAGTTGGAGGTAAAGCTTATCCGACAACTGGTTCATCAGGTGATGGTTATGATATAGCTAAAGAGTTAGGACATAGAGTTATACCCAGCAAGCCTTCTTTAGTTCCTTTAGAAGTAAAAGAAGATTGGGCACCCAAATTACAGGGTTTAAATTTAAGAAATGTAACAGCCACTCTAGTAATAGATGGTGCAGAAAAGAAAGAAGAATTTGGTGAAATGTTATTTACTCACTTTGGAGTTAGTGGGCCAATTATTTTAACTTTAAGTCGTGATGTCGTAAATTATTTAGGACGTCATAGTATAAAATTAAGAATTAATCTTAAACCAGCTTTGTCTTTAGAACAACTAGATAATCGATTACAAAGGGATTTTGCTAAATATTCAAGAAAACAATTCAAAAATAGCCTTGGTGATCTATTACCTAGTAAGTTAATTCCTGTTATTGTTCAGTTATCATCAATTCCTGCTACTAAATTTGTTAATCAAATTACTAGAAAAGAACGAGAGGAATTGGTAGATTTATTAACTAATTTAAAATTAACTATAACAGGCACTCAAGGATTTAAACGAGCTATTGTTACAGTAGGTGGTATAGATACAGAGGAGATTAATCCATCTACTTTAGAATCTAAGTTAGTGCAAGGGTTATATTTTGCTGGAGAGGTAATTGATGTAGATGCTTATACCGGTGGATTTAATCTACAAGGAGCATTTTCAATGGGCTATGTAGTTGGAAATAATGTGTAATCGAAAATTTAAGAATGTCCTTCTCTTATAATACATATTACTATATTAAATAGTGTATTATAGGGGGGGAGTTTTATGCCCAGAGGTTTTTTTGATAGATTAATTGACAAGATTCAAAGGTTAGTGATGTGGGTAGTAGTAACTGGTCTATTATTAATGGTGACTGTTCAAATGATTTTAGCTAATCCTAATCTAGAAAAAAGTTTAATTAGTAAAATTCCTAGGGTCAAAAAGATATTAACTATTGGACAACAGTCTAACTTTAATCCACCAGTTAAAAATACTTCTGCTAAACAAGTTTTCTCTGTTCAAGAGGATTATATGACTCTCAGTTTACAAAATAAATTAAAGACGCCTCATGTTAATTTAATCATTAATAATCAAGTTGTAGATAACTTTAAAGATGGAGTAGTTAGATTTAAGATTCAAGAAGGTGATTTGATTGCTATTGATGCTAGAGGAAGTAAAGGAGGGTTATGGTTTAAAGTAGTCGAATTATCTAATCGTCTAGCAACCTTTAAACCTCAACAACAGTTTTGGGTAAAGAATGAATATAAAGTTTTAGGACGGGTAAAGAGACTTAGTAAATTTTAATTTTAACTTGCCATGAAAATATAAATATGTTAAGATAATATACAGTAGATTATAGTAGGAAAGTAGGAAATGGAATATCTAGTAGTAAAATTAAATATTTGTTATAGTAGGAAAGTAGGGGGAATAGTAGGGATAACTATATCTAGTAAGTACTCCTTAAGGAGTACTTTTTTTGATTTATAATCTATTTAAATGGAGGAATAAATTATGGTAAAAAAAGATGCATTAAGTAAAGAAGTTGCTGCAGCAGCAATTAAAATGTCTTTAAGTGATAGAAAAGAAGAAAGTAAATTAAAAGAAAAATATCGAGTTCAAGAGTTAGAAGTTGCTGCTGTAGATTTTGGTGGGGAGTTTAATGATTCAATTAAGAAGATAATTGAAAGAGCAGTTGTAGCAGCTGAAAGAGAAGGAGTAATTGATGAAAATGATCATGCAGAATTAGGAGCAGTTGCTGGTGCTGCTAGAGAAGCTGTAACTCAAATTCAAAATAAGGCAACTGGTTTTAATGTAGGTGGTAAGATTGGTGTTGCTAGACAAGAAGATCATATTAGTGTAGCAGTCTTCTTTGCTATTGGGTTATTACATCTTAATGAAATGTCAATAGGTTTAGGACATCGAGCAGTACATAAATAACTTTAGAAAAGAGGGGGAGAAAATGAAAGTTAGAGGTATTAGAGGAGCTATAACAGTTGAGAAAAATAGTAGTGAGCAGATATTATCAGCTACTCAGGAATTATTACAAGAATTAGAGGAAACAAATGATCTTAAAGAAGACAATGTTGCTTCAGTTATATTTTCTATGACCCCTGATTTAGATCAAGCTTTTCCAGCACAAGCTGCTCGAGAGATGGGGTGGAATGAAGTTCCACTATTTTGTACACAAGAGTTAGCTATCGAAGGAGCTTTAGCGAAGTGTATTAGAATATTAATTCATTATAATACAGAAAAAGCATTAACAGAAATTAATCATATCTATTTAAAAGCAGCTAAAGAATTAAGACCAGATTTAATAGAGAAGGGAGGAGAGTAAATGGTAGCTGAAAAAATGGTTCGAAAAGCAATTATGAATATCAAGCCTTATGTACCTGGAAAACCTATCGAAGAAGTAAAAAGGGAGTTAGGGTTAGATAAGGTAATTAAGTTAGCTTCTAATGAAAATCCATTAGGTACTTCACCAACTGCAGTAGAGAAGATGCAAGAGAGATTAGAACGGGCACATATTTATCCTGATGGAAATGCCTATAGTTTAAGGGCCAAATTAAGTTCTAAGTTAGAAGTTGCCCAAGACCAGTTAATCTTTGGTAATGGATCTGATGAATTATTAGCTTATTTGGGGCAAACATTTATTAAGTCTGATGATGAAGTAATTATGGCCGAAACAACTTTTAGTGAGTATGAATTTACTACTAATTTGATGGGAGGGAATTTAATTAAGGTTCCTTTAAAGGATTATAAACATGATTTAGAAGAAATGGTAGCAGCTATTACAGAACAGACAAAGATGATTTTTGTTTGTAATCCTAATAATCCAACAGGAACAATTGTAACTAGTAAAGAAGTAGAAGAATTTTTAGAGCAGGTGCCTGATGATGTAGTAGTAGTTTTTGATGAAGCATATTATGAATATGTTACTAATGATGATTACCCTGAGACAATAGATTATTTATCTGATTATGATAATCTAATTATTTTGAGGACTTTTTCTAAAGCATATGGTCTATCAGGGTTAAGAATTGGATATGGCATCTCAAATCCAGAATTAATCGATTATTTAAAAAGAGTAAGACAACCCTTTAATGTTAATGAAATTGCTCAAGTAGGGGCATATAGTAGTTTAGATGATAAGAAGCATTTAGAAAAGACTTTAGAGTATAATAACCAAGGAAAAGAGTATCTCTATCAGCAATTTGAGGAGTTAGGATTAGATTATATACCGACTGAATCTAACTTTATAATTGTTGATGTAGAGGAGTCGAATGATCAAATTTTTGATAAACTGCTTAAAGAAGGGGTTATTATTAGAAGTTTATCTTCTTTTGGTTATCAGACTAAGATTAGAGTAACTGTTGGTTTACCTGAAGAGAACAAAGCCTTTATAGAAGCTTTAAAAAAAGTATTATAATATAATAAGAGTAGGGAGGAGATTTAAAGATGATTATAGTAATGGAGCCACAGGCAACTGAAGAACAAATTGAGCAGGTGATTGGGAAAGTAGAGCAGGGAGGATTTCAAGCTCACCCAGACCAAGGTGAAAAGCAGACTGTAGTAGGAGTAGTTGGTGAGGGCAAGCGGGAGATGATACTTAATTCAATTGGAGCTTTCGCTGGAGTTGAACAGGTTATTGAAATTAGTAAGCCTTATAAACTAGTAGGCAATGAGTTTAAATCTGAACCATCAGTAATTGATGTTGATGGTGTTAAAATTGGTGGAGATAACTTTACCATTATGGCAGGACCATGTGCTGTAGAAAGTAAGGAGCAGTTATTTACAGCAGCTAGACAGGTTAAAGAAGGTGGAGCAAAAATTTTAAGAGGTGGTGCTTTTAAACCACGTACTTCCCCATATAGCTTCCAGGGGTTAAAGGAAAAAGGATTACAGATGTTATCTGAAGCTGCCGAAAAAACAGGACTAAAAGTTGTTACTGAAGTAATGGATACTCGTGAAGTAGAGTTAGTAGGTCAGTATGCAGATATATTTCAGATTGGTGCTAGGAATATGCAAAACTACCCACTATTAAGAGAAGTTGGAAAGACAGATACACCTGTATTACTAAAAAGAGCTATGACAGGAACTTATAAAGAATTATTAATGGCTGCTGAATATATAATGGCTGGCGGAAACTATAATGTAATTCTTTGTGAGCGAGGAATTAGAACTTTTGTTAATGAAACAAGAAATACAGTTGATTTATCTGTAATTCCTGTTATTAGGGAGTTAAGCCACTTACCAATTATTATTGATCCAAGCCATGGTACAGGTAGTTGGAAGTACGTTACTCCGTTAGCTAAAGCTGCTCTAGCAGCAGGGGCTGATGGATTAATGACAGAGGTACATCCAGATCCAGCAAATGCTTTGTGTGATGGACCTCAATCACTACGACCGGATAAATTTAGAAAAATGGTATCAGAGATGAAGCCAATAGCTAAAGCAGTAGGACGAAAGTTATAAGTTAGCGACTTATATTAATGAGGTGAGAAGATGATAGAACAAGTAGCAATTATAGGAGTAGGATTAATTGGATCTTCTCTGGGATTAGCTTTACAAGATGTTACAGAAGTTAAATCTGTGGTGGGGATTGATAATAATTCCCGCCATGTACAAGAAGCCTTAGATATTGGAGCGATTGATGAAGAAGCTACTTTAAAAGAGGGTGTCCAAGAAGCAGACTTGGTAGTTTTAGCTGTTCCAGTAGGAATTATTAAAGATTTAGTTATTAAGATAGCGCCTTATCTTAATTCTGAAACGATTATTACTGATGTAGGTAGTACTAAATTACAATTAGTTAAGCAGTTAGAAGAAATAGTAGAAGATAATACTTATATTGGTGGACATCCGATGGCTGGTTCTGAAGTTTCTGGGCCAAGTGGAGCAGATAAGTATTTGTTTGAGAATGCTATCTATGCTTTAACAAAATCAAATAAAACAGATGAAGAAGCTTTAGCTAAATTAAAGAATTTAGTAAAACAATTAGGGGCTCAGCCTTTAATTATATCCCCCCAAGCTCATGATCAAATTGTAGGGATTACTAGTCATTTACCTCATGTAGTAGCTGTTAGTTTAATGGAGGTTGTAGCTGATTATTCTAAAGAGAGTGATTTATTAACCTCTTTGATTGGGGGCGGCTTTAGAGATACAACCAGAATCTCTGCTGGTGATCCTACTATGTGGAAGGATATCTTTCTTAATAATCGCGACCAAGTGTTAGAGGGGATAGATGCTTTTTCTAATAACCTAGCAGAACTTAGAGAATTAATTGCTAGTAAAAATGAAGTAAAATTAAAAGATAAGTTGGCCCAAATAAAAGAGGCTAGAACTAAAATACCAATGAAGAAAAAGGGTTTATTGCCTAGTAACTATGAACTAATACTTACTTTAAAAGATAAGCCTAATCAAATTGGTAAAGTTGCTACTTTATTAGGGGTAGCTAAGATAAATATTCAAGATATTGAAGTATTAAAGGTCAGAGATAAAGGTGGGACAGTTAGATTAAGTTTTAATCAAGAAGAAGAACAAGAAAAAGCGTATAGTTTATTAAAAGAAGCAGAGTATAAGGTAATAAAGAAGTAGGAGGAGTTAAGATGGAGCTTAAGGTTGAACCTAAATCTAAATTACAAGGTCAAGTTAAAGTCCCCGGAGATAAATCAATCTCTCATCGTGCTGTAATGTTAGGGTCCTTAGCCGAAGGTCAAACAGAGGTTAAAGGTTTTTTAACTGGAGAAGATTGTTTAAGTACTGTTCGGGCTTTTGAGCAATTAGGAGTTAAGATTGAAGGAGTAGGAGAAGAGAGAATGATAATTCATGGCTGTGGATTAAATGGTTTAACGGAGCCAGATAATGTACTTGATTTAGGAAATTCAGGTACAACTACCCGGTTAATGTTAGGGATGTTAGCTGGACAAGATTTTTATTCAGTAGTTACAGGAGATGATTCTTTGCGGGGGCGACCAATGGCTAGAGTAACTGATCCTGTTAGTCAAATGGGTGGTCAATTTAAAGGACGAGATGATGCTAATTTACTTCCTATAACAGTAGTGGGGGGCCAAAATTTAAAATCTCTTACTTATCAATCACCTGTAGCTAGTGCTCAAGTTAAATCATCTATTTTATTAGCTGGTTTATATGCTAAGGGAGTAACCAAAGTAGTAGAACCAGCTAAATCTAGAGACCATACAGAGCGAATGTTAGAGTATTTTGGAGCTGATATAACAGTAGATGGTTTAACAGTTAGTGTTACTGGTAAACCTAAATTAAAAGGTAAGAAAGTAATAGTACCTGGAGATATTTCTTCTGCCGCTTTTATAATGGTAGCTGGTTTAATTACAGATGATTCTAGAATTGTGTTAGAGAATGTAGGGCTTAATCCTACTCGGGCTGGTGTAATTACAGCTTTAGAAAAGATGGATGCTAATTTGGAATTGATTAATGAGCGTGAAGTAAATGGTGAGCCAATAGCTGATGTTGTAGTTAAAAGTAGCCAATTGCAAGCAACTACTATTGAAGGAGATTTAATTCCTTTATTAATCGATGAAATTCCTATTTTAGCTGTTGCTGCTACTCAAGCTGAAGGTAAGACAATAATTAAAGATGCTGAAGAATTAAGAGTCAAAGAGACAGATAGAATAGCTGCGATGGTTAAAGAATTACGTAAATTAGGTGTAGAAGTTACTGAACGGAAAGATGGGTTAGAGATTGTTGGCCCGCAAGAGATTAAAGGCGGAGTTAATTGTTTAAGCTATCATGACCATCGGGTAGCAATGTCTTTAGCTATAGCTGGTTTAATAGCTGAACAACCACTTAAGATAGAAGAAGCTGATTGTATCAATATATCTTTCCCAGGTTTTAAACAATTATTAACTGATTTATAGAAGAAACCTCTGGTACCTACCAGGGGTTTCTTATTTATGTTAAATTAAATTTTTAGATTGACATAGTGTAAAAATATTAGTATAATATAATTACAATTAATATGGGGAATTATGCACTCATTATTTTATAACATTTATCATCCCACCAACTAACCAATCTGTTTAGATTAAATTTAGTAGTATAGATTTGTTTTAAAGAGTTAAGAGATACATGGGAAAGGATTGATTTTTATGCGTAATTTTAGTTTTTCTTTTATATCTTTAGTAATTATCAGTTTGTTTTTTCTTACATTATTCCAGCCTGTAGCTGTTAATGCTGCTGAGTTAGATATTAATTCTACACAGTTATCTCCAGAAATTAATCTAGGAATGGTTATTGTAACTATTATAGTTATTATAGCTGTTATATTATTTTTATGGGAACCAGTAAGACCTGATATTGTAGCATTAGGTGTTCCTGTAGTTTTAGTTTCATTAAATCGTTGGACTAAAGTATCAGTTGCTGAAGCTTTGTCTGGTTTTTCTAATGAGGCAACGATAGCTGTTTTAGCAATGTTTATTTTAAGTGAAGGAATTAGACGTAGTGGTTTAATGCAAATTATAGGCGATAAAATTATGCAACTTACTGCTGGAAAGGAAAAAAGACAGTTAGGAGTAATTACTGGTTTGTCAGGATTAACTTCTGGAATGATTAACAATACACCAGTCGTAGCTGCTTTTATTCCTATGGTAACTGAATTGGCTGAAAAGACAAAAACTTCTCCTTCAAAGTTATTGATTCCTTTATCATATGCTTCAATGATGGGGGGGACTATGACTTTACTTGGTACTTCGACTAATTTATTAGCTAGTGGATTTTCGGCTCGGTTACTTGATCACCCTTTTTCAATGTTTGAGTTTACTAAATTGGGCGCTATAATATTTGTAATAGGAATTATTTATTTGCTTACAGCAGGGAGATATTTAACTCCGGAAAGGATTGAGCCAAATGAGGATTTAGTAGAAGAGTATGAAGTTGGTGATTTTTTAACTGAGGTAATAATCGAAATAGGGTCACCATTAATTGGTCATAGTGTCGGACGTAGTCTAGATGAAATTAATTTAGATATGGATTTAGTTAAAATCATTCGAAATGGAAAAGAATTCATAAAACCTTTAGATTCAAAGAGTTTTCAAGCTGGAGATCATTTAATTGTTCGTACTGACCGCAGAACTTTAATGGAATTAATTGAAACTGAAGGCTTAAAACATTTATCTGAAACTAAAGTTACAGAACGGGAGTTAGAAGAACCTAAAAGAGGTCAAAAGTTAATTGAAGTAATTATTTCTTATGGTTCATATTTAGAAGGACAAACTCTAAATGAGGTAAACTTTATAGAACGGTATAATACGAGTATATTAGCTGTACGAAGAGGAAGAGAATTAACTCATCAACAGATGAATAATATCGCACTTAAACCAGGGGATGTATTGTTATTACTAACTAATGAAACTACTTTAGATCGCTTAAGAAACAACCCTAATTTTATTATAACTAGAGAAATAGAAAAATCTGTTTATCGTCGTTCTAAAATTCCTATTGCGCTAGCTTCTATAATAGGAGTAGTTGCTTTAGGGGGGTTAAATATTTTACCTACGGCTATTTCGGCTCTTGGTGGTGTATTAGCTATGATTTTAACTGGTTGTATAGAACCAAAAGAAATATATGATGCTGTAAATTGGGAAGTTATCTTTCTATTGGCTGGTTTGATTCCTTTAGGAATAGCAATAGAGCAGACGGGAACAGCTAACTATATTGCTAATCAATTATTAGCAGTGGCTGGCTTTCTTCCAGCAATAGTTATGTTAGGCTTATTTTATCTTTTAACATCTTTATTAACTAATATTATTAGTAATAATGCAAGTGTAGTGTTAATGATCCCTGTGGCTATAGAAACAGCTCAGATCCTAAATGCTAATCCTTTTTCTTTTGTCATAGCTGTGACTTTTGCTGCTAGTGCAGCTTTTATGACTCCAATAGGTTACCAAACTAATTTAATGGTTTATGGGCCTGGTGGATATAAGTTCAGAGATTTTATAAAAGTTGGAGCACCACTCCAGTTATTACTAACAATTATAACTCCATTATGTATTGCTCTTTTGTGGGGGCTATAAATTGATAATTTTTAACAGAGGGATTTTTCTCTCTGTTTTTTTGTTTTTGAAAATGAATAATTTTTATTTTAAAACATAATATTTTGCAGGAGAAAAGAAGTTTTATTAGAAATAATCAATATGAGTAAAGTTCTTCCTGATAGAGAATAAAATAACCAATAAAGAATTCCTACAAAGGGGGATAAATATGGGAGCAGAAATTAGTGATGGGATTAAATTATACCTTAATCAATCAGCACATGATTTATTAACAGCAGAAGAGGAAAAGAATCTTGCTAAAAGAATAGAAGAAGGGGATAAAGAGGCTGAACAAGATTTAATTGAAGCTAATTTACGCTTAGTAGTTAGTATAGCTAAAAAATATGTGGGCCAAGGATTGGACTTTTTAGATTTAATTCAAGAAGGTAATTTAGGCTTAATGAAAGCGATTCAAAAGTTTGATTATGAAAGAGGTTGTCGCTTTAGTACGTATGCTACTTGGTGGATTAAACAGCGGATTAATCGGGCATTGGCTGATAAATCACGAACTATTAGAGTTCCTGCTCATATTTGGGAGTCAATTAATAAATACTTAAAGATATTTAATAAATTATCAGGAGATTTAGGAAGAGAACCAAAATTAGAGGAATTAGCTCAAGAGATGAATTCTTCAACAGAAAAAGTTAAGAAGATCCAAAGATTAATTCAAGATCCCATTTCTTTAGATACTCCAGTAGGAGAGGATGATGATTGTTATCTAGGAGATGTAATTGAAGATCCTAATATCTTAACTCCAGATCAACTAGCTGATGATGAGATGTTAAGAGAAGAGTTAAATGATGTTTTAGATACCTTATCAAAACGTGAAAAAAGGATTCTCCAATTAAGATTTGGTTTATTAGATGGAAGGCCCCGAACTTTACGTGAAATCGGGAAGGACTATGATCTTTCTAGAGAGAGAATTAGACAAATAGAAAAGAAAGCATTACAACGTTTAAGGCATCCTAAACGAAGTAAACGATTAAAGGGTTATCTTTCTTTCTAATTTGCAAACAATATAATTGACTGCTATAATAGTTTTGGTAAAGAATATCATATTATTTCTAGAAGTTAAAAGAAAGAAGGAGTAGATAGTAATGAATAAAGAATTAACAGTAGCAATTGATGGACCAGCAGGTGCTGGAAAAAGCACAGTAGCTAAGATTGTAGCAGATAAATTAGAGTATATTTATATTGATACTGGAGCTATGTATCGAGCTCTAACCTTAAAAGCTTTACAAGAAGATATAGATCTAACAAATAAAGCAGATTTAGTTAAAATTGCTCAACAAGCAAAGATTAGTTTTTCTAAGAATAATAAGCAAGAGAGAATTCTATTAGACCAGCAAGATGTAACCTCTCAGATTCGAACTAAAAGAGTAAATAATCATGTATCATTAGTTGCTAAGGTAGCTGGTGTACGAAAAGAGTTAGTAAAAGCTCAACGTAAATTAGCAACTTGTTGTGGGGTAGTAATGGATGGTCGGGATATAGGAACAGTTGTATTACCTAATGCTGATGTAAAGATATTTTTAACTGCTTCTGTTGAAGAAAGAACTACTAGAAGATTTCAGCAGCTAAAGGATAAGGGAGTAAATGTTAATTTTGCAGAGTTAAAAGAAGAGATTATTAAGCGAGATCAATTAGATCGCAATCGTGAGGTTGGCCCATTGCAGAAGGCAGATGATGCAGTTGAAATTGATACGACGGATTTAGATAAAAAAGATGTAATTAATAAGATAATTTCTATCTGCCAGGAGGTATAGAAATGGATTTTACCTATCAAACAACCCATAAATTATTTCGTACTGCATTTAAATTAGGATTTGGTTGGGAAGTAACTGGAGAGGATAATTTACCACAAAATGGGCCAGTGATTGTGGTAGCAAATCATGTTAGTAATTTTGATCCTCCTATTTTGGCAGCAGCTTTACATCGTAAGGTACATTATATGGCAAAGGAAGAACTTTTTAATAACCCAATAGCAGATAAAGTGCTTAAGTATTATGGTGCTTTTCCGGTTAGAAGAGGTGGAGTTGGTAAATCAGCCTTAAGAAAAGGGCTTCAGATATTAAAAGAAGAAAAAATCTTAGCTTTATTTCCTGAAGGAACTCGTAACCAAGGGCCAAAACTAAAAAAAGCTAAGTTAGGAATAGTAATGTTAGCTACTAAATCTCAAGTTCCAATCTTACCGGTAGGTTTATTAGGAACTAGAAGTCCTATTCAAAACCAAGTCAAAGTTAACATTGGCAAACCTTTTAGATTAACAGAGTACTATAATAAAAAATTAGACAAGACAGAAATGAGACAAGCTGGCCAAGAGATTATGACTCAAATTGAAGGATTATTAGAGTGAGGAAGATTAAATAATGGCTGATAACTTGCTCTTTTCTTTGGTTAAAAGTATTTCTGTAATTGGTATTTCAGCTTATTTGTTAGCTTTAGAGGCTAATTTTTTTCAGAAATTAATTATTGATTCAAAAGATCAAACTAAAATAAAAAACCAGTTTTTATTGGCTATCTTATTTGGTTTCTTATCTTTATTGGGGACTTATTTAGGTATTTATACCCATGGTGCTTATGCTAATATTAGAGCTGTTGGTGCTGTGATAGGTGGTTTATTAGGAGGGCCAATTGTTGGAGTTATCGCTGGTTTAATAGGTGGTCTACATCGTTATTACTTGGGTGGGTTTACTGCTTTAGCTTGTGCTTTAGCAACTACTTTAGCCGGATTAATTTCAGGCGCTATTTACAAGGATCGATCTTTACGCAAGATTAGTCTTAAAGAAGGCTTTTTATTAGGAGTTGGATTAGAAATTTTGGAGATGGCTTTAGTTTTAATCTTAAGCAATCCTTATGCTAGAGCTTATGAATTGGTTAAAATAATTTCTGTGCCAATGATTTTAAGTAATGCTTTAGGGGTTGCTTTCTTTATTTATATTCTGCATAAGGATTTGGAGAAGAAGGAAAAAGTTAAAGCTTTACAGGCTTATAAGGCATTAGAAATAGCTAATCAAAGCTTAGCCTATTTACAGGAAGGATTAAATTATGAATCTGCTAGAGAAACGGCTAAAATCATCTTACAGGTAACAGATTTATCTGCAGTAGCAATAACTAACCGTAAAGAAGTATTAGCTCATTGTGGCAAAGAGCAGTATCATCATCGACCGCAAGAAGAAATTATAACGCAGGCTACTAAAGAAGCTTTAAATCAAGGACAATTAAAGATAATTTCTACTAAAGAAGAGATTGGTTGTCCAGTTGATGAATGTACTCTTAAAGGAGCTGTTATAGCACCACTAACTAAAGGAGTTGAGAAAAAAGTAATTGGAACGTTAAAATTATATAAGACTGAAGAAGGAAGTATTAATGGATTAGATATTGAATTAGCTTGGGGGATAGCTAATTTATTATCGACTCAACTTCATCTCTCAAGTTTAAAGCAACAAGCTAAATTAGCTACTGAAGCTGAACTTAAAGCTTTACAGGCTCAGGTGCGGCCACATTTTTTATTTAATTCATTAAATACTATTAGTTCTTTTTGTCGAACTGACCCTAAACGGGCGCGAGAATTAATAATGAAATTAGCTAAATTTTTGCGTAAGACTCTAAATCAGAGTTGTCAAATGATTTCTTTAGCACAAGAGTTAGAATTTGTGCACTATTATATAGATATTGAAGAAGCTAGATTTGAGGAGAAATTAAAGGTAGAATTAGAAATATCGGAAGACTTAACTGATTATCAATTACCTAGCTTTATTTTACAACCTCTAGTAGAAAATGCTATTAAACATGGGATATCTCCTAAGGTTGGCCCAGGTCAAGTCAAGATTTTAGCTAAGAAAGAAGAGGATTTATTGTTACAAGTGATAGATGATGGGGTAGGTATTAAAGAAGATCCGGGAAATCTTTTAGAAATGGATTCTACTAGTGATCAAATTGGTTTATCTAATGTCAACCAAAGAATTAAGAAAATTTATGGTACTGAATATGGATTAATGATTAATAGTAAATTAGGTCAAGGTACAACTGTTACAATTAATCTTCCGCAAGTAGGAAAGGAAGATATTGATGAATAGATTAAAAACAGTAATTGTTGAAGATGAATTACCAGCTCGTAATGAATTAAGCTTTTTATTAGAAGAAATTGATGATGTGAAGTTAATTGGAAGTGCTAAAGATGGGCTAGAAATTTTAGAAATAATTAAAGAAAAAGAGCCTGATTTAGTCTTTTTAGATATTCAATTACCTGGTAAGACAGGACTGGAAGTAGCCCAAGAAATAAAGAAATTAGAGAAAAAAACTATTATTGTCTTTCTTACAGCATATGATGAATATGCTCTGCAAGCTTTTGAAGTGGAAGCTATTGATTATATTTTAAAACCTTATGAACAAGATAGATTAGTAGAGACTATAAAGCGAGTTAAAGACTATTACTTTAGTAATCAGCAGCAACTACTAGAAAATAAGATAGAAGCTTTATTTAATAAACTACCTCAAGATGATAATGAAATTGCTAAAATTAAAAAATTGCCAGTTAAAGGTAAACGAAGTAGAATTAAATTGATTCCTTATACTGAACTTATAGTTTTTCATACTCGTAATTGTAAAGTGTATGTAAAAACGTATAAGCAAGAATATGAAGTTGATTTTACTTTAAAAGACTTAGAAGAAAAACTACCAACTACTCAATTTCTTAGAGTTCATCGTAGTTTTTTGATTAATTTAAAGCATGTTAAGGAAGTAATTCCTTGGTTTAAAGGAAAATATCAAGTTGTGATGGATAATCAAGGAGAAATTAAAGTTCCGGTTAGTAGAGCTAAGGTAGAAAAAATCAAGAGTATATTTAATCTATAATCTCCTAGCTAGGGGATTATTTTTTTAGTAGTGTATAATGTAATTCAGCCCCTGATTTCTGTTATTCAGTTTAAAATTATTATTTAAAAAATTAACCATTGTATAATATGAATAACGGATATAAGTTTTATAAGTTTATAACCTCTAAACTTATAAAGTAAAAGGGGGAGTTACTAGTGTTATCATATCTTGGTGGAATATTAATCTTAATAGCTGGTTATATCTTTTATGGTAATTTTGTAACAAAAATTTTTGGAGCAGAGAAAACAAAAGAAACACCAGCTCACACTAAAAGTGATGGAGTGGATTATATAGCGATGAGTTGGCCTAGAGCATTTTTAATTCAATTACTAAATATTGCTGGTCTAGGGCCAATTTATGGTGCAGTAATGGGGGCTTTATTTGGCCCAGCTGCTTTTTTATGGATTGTACTAGGTTGTATCTTTGCTGGAACAGTACATGATTATTTAATTGGGATGATATCAGTTAGAGATGATGGTGCTACTGTTGCTGAAATAGTAGGGGATTATTTAGGTGAAGGTGCCCGTAAGTTTATGAGGGTCTTCTCTATTTTAGTATTGATTTTAGTAGGGACTGTATTTATGACTGGTCCAGCTAAATTATTGGCTAGTATGACAGGACTTAGTCTTAATGCTTGGTTAGTACTTATTATTTCTTATTATTTCTTAGCCACTATTTTACCAGTAGATAAAATTATTGCTAAATTCTATCCATTGCTTGGTGGTGCTTTATTAATAATGGCTTTAGGAGTTGGTGGTGGATTAATTATTGGCGATTATAATATTCCAAATCTTACTTTAGCTAATCTACATCCTAAATCATTATCTTTATGGCCATTCTTATTTGTAACGATAGCTTGTGGAGCAATTAGTGGTTTTCATGCTACCCAATCTCCCTTAATGGCTCGGTGCTTAGATAATGAAGATGATGGAAAAAAAGTTTTTTATGGTGCTATGATAGCAGAAGGAATTATAGCTATAATTTGGGCGGCAGCTTCTATGACTTTTTTTGGTGATACAGTAGGTTTATCTGAAGCTCTGAATAGTCTTGGTGGAGCTGGTGGAGTAGTTAAAGAAATCAGTGATAGTATGTTAGGAGTGACTGGTGGTATAATGGCTATGTTGGGGGTTATAGCTTTACCAATTAGTTCTGGTGATACAGCATTTAGAAGTGTTAGATTGGCTTTAGCAGATATGCTTAAGCTAGACCAAAAAGATAAAACTAATAGATTTAAGATTGCTATTCCAATCTTTATGATAGGTATTATCTTATCACAAGTTGATTTTAGTATTATCTGGAGATACTTTGCTTGGTCTAATCAGACTTTAGCCATGATGGCATTATGGGCTGGAGCTGCGTATTTGGCCCAGCAGGATAAACTACACTGGATTGCTACTATTCCAGCTACCTTTATGACAGCAGTTTCAATCTCTTATATATTTGCTGCTCCAGAAGGATTTCAATTATCATTAGCAATTGCTACTCCTATTGGAATAATAACAGCAGGTGGAGCGTTAACATTATTTTTAACCAAAGGACAAGATGCTACAGTAGAAAAGAAAAAATCTGTCTAATATTAGAGGGAGCCTATATAGGCTCCCTGTTTTTTGTATATAAGATTATTAAGCTAGTTGATTTAAGGAAAAGCTTGCTATCTTTTTGCATTTTTTAGCACACTTATGGCAAATCTCTACACAAGATTGATAATGTTTATTGGATGATTTAGCACATACTTTCGCACAATTGTTGCAAATAATAGCACATTTATAGCAGATATCTCTTATAAATCTGCTATTGTATAAGAGATATCTAATTGTTATAGAACATATATCAATACAATCTAATAAGAGATTAATACAATCTAGCTGGTTATCTTTTTTAGATTCTTGCAGTGAGAAAGTTAAAGATGCCTCACATTCAGATAAGCATTTTATACATATATTAGTGCACTTTTTGTATATCTTCATGTTAAGACTCCTTGTTATTTATTTTAGATAACTTACTCAATTATTTGTCATTTATTACATAATATGTTATAATAACTGGTAAACTATGTAAAAATTAGGGGGCTAATATGAAGGGAATTAATTATAATGGTCATTTATGTAGTCTTTATTACGGGGAGGAACATTTTCTAGTTAAGGCTATATCCTTTTTAGAAGCAGGAATTAAACACCAAGAGCAATGTTTATGTTATTTAGAACCAGGCTTAATTTCGCAAATAAAAAGTTATTTTGAAAATATTGAATTAAATGAAGATCAACTTAGATTTAAATCACTTGAACCCATAATAGAAGACGCAATAAAAACTAAGAATCTAGATAGTTTAGCAAAACGATTGATTAATTTGCAGCAAGAGACAATAAGTTCGGGACATTCTGATATTAGATTTTTAGTGCAAGCTAAAGTAGCTATAGAAGAAACATCACCAAATAAATTTTTAACCTGGAAATCTAGACTAGCTAAAGCATTATCTAAGGCAGATCTTAAATGGTTATCTATGTATGATATAGCTGATTTGATTTCAGAACAAGAGGTCAGTAAAGCAGCTTTACAAGAACTGGTTAGTAAACATTCTTCTTTGCTTAGTGCAGGTAAAGTACATAATTTATCGGGTAAGGAAATAGTTTAAGGCCTTCTATATAGAAGGCCTTTTTATATGATTATTACTCAACATGTTCCTGCTCGCCAAATAAAAAACTAACAGAATATAACCCAGATAATCCAACTAAAGAATAAATTATTCTACTCAGAAAACCAGTTCCAAATATAGCAGAAACTAAATTAAAACCAAATAAACCAATTAATCCCCAATTTAGAGCACCAATAATTACTAAAGTTAAGGCTAATGAGCTCATTGTTTTGGCTCCTTTCTAGTATATTTCATTTTTAGTATATCTAATCCACTGATTAATATTCAATTGTTGGTGATATCATTTTTAAATTATTTCAAATAAGCGAATATAATGTCATTATTATGCGTATGTTTTAATAAAATATGATAAGTTTGTATAAAAATAGTAGATAGATTAATTTTAATTACTTTTTTTACTTGCAAAGTATAGTTTGATTATTTATATTAAATACTAGAGTGCAACCAATTAATAATAGCTATTATTAATTGGCAAGGAGGTAGAATATGAAAATAAGGTTTATCTTAGTTTGTTTAGTGTTAATAATTGTTAGTTTTAGTCTCAATTCTCTAGCTTATGATCATAAGGCAGTAAGAAGTTACATATCTTATCGAATTAAGTATATTCATAGTGTAGCATATAATACTAACATAGATCTCTCTAAAGAGAGAGTTCAAGAATATACTGAATCTATTATTTATTGGTCCGATTATTATTCTAGAGAATTAAATGTTAATATTGATCCTTTATTAGTAACAGCTATTATAGAAACAGAAACAAATTTTGTTTCTCGAGCTGACTATGATAATGGAGATAGTATAGGAGTTGCAAGTATGAAAATTAATACAGCTAAATGGATAGCAAAGCAATTAGGAGTGGATTATAATAAATGGAGTATATTAAATGCAACAGATTTAGGAATTAGATTTGCAGTTTATTATTTAGGTTTAGCATTTGATAAATATAGAGGTAATCTCTATCAGGCTATTTTATCTTATAACCAAGGACTTAGTGGGGTTAGTCCTGATGTAGATCAATTATATGATAATTATTTATTTAAAGTATTAGGACGCTATAAATATTATCAAAAAAGGCTTGCTATGCGTAATTCTACAGCAGCTACGGCAGTAAAATACTTTAACTATAAATTCAATCAATTTTATTAATAAATCCCCCACCTTTAAAGGTGGGGGATTTTTAGAATTATTTTTGTATGACTTCAGTCCTGTAACCATCAGGGTCAGTTAAGAAATAGTAGCCACCACTTGCTTCTTTATCTAAACTTTTTAGCTCACTTACTTGATAACCAAGTTCTTGATGTTTGTGGTATGAAGCTTCTAAATCTTCCACAGTTACAGCAAGATGACTAAAGCCGTTGCCAATGGTATAAGGTTCTTTACGGTCATAGTTATAAGTAAGTTCTAGTTCGAAATTGCTTGTTTTACTTTTAAGATAGACAAGTGTAAATTCAGCTTCTGGGAAGTCTCTTTTTCTTGCTACTTCAAAGTTTAATGCTGTTTGGTAAAATTTAATTGATTTTTCTAAATCAAGAACTCTAATACAAGCATGCACTACATTGTATTCTTGTGTCATAGATTAAATCTCCTCCTTAGTAGTATGTATTGTATATTGTAGTATTAAAATATCTAATTGTCAATAATAAGATATATAATTAGATGTCTAAATAATATCCTTTATTATTAACTAGTCTAATGATATAATAAAAATAGTTATCAAGACTAAAATATGGTATATTATTGATTTAAAAGTTGAGGTGAAAAGGAATGGAGTATAGAGAATTATTAAATGAATTGGAAAGTTATTTTAGAGTTGGTGAAACAGAAGAACAAAAAATAGGTGTTGAAATTGAACATTTTGTAGTAGATAAAAATGGTTTAAGAACTATTACATATCAAGAACAGAATGGAATTGAAGATTTATTATATCAGTTACAAGCTAAAGGTTGGCAAGGAAAAAAAGAAGAAGGTAATTTAATTCAACTTTCCTCTTCTCAAGCTGATATAACTTTAGAACCAGGTGGGCAGGTAGAATTAGGAATTTATCCCTGCGCTGAAATTAAAGAATTAGAAGAGGTTTACGACCAGTTTTTACAAGATTTAATACCTATTTTAGAAGAGTATAATTACTATTTGATTAGTTTAGGTTATCAACCAGCTAGTAAGATTAATCAAATTGCTTGGAATCCTAAACAAAGGTATAAAATAATGTCTGATTATTTTAATGAAAAAGGTCAATATGCTCATAATATGATGAAAGGAACTGCAGCTTTTCAAATTGCTTTAGATTATGAGAGTGAACAGGATTTTATAGATAAATTTAGAGTAGCTAACTTTTTATCACCAGTATTGAGTATTTTGTTAGATAATGCACCTATTTTTGAAGGACAAATTTATGATAAACAAGCTTTAAGAACCTTGATTTGGAATCATACTGATCCAACTAGAACAGGAGTAGTTCAAGAAAGTTTTGCTTCAGATTTTGATTATAGGAAATATGCTGAATATATTTTGTCAAAAGAGTCGATATTAATTAAGCAAGATAAGAGTTATCAGGCTACTGGCTCTCAGACAAATAGACAAGTTTTTGCTCAGCGAGATTTTTGCTTACAGGATTTAGAACATATTTTGACTATGGTTTTTCCAGATGTACGGGCCAAGCAATTTATTGAGATTAGGATGGCTGATTCATTACCACCTGAACTTAGTTTTGCTCTAGTATCTTTTTGGAAAGGATTATTTTATAATCAAGCAAGTTTAGATAAAGCAGTTAATTTTTCAAAGCTATTTAGATTAGAGGATGTTCTAGAAGCTAAAGAGGCAATTATTAAACAAGGTGTCAAGACTAAATTAGGTGATTATGATATTTTAGAGATAGCAAGTAAGTATATTAACTGGGCTAAAGCAGGTTTAAAAGAAGTAGAACTTGAGTATTTAAAACCTTTAGAAGAATTAGTTAGAGAAAGAAAGACACCGGCAAGTAGGCTAAAAGAAAGACTACGCCAAGAAAATAAAAAAGAAGCCATTAAACCATGTATTCTTAATTATAAACTTTAGAGGAGGAGAATAAGTGCAAGAAGCTACTATTAAGTATCAGGAAATTTTGAAAAAAGGCGATGACTATTATCAAGATTATCAAAGATTATATAAGCAATTAGAAGATTCTTATGCCTATTATAATGGGAGAGTAATTCCTTTTTTATATAATCCATTATTTTTTAACAGTACAGAATTAGATAACTTTAGTCATTTAGTCGATAAATTAAATAATATTTTAAATAAAGTAGTAGATGAGTATTTAACTAGTGAAGAGTTTCGTTCTTACTTTGATTTTTCTAAAAAGTTAGAGGAACTTATTTTAGTTGATCCTGGTTATGAGTGTAACTTACCAATGGAACGTTGTGATATCTTCTATTATGGTAAAGATAAGATTAAATTTTGTGAATTGAATGCTGACGGGTCATCAGGAATGGTAAAGACTAATACTTTAGAGCAATATTTTTTAGAATCTAAAGCAGTTAATGATTTAAAAGAGGACTATGATCTAATGTATTGTGACTTGTTAGATAGTTGGATTGATACCTTATTAGGGAATTATAATCAATTTAGTGTTACTAAAAAAGATCCTAATGTAGCTATTATGGATTTTAATAGTTATGGGATGGAGAGTGAATTTAAATTTTTTAAAGAAAAGCTAGAAGAAGAAGGTTTAGAAGCCAAAATAGTTGATCCTCGGGATTTAACTTATGATAAAGGAGATCTGTACATAGATGATTTTAAGATTGATTTAATTTATCGGCGAGCTGTGACTACTGATTTAATGGATCATTACGAAGAAATTGGTGACTTTATAGCAGCTTATAAGAATCAAGATGTTTGTGTTGTTGGCCCAATAAGATCGCAAGTTATACATAATAAGATTATTTTTGCTATTTTACATGATCAAGATAAAGTATCTTTTTTAACTAAAGAAGAGCAAGAATTTATTGAAAAATATATTCCTTATACGGTCGTGGTTGATCCGGCAGATGAAGAACAAATAGAGTATATTAAGCAAACTAAAGATCAATTAGTTTTAAAACCAAAAGATAGTTATGGATCTGAGGGAGTTACTATTGGGCAAGATGTAGCCCCAAAAGAGTGGCAAAACAAGTTATCTAATCTTGAAGCTGAGAAATATTTGGCCCAAGAGTTTTGTCTAGTCCCAGAAATAAAATTAGCTACGTTTACTAATCAGGAGTTAAATTTTGAATCTTATAAGCATACCTTAGGGCTTTTTTGTTATAATCAAGATTTACAAGGGATTTATACTCGGGCTGGAAAAGAGAATGTGATCGCTAGTGCTACAGGATGCGTTACACAACCTAATTTTATTGTTTCTAGAAAATAAATATGGTTTAAAAAGGGTTCTGCTATGGAGGCAGAATTCTTTTTAGGTTAAATTTATTAGTTACTTGGTCACTTATGAACATTAAATTGTAATATTTTACTTCCTTATACAATATACTTTAATATAACTAAAAATAAGGGGGAGTAATATGAAAAAAGTATCTATTGAAACTAAAGATAAAGAGGAAGTATTAACAGATGTAATTCAAGCAAGTGCTTTAGAAAAAACTGCTTTGGCTGAATTAATTGATGCAGAAGCAGAGGATTTGAAAAGAGTTATGGATTTAGATGATATTACAGTAGATAAATTAATTCAATTACAGGAAAAAGTAGATTCTGTTCTCAGTACAGGTTTAGAGTTACAGAAATCATCTCAGGCTGATTTAGAAGCTACTGATTATAAAACTAAGAAAGATAATTCAGAAGTACTAGAAGTAGAAGAGGAAATAGTAGAAGTAGAAGAAGATGGAACTAAGAAGATTAAGAAAGTAATAACAAAACAAAAGAAAGAATAAAACTAGTTAATTAAGTAAAAATTATAGATAATAAACTTTAAAATGATAGGGTATTGATATATAGTTTAACTTTTGGATTGCTGAGAGAGGATTTCTCACTAAATAAATTTCTCAAAATTCGTCTAAGCTTACTTCCATAAAAATAAGGTTAAGCTAATCAAAAACAGGTGATTAGCTAACCCAAACCTTATTTTTATTCCAGTTCACTAAGACTCATTAATTAAAAATTTAGGAGTCGTTGCGAAACCCTCTCCAGCAATTATTAAAGGTATTGTGGGGCTTTTGGACTGTCTTATAGTTTTTGTTCATATGCTTTGAATGAAAGGTAAAATAGATATGAATAAGCAAATCTATGATTTGGTTTATCTCATTTTACCTAGAATGAAATGAACAAAAACTATTTAAGGAAAAAGCCACACAATGCCTGATTAAGAAGTACCACTATATATCAATTAAGTTCTATTTTATAGGAGGTTAAATTCGTGGTAGAAACTACACCAGTTAATAGACTAGCAAATGAAAAGAGTCCTTATTTATTACAGCATGCACATAATCCTGTAAATTGGTATCCTTGGAGTGAGGAAGCATTTAAGAAAGCTCAAGAAGAGAATAAACCAGTTTTTTTATCAATAGGTTATTCTACTTGTCATTGGTGCCATGTAATGGAGAGAGAATCTTTTGCAGACCAAGAGGTAGCAAATGTTTTAAATGAAAATTTTGTTTCTATTAAAGTGGATAGAGAAGAAAGGCCTGATATTGATGATATTTATATGTCAGTTTGTCAAGCAATGACTGGTAGGGGAGGTTGGCCCTTAACAGTAGTTATGACTCCTGATAAAAGACCTTTTTTTGCTGGTACTTACTTTCCTAAGCAAACTAAAAGGGGGCGTCCTGGTTTATTAAAAATACTAGATCAAATTACAAAGAAGTGGTCTAATCAACAAGAAAAGATATTAGAGTCTAGCGAAGAATTAGTACAAGCTATTAAGCAACAAGATATGAAGAAGCAAGCTGCCAATTTTTCTAGTAATGATTTAGATAAATTAGTTAAGGAGGCAGTTAGTAGTTTAAAGAGTAGCTTTGATGCCCAATATGGTGGTTTTGGTTCTGCTCCTAAGTTTCCTAGTCCCCATAATTTAATGTTTTTATTAAGATATGGTAAAATTCATAATGACCAAGAGGTTTTATCTATAGTAGAAAAAACTTTAGATAGTATGTATCAGGGAGGGATTTATGACCATATAGGATATGGTTTTTCTCGTTATGCAACAGATGAAAAATGGTTAGCACCCCATTTTGAAAAGATGCTATATGATAATGCATTATTGACTATTGTCTATCTGGAAGGTTATCAAGTTTTAGAAAAGGAGATTTATGCTAAGATAGCTGAAGAAATTTTAGCTTATATTAACCGGGATATGACTTCATCAAAAGGAGCTTTTTATTCTGCCGAGGATGCTGATTCAGAAGGAGAAGAAGGTAAATACTATTTATGGCAGCCAGGGGAAGTAAAAGAAGCTTTAGGAGATAAGTTAGGAAGCCAATTTTGTCAGACGTATAATATTATTCCTGAAGGAAATTTTGCGGGAAAGAATATACCAAATTTAATTAAGACAGAACGTGATAAATTAAAGATTAATCATGAATTTAGGAAAGCCAGAAAGAAGTTATTTTTAGCTAGAGAGAAAAGAGTTAGGCCAGCAAAGGATGATAAGATCTTAACTGCTTGGAATGGATTAATGATTGTAGCTTTTGCTAAAGCAGGAAAGATATTAGATAAAGAAGAATATCTAAACTATGCTAAAGAAGCAGCTGATTTTATCTGGGATAATTTAATAAGAAAAGATGATGGTAGATTATTAGCTAGATATAGAGAAGGTGAAGCAGATTATTTAGGATATGTTAATGATTATGCTTTTTATATTTGGGGGTTAATAGAGCTTTATCAAGCTAATTTTAATGCCAATTATTTAGAGCGAGCTTTAATTTTAAATAAGGATTTAATCCATTTTTTCTGGGACCAAGAAGATGGTGGGTTTTATTTATATGGTAGTGATGGAGAAAAATTAATTACTAGACCTAAGAGAGTAAGAGATGGAGCTTTACCTTCAGGAAATTCAATAGCTACTTTAAATTTATTAAAATTATCTAAACTTGTTAGTAATCAAGAATTAAGCGATATGGCTCAGCAACAATTTGAATATTTTTATAATCAAGTTAGGAAGGCACCAAGAGCTTATTCAGCCTTTTTAATATCAGTTTTATTTAACCAGCAACCTGGAAAAGAAGTTATAATTGTTAAAGCCAAGGAAGAAACAGAGATGATTGATATCTTTCAACAGAAATTTAATCCTTTTAGTGTAGTTGTAGTTAAGGATACTAAAAATAATGACAAGTTAATTGAATTAATTTCCTATATAAAAGATTACCAAGTAAAAAATGGAGAAACAACAGCTTATGTTTGTGAAGATTTTAGTTGTTTAGCCCCCGTTACTAGCAGGGATAAATTTAAAGAATTAATAGAGTAAGAAAACAGGGCCAAGTTGGGCCTGTTTTAATTTGGGGAGGGATAATATGCGACTAGATACTAACTTTTATCAACAGGATACTTTAACTGTGGCGCAAGAATTAATAGGTAAAGTTTTAGTTAGAGAATTAGATAATAAAAAGATAAAGAGTAAAATAGTAGAGACAGAAGCTTATATTGGCCCGTATGATAAGGCTTGTCATGCTTATCAAAATAAAAAAACTAAGCGGACTAAAGCAATGTTTGCTCCAGGAGGTTATACATATGTTTATCAGATTTATGGCATTCATTATTGTTTTAATATTGTAACAAGTAAAGAAAATAATCCAGAGGCTGTATTAATTAGAGCTATCGAACCACTTACAGCTTTAGAAGTAATAGAAAAAAGGCGACAGATTAAAAGTAATCGCAGTGCAGATTTAACCAATGGACCTGGAAAACTATGTCAAGCATTAGAAATTGATAAAAGTCTAAACAATTATGACTTAACTAGCGGAGAGAAGATATATGTAATTGATGAGGGCAAGAGTTGTGAAGTTGTTTCTGCTAAACGAATTAATATTGATTATGCTGAAGAATATAAAGACAAATTATGGCGTTTTTATATCCCTAACAATCCATTTGTATCTAAATAATGTTGACTTACTATGAAATTATTATTATAATTAGTTTTAACTAGTAGATAAATAAATAATAAGTAGTGGAGAAGGAGAGATAAAATGAGGGAAGAAATCTTAGAATTATTAGAGAATGATAGTGATTTATCTTCAAAAGAGATTGCTACTATGTTAGATATTCCTGCAAATAAAGTTAAAATGGAAATTAATAAGTTAGAAGAAGAGAATGTAATTGTTAAATATCATACTTTAATTGATTGGGATAAGACTGATAAAGAAATTGTAACAGCTTTTATCGATGTTAAAGTTACTCCTGAACGTGATCTAGGGTTTGATGCAGTAGCAAAGAGAATTTATAAATTTTCTGAAGTTAAATCTGTTTATTTAATGTCAGGGGGCTATGATCTATCTGTTAAAATAGAAGGGAGAACAATGAAAGAAGTAGCTTTATTTGTAGCAGAAAAATTGGCTACAATAGAACCAATAGAAAGTACTACGACTCATTTTATGTTAAAAACTTATAAGAAAGATGGAATAATTTTTAAAGGGGATCAAAAAGCAGCTGAACGGCTAGTGGTTTCTCCATGAATTGGGAAGAAATAATTTCAACTAAGGTACAAGAGGTTTCCCCTTCAGGAATCAGGAAATTTTTTGATTTGGTATCAGGAGTAGACGATGTAATCTCACTAGGAGTAGGAGAACCGGATTTTGTTACTCCTTGGCATATTAGAGAAAGTGCTTTCTATTCTTTAGAACAAGGTGCTACAATGTATACGTCTAATTATGGATTGTTAGAATTAAGAAAAGAAATTGTAAATTATTTAGCTCAGGAGCATAATTTAAGTTATAATCCAAAAGAAGAGGTATTAGTTACAGTAGGAGTTAGTGAGGCATTAGATTTGGCCCTGCGGACTTTATTATCTAAAGGAGATGAGTTATTACTTCCTGAGCCTAGTTATGTTTCTTATGAACCTGCAGCAAGATTGGCGGAAGGAGATGTAGTACGTGTTCAAACATCCAGAGAAGATGAATTTAAGTTAACCGCAGATAACTTAAAGGAAGCTATTACACCACGGAGTAAATTGTTAGTACTATGTTATCCTAATAATCCTACTGGGGCTACTATGGATTATGATGATTTATTAGAAATTGCTGAAGTAGTAAAAGAACATGATTTAATTGTATTAGCAGATGAAATTTATAGTGATTTAACTTATGATGGAGAACATACTAGTTTTGCTAGTTTACCAGGGATGAAAGAGAGAACTATTGTGTTTAATGGTTTTTCTAAAGCTTATGCTATGACTGGTTGGAGAATAGGCTACGCTGTAGCTCCTAAACCGGTAATTAAATCTATGATGAAAATTCACCAGTATACTATGTTATGTGCTCCTATTATGGGCCAAAAGGCTGCTTTAGAGGCATTAAAAAATGGCAACCAGGAAAAGAAAAAGATGATTAAAGCTTATAACCAAAGAAGAAGAGTGATTGTTAAGGGTCTAAATGATATTGGATTAGACTGTTTTAAACCACATGGTTCTTTTTATGTTTTTCCTTCTATTCAATCAACTGGCTTAAGCTCTGAAGAATTTTCGGAGCGTTTATTACAAGAAGAAGGGGTGGTTGTAATTCCAGGTAATGTCTTTGGAGAAAGTGGAGAAGGGTTTATTAGATGTTCATATGCTGCTTCTTTAGATAATATTTATGAGGCTTTAAATAGAATAGATAATTTTGTAAAACAGATATAATTAGTAGAGATTCTCTACTAATTATATCTGTTTGATTTTTCAACTACAACTCCAATTAATCCTGGACCAGTATGGACTACCATAACTGGACTAATTTGTCCTAAAAATGTTTTATTAACATTGTTTAATTTTTTAAAACGATTCAATAGCTTTTTTGCTTCAGGTAAAGCATTACCATGCATTACATTAACCTTACTAACCCCTTCTTTAATTTTCTTTCTAGTTATTTTATAGAGTTGATTAATTGATCTTTTACGACCTCTGGCTTTTTTATAAGTATAATATTTACCCTCTTGATTAATAGAAATGATTGGTTTGATATTTAACAAATCTCCAATTGCCCCTTTAACTTTACCAATACGACCACCTTTACGAAGGTACTTTAAAGTTTTTAGTACGAAAAAAATCTCAGTATTATCTACTTTGTTGTTGGTCTTATTAATTATTTGTTGCCAACTTAAATCTTGTTTAATTAAATTAGCAGTATATAATACAATACTTCCTAAACCAATTGAGAGTGATTGGGAATCAATAACTTCTATTGTTAAATCTTTTAGCTGTTGACTTACCATTTGCACCATATTGTAAGTTCCACTTAAACCACTTGAAATATGAATAGCAATTATATGAGTGTAACCTTTTTCTTTTAGTTTGAGTAGTTTTTCTTGAGCATCTGTCGGTGAAGGCATGGATGTAGTAGGGATCTCAGTAGAGAAGTTATCATAAACTGTTTGTGGTTTGATTTCAATTCTATCTTGATATTCTTTATCGGAATAAATAATTTTTAATGGTAAGATGCTAACAGGTAAATTATCTAATAATTTTTGAGGTAAATCACATGTACTATCTGTTAAAATTGCAATTTTATTTTTCATTATTTGGCCCCTTTTCTATTAGTGTGTGATATTGATATTATATCATGAATATTATAATCTGACAATCTACTTATTATGATGTATAATATTAAAGGTTGGGAGGTGAAAAAATGTCTAAAGACTATACTTGTCCGAAGTGTGGTAATAAAAATTATGAATCTGATACTTTTTCTGCTACTGGAGGAGGTTTATCTAAAGTATTTGATGTGCAAAATAAAAAATTCACTACTATAACTTGTAGCAAATGTGGTTATACTGAGTTGTATAAAAATGATACCAGTACATTAAGTAATATTTTTGATTTTTTTACTGATTAATTGTAGGGAGTGAATTAAATGTTAGAAATTATGCCAATTGCTATAGCACTAGCTTTAGATGCTTTTGGTGTTGCTTTAGGAATAAGTTGTGGTAATAAATTAGATAAAATTGAAAGAGGAAATCTTATTTTATCTTTTGGAAGTTTTCAATTTCTATTTGTTTTATTAGGAGCTTTATTTGGTAGTTATATTGATGGTAATTATTTTAATATCAGTGGATATATTAGTGGAGTAGTAATTTTATTATTGGGTTTATTACTATTAAAAGAAGGTCATGAAGATGACGAGGCTTGTGTTTATACAAAGTTAGATTTAATAACTTATGTAATTTTAGGAGTAAGTGTTAGTATTGATGCTTTAGGAATTGGTTTTTCAGTACTATATAATTTAAGTTTAAAGCTTATTCTTTTAAGAGCGACTGTGATTGGATTGGTTGCTTGCTTACTTACCTTTGTTTCTTTTGTAATTAGTAACTACATTAAAAGCTTTATGGTTATTGAGAAGTATGCTGATTATTTAGGTGGGGTAATCTTAATCATATTTGGTCTGAAAATGATTTTATGATAAAATATAAGTTTTAGCGGTAAAAAGGCTCTGGTATTTACGTAAATACCAGAGCCTTTTTAATTTATCTATATTGATAGGATATATATAGTGATATTTCTGGTTTGATTTTGAATATAATATGGTAAAGGATTTAGGAGTTGTTATAATAAAATGATAAAATTTAAAGTAGAAAAAAGAATCCATTTTATTGTAGTGATTAGTGTGTTCTTATTTTCATCTATATTTACCTTTTTTATAAAAGGAAATAATTTATTAGCAAATGAAAGACTAGCTATAACTCCAGGCCAAAAAGGAATAAAAACTATAGTCAGGGCCAAAATTAGAAATGTAATTCTTTATTCTTCTGTTAGTCAAGCTATAAATAAAGTTGTAGATCATGAAAGTTATCAGGTGAGAAAAAGAATTGAAAGTTTAGCTATAGATTTATCTCATAATGCAAAGATAGCACTTAAAGATGTAGGTTATAAAAATGGTAAAATATATTATAATTTTTCATCTAAGATATATAAACTAAAATTAATGGAACAATTTGCATTAATTGATTCTTTACTTCAAATTGGTGGTAGAATAAATGGTGCTAAAACAGGTTATTTCTTAATTAATGGTCGGAAAGCAAAACTGTCATCTTATATTAATTTTAAATCTCCTTTTAGAGTTAGACGAGGACCAGCTAAAGTAGCAATTATCATTGATGATTTTGGAAATAGGGCTGCAGGAACAGATGAAATACTAAAGTTAGAACAAAAGATAACTTGCGCTATCTTACCCTTTAAAGAAACTTCAACTGAAGAGGCAAGAGAGATTAAGGAAAATGGATTTGATGTAATTGTACATTTACCAATGGAGTCAGAAAAGGGTAAGTTAAGTTGGTTAGGTTCTAAACCAATTTTAACTAGTTTATCGACTAAGGAGATTAAATCTAGAGTTCAAGAAGCAATAATTGATATTCCAACAGCAATTGGGTTTAATAATCATACTGGTTCTAAAGCTACTGCTAATAAAAGAGTAATGGAAGCTATTTTAAAGGTAGCAAAAAGTAATAATTTAATAGCTATAGATAGTCGTACTACTTCTAAATCAGTTGTAGGGCAGCTAGCTAATAAATTAGAAGTTCCTTACTTAGAAAGGGATGTGTTTTTAGATAATAAAAAAGATTATGGTGATATTAGAAAGAATCTTTTATTATTAGTAGCTCATGCTATCAAAGAAGGTCAAGCAATAGGGATTGGTCATGTTGGCCCACATGGTGGGAGAATAACTTTTTCAGTTTTAAGTAAAATATTACCTTCGTTAGATAAGATAGGAATAAAGTTTGTCGGAATAAGTGATTTAATCTAATATTGTAAAAAAGCCAGGGTTTCCTGGCTTTTTTGAAAGAAAGCTACTTTTTTTTAATAAAGCCCATAATTCTACCTAATAGAAATGCTCCAGCCGCTGTAACAATTAATTTAGAATAATGATTTGTTTCTTGGTTATCATCCATAGTTTTGCTTAGTTGATTTTTAATTTCATTTAACATCATTTGTGGGCCTCCTTTCAAGGTTATTATTAACTTATGGAGAAGAAAATATCCCAGAAATGCCTTTAAATCAAACCTAAACTTATTCATTAAAATATTAGTCACTTAAGACCATAAAGATTGCAAAAAAGACAAAATTATAATATAATAAACAATATAACAAACAAGGAGAGATAATTATGAAGTACAAAATAATAATTTTAAATCTATTAATAGTCTTAGCAATTAGTGGTTGTAATTTAAGGCAAGGAAAAGTTATTTATAATAACACAGAAAAATTAGAGGGTAGAAAGTTAAGTAGTGAATCTATTAAACAAGGGCAAATGAAACTAATAACGCCTAATTCCATTGGTCAGTTACGCAACAAGCTAAGAGGTATTGAAAATTTATCATTAAATAATAGGATTGCTGTTTATGCTTCATTAGGCGAGCGTTCATCAGGAGGATTTCAAATTAAAATAAAAGAGATTAGAAAAAAAGATGATAATTTAATTGTAACTGTTAAAGCAGTTGGACCGTCACCAAATCAAGCTGTAATCCAAATGATTACCTATCCTTATGATATTGTTGAACTATCTTTAAAAGAAAAGGAGATTAAGAAGGTTTTCTTTTTAACCCCAGCAGAAGATAAGTTAAAGATGATAAATATAAACTAAAATAAGGATGAAATTATTTTTTTCTTGCTTTAGTTACTAATGTGTGTTATTCTAAATATAAACAAAATAATAAGGTAGAGGAGCAGTTATCAAAAGTACTTAGCTAAGGAAAGGGTTAACTGCCGAAACAACAAATTAAAATATTTGTTGTTGGGTTTATACTTAACAGGTATAAAACTGTTAAAAAAGCACAGTTAGCTACATGGATAATGGGTGTATTAATCTTCTTTGATGATTATGCTAATAGTTTGATTGTAGGAACTACAATGCGGTCGATTACAGATAAGTTAAAGGTATCCCGAGAAAAGTTATCTTATATTGTTGATTGTACAGCCGCACCTGTAACTAGTATGGCATTTATTTCAACTTGGGTTGGTTATGAAATGGGATTAATTCAGGATGCTTTTACTAAGTTAGGCATTGAGCAAAATGTTTATTCTGTTTTCCTTAAAACAATTCCGTATCGATTTTACAGTATATTAGCTTTATTTATGATTTTAGTAGTTATTTGGACTGGCAAAGATATAGGTCCTATGCATCAAGCAGAGCAAAGGGCTAGAAAAACTGGAAAGGTATTAGCAGATGGGGCCACACCAATGGCTTCTGAAGAACTAACAGAGATGAATTATAAAGAAAATAATAGTATGAAATGGTATGATGCTTTTTTACCTATTATTACAGTTATTATAGTTTCTTTAGTTGGTTTATGGTATAATGGTGGTGGATTAGCAGCCGATGTGGGACTTAGAGAAGCATTTGGAAATGCTGATTCTAGTGTAGTTCTTCTATGGGCTTCGTTTAGTGGTACAATAGTTGCAGGAATATTAGGACTATTTAAAGGGAATTTAGAAGTAGAAGAAATTATGGAAGGTTGGATTGATGGAGCTAAAGCATTAGCTGTAGCCTGTGGTATTCTTATTCTAGCTTGGTCCTTAGGAACAGTAATTGAAAAGCTAGGAACAGCTAATTATATTGTAGCTTTAACTAAGGATATTATTCCACCATTTTTACTTCCAACAATGATGTTTGTTATTCCGGGCATAATTGCTTTTGCTACAGGTACTTCTTGGGGAACTAACGCAATTATTATGCCTTTAGCAATTCCAATGGCGTATCAATTTGGGGCACCTATGTTACCAACAATTGGAGCAGTATTGACTGGTTGTGTTTTAGGAGACCACTGTAGTCCAATATCTGATACTACAATTATGTCTTCTACAGCTTCAGCTGCCGACCATATTGATCATGTTAATACACAAATCCCTTATGCGCTTATAGTAGGAATCATTTCTATTGTCTTTGGCTTTATTCCAGCTGGATTTGGACTACCTTACTGGGTAGTATTTCCATTATTGCTATTAGGTATGATTGCTTGCTATATAGCTATTAATATATTCGGAAAAGAAGTCGAAGGAGATGAAGTAACAATAGAAGATACAAAAGAAATTACCGCATAACTTTTGGTTTAGAGCAGGATAATTCCTGCTCTTTTTTTAGTATTAAGTTCACTTAAGATATAGTCACTTATGAACATAAAAATAAAAATCATAAACAATAAAAAAAAGAATACATTATATTAAGGAGGGATTGTAATGAAATCACAATTAAATATGACTCTAATAATTTTAATTATATGTTTAATATCTTTTATCATGGGGATAGAACAATTAGATATTTTATCTTTTTCCATAGCTAATAATAGTAAGATTTCTGGAGGGGAAATAAAAGTAAATCAACCACAATTGCCTATTAAATATAAAGATAATGTAGAAATAATTTGGGATGTATCAAAAAGTATACAAAATAAAGAAAATATTAATAAAATAACTACGTCAAAGAATGTACTATATAGTATAGTTAATCGCTTGCCTACAAACTTAAATTTAGGGATTAGGGTTTTTGGAAATAAAGATAGAAATAATACCCCATCGTTTTTTACAATTCCATTGGGGGTTAAAAATAGAAAAGAAATTATAAATTTTATAAATAAAATAAATCCAACAGGGGAATCATCTATTAGAACAAGTTTACTAAAAGCTAAACAGAATTTAATCAAGTATAAAGGATCAAAACATATTATATTAGTAACAGATGGTGAAGATACAGGAAAGATTATGCCTAGTAAAGTAATAAAAAAGCTGACTAAGTTTAAAATAAAGACACATATTGTTCATATTGGTAAAATAGATAAAGTTAGTCAGTTAAAATTAAAATCATTAGCTAATTTAGGTAATGGTAAATATTTTACTTACTTTGAAAAAAATAAAATATCTCCTACAATTAACTTGAAATAAGTTTATTATGAAGGTAAAATTAATCTTTTATAGAAAAATTAAAAATATGGGAAGGAGGTACTTTATTATATAATTAAAATTAAATTGGAGGTGTAGATTAATAATTAGAAAAATAATAGCTATACTAATAACAGTTTTTATTGTCGTTAATATTTTGTTGAGTTTGGGGATTAATTTTTTTATAGATTGGTTATGGTTTGAAAGCCTTGGGTTTTCAAACAGTTTTTGGACAATCATCCAAAGTAAGATTAGTGTTAGATTGGGAACTTGGTTGTTTATTTCAACAATTATACTGGTTAATTTGTTTTTAACTAGAAAAAAAGTGATTAATTTTTGGCAGAGAATAAAGACAAAACATCAACAAGGTAAAGATGTTATTGAAATGAATCCTATGAACTCAAATAAATGGGCCAAATTAATTACTCCCAATAGAATAAATATAGTCTATATTCTGATTAGCTTATTTATAGGGTTTATTTTTAGTAATTTTGGTGGGTGGAAGATTATACTTAAATTTATAAATAGTACTTCTTTTAATAAAGTTGATCCAATATTTCAGAATGATATAGGGTTTTATGTTTTCAAACTTCCTTTCTATAATTTAAGCTACCAACTAGCAATGTTTTCACTAGTTATAGCTGGGGTTATTTCGGGGATTGTTTATCTAATAACTGCTAGCGGTGATTCTTTGTTTAGCAAGTTAAATGATAAACATATTAAATATCATCTATCTATTTTACTTTCTATCTTCTTTTTACTTAAAGCCTGGGGTTATCGACTCGATATGTACCAATTATTATATTCAGGCCGAGGAGTAGCATTTGGTGCTAGTTATACAGATATTAATGCTCGATTATTAGCTTTAAAAATATTATCAGTAATAACAATCATCATAGCTATCTTTGTATTCACCAATATTTTCTTTAAAAACCTAAAATTTATTATTGGTGGAGTAGTAACTTTAGTATTAGTTTCAGTTTTAGTAGGGGGAATCTATCCGCAAGTTATTCAACAATTTGTAGTAGAACCTAACGAAATAGCTAAAGAAACTCCTTATCTTAAATATAATATCAAATTTACTAGACAAGCTTATAATTTAGATAATATAGAAGAAAGAAATTTTCCGGTTAAGGAAGAATTAAGTTATAAAAAAATTGTTGATAATAAAAACTTGATTGGTAATATCAGATTATGGGATAAGAAACCTTTAAAAGCTACTTATAGTCAGTTACAAGAAATCAAGTCTTATTATAATTTTAAAAATATTGATATTGATAGATATAAAATTAATGGGAAGTTAAAGCAAGTAATGTTATCAGCAAGAGAACTAAATCAAGATTCATTAGCTAACCGTGCTCAAACCTGGGTTAATAAAAGATTAGTATTCACCCATGGGTTTGGAGTAGCTATGAGTCCAGTTAATAAGGTGACTCCAAGTGGATTGCCTAAATTTTTAATTAAGGATATTCCACCCGAAAGTACAGAAATAAATATAACTCAACCTAGAATCTACTATGGAGAGGCAAACAATGGTTATGCAATAGTAGATACTAAAGCAAAAGAGTTTGATTATCCGAAAGGAGATATTAATCAATATACTAATTATCAAGGTAGCGGAGGAATTAAGTTAAATACATTTTTTAAGAAAATAATCTTTGCTTTAAAGTATCAAACACTAAAGATATTTTTGAATGAAGATATTACAAATGATAGTCAACTAATGCTTAGACGAAATATTAATAAGAGAATTAGAAGAGTAGCACCTTTTTTAAGATATGATGCAGACCCATATTTAGTTATTAGTAAAGCAGGAAAGCTTTATTGGGTACAGGATGCTTATACAACAACTAGCTTATACCCTTATTCAGAACCTCAAACATGGGGGAATTATATTAGAAACTCTGTAAAAGTTGTTGTTAATGCTTATAGTGGTAAGATGAAGTTTTATGTGGTTGATCAGTCAGACCCAATTATTCAAACATATGATAAAATTTTCCCAGAATTATTTGTTTCAGCTAACAAGATGCCCCAAGATATAAAAAAACATCTTAGATATCCTAAAGGGTTATTCAATATTCAAGCAGATGTATATAAAAATTATCATATGCAAAATCCAAGAGTATTCTATAATAAAGAAGACTTATGGAGTATACCTCAGCAAACATATGCTAGACGAGCTCAAAATAACAATTCACAACGTTGGTTAAACTCCATAATTGAAGTGCAACCATATTATGCTTTGTTTAATCTACCCCAAGAAAAAGAAGCTAGCATGCTTTTAATGCTACCTTTTACTCCATTTAAAAAGAATAATATGATTTCTTGGTTAGCAGCTAAACCCAATGGCAAATTAGTTTTATATGAATTTCCGAAACAAAAACTAACTTACGGGCCAATGCAAATTGAATCTAGAATAGATCAAGACTCTAGTATTTCCAAACAGTTAAGCCTGTGGAATCAGCGAGGTTCCGAAGTGATTAGAGGAAACTTATTAACCATTCCAGTTAATAAATCTTTATTATATATAGAACCTATTTATTTGCAAGCTGAACAAAGTGAACTACCCGAGTTAAAACGAGTTGTTGTTGCTACTAGTGATGATTTAGCAATGGCTACTAATCTTCGATTAGCTTTACAGAAATTATTTGGTATAAAAAAAGAATTTAAAAAAGATATTCCAATAGAAGAAGCTCCACTAGTTAAGCAACCAACAACAATTAAAAAATTAATAGTAGAAGCTAATCAACTATATAAAGAAGCTCAAACTGAGTTAAAAGCAGGTAACTGGAGTAAATATGGTCAATTAATTAAAAAATTAAAAGATAAACTTAAGAAACTAAAAACTAAAGTTAAGTAATAAGTAGGGAGCGGAGGCTCCCTTTTTATTATGGATAATTTATTAATTATTGGAGGAATAAACTTTAAAAATAAGAAGTATAAATATATGTTACAGTATAATATTGATAAAGGATGGTAAGAATGGATAATAAAGTGGAGGTAATAAAAGAAACACTAGGTGTTGAAAATAATGAAGCTAAAAAAGCTTTGGATTTAGCTGACCAAGATTTAGATAAAGCATTAGAAATGGTAGAGTTTGTTGATAAAAGTTATGTGCTAATTCAAGGTAAGTTAAACTATGGTGGCTATAATAAAAATTATGCTCTATTTAATTTAATATTAAATGGAAAAGAAGGAGAATTTATTAAGACCAACTCTGTAGTTGATACAGATAATAAACTATGGGAAACAGATTTAACAGTTAATAATAAGGTTTTTACTAAAACTATAGATCAATTTTCATCCAATTTAAATAAAAAGAAACAACACCTAGCCTTAAAAAAAATCTTCACTCCAGCTCATATATATCAAATTTTCCAATTAACAAAAGAAGATAATATTGAAGAAAGGCAATTTTTCTTTGCAGAAAAATTAGAGAGGTATTTAGAAGAAGCAGTAGAATTAGAAATTATAGCTAAGCTAAAGACTAAAGTTCAATTAACAAGAGACCACCCTGATTTATTCTCTAACGAGAAAGAAGATACAAAAGAGAATACAAAAGAAGAGGGCCAACTAGGTTTAGATATCAAACTAAAATGTAGACCATTTATTTCCCCTACTAAAGGAAAGAGACCTAGAGATTTACATATAGAAGATAAATTAGTAGTAGAAATTATAGATAATAGAGAAATTGGTCGTTACTTTGGTAAGTTGTTAACAAGTAAATCCTCTGATTTAGTTACAGGAAAAATCACAGCACTAAATTTCAATTCTGCTGTAGGTCGTTATTCTATTACAGTTCAATTTGGCCCACGAGTATATGGAAAATTAGTTACAGGAACTGAAATTAAAATTGCTACTAAAAATGATTCTAATTCAACTCCAAATTCTACAAAGATAGAAGAAAAAGATAGTAATAATAATTCTATTATTCTCTTAGTAGCTATGAGCATTATTATCTTAGCAATTGTTAGTGTGGGATTTTATCTAATTTAATTAAAAAATTGTATGAAAAATTATTGATTATGACAATATAATATTGAAGGGAGGAAAAATAGTGGAAAATAAGCAAAAGTTAAGTGAACTATCAGAAGCAATAGGTGTTTCTGGTTATGAAGCTAAATTAGCAAAACAAGTAGGAGACTTATTTATAGATTATGTAGATGAAATAAAGTATGATGCGTTAGGAAATTTAATTAGTTGTAAAGAAGGAGCTGGGACTAATAACCTTAAAATCATGTTAGCAGCCCATATTGATGAAATTGGATTAATGATTACTGATATAGAAGATGAAGGTTTTTTAAGATTTACTCCTGTAGGAGGAGTTGACCAAAGGACTTTAGTGGGACAAGAGGTATTAGTTCATGGAGAGGAAAAATATCATGGAATTATTGGGGCCAAGCCTCCTCATGTTCAGGAAGCAGATGAAAGAAAAAAAGCATATAAGATGAAAGATCTTTATATTGATTTAGGTCTAGCAGCTGATAAGGTTAAAAAAGAAATTAATGTAGGAGATATTGTTTCCTTTGTTAGAGAATTTAAGAAGTTAGAAAATGATAGGGTTAGTGGTAAATCAATTGATGATAGAGCAGGTGTTTTAGTTTTATTACATACTCTTCAAGAGTTAAAGAAATTACGTCATCAAGCTGATTTTTATGCTGTAGCTACTGTACAAGAAGAGGTTGGAGTTAGAGGAGCAACTACTAGTACTTATGGAGTTGTCCCTGATATAGGAGTTGCTGTAGATGTCTCTCATGGTATTATGCCAGGAGTTAGTGATGAAAACGCATCAGAATTAGGAGAAGGCCCAGCTGTTGGTTTTGGCCCGCATGTGCACCCTCAATTATTCAACAAGTTTGAAGAGATAGCTAAAGATTTAGAGATTCCTTATCAAGTAGATCCTTCTAATACTCCAGCAGGTACTGATGCATATGCTATTCAAGTTACCAGGTCTGGAATCCCAACTGCTTTAATTACCATTCCTTTACGTTATATGCACACTTCTGTAGAAACAATATCTTTTAAAGATGTTAAGCGGGCTGGTAGATTATTAGCACATTTTATTGCAGAAATAGATGCTGACTTTGTGGAGGGATTAAAATGCTTTTAAAAGAATTAACAGAAGCTAATGGAGTTTCCGGTAGAGAAAAAGAGGTTAGAGGGTTAATTAGACAAAAAATAAGTAGTTATGTAGACGAAATTAGGACTGATAGTATAGGAAATTTAATTGCTCATAAAAAAGGCGATTCTAGTAAGCCAACAATTATGTTAACAGCTCATATGGATGAAATTGGATTAATGATTACTGATATTACTAAAGACGGCTTACTAAAATTTAAACCAATAGGTGGTATAGATAAGCGTGTTTTAGTTTCTAAACAAGTTTTAGTAGGGGAAGATAGAATTCCTGGTGTCATTGGGGCTAAAGCTATTCATCTGCAAGAACCAGAAGAAAGAGAACAACCATTAGATTATAAAAGTTTGTATATAGATATTGGTGCTAAAGATAAAGAAGAAGGGGAAAAATTAGTAGACTTAGGTACTATGGCAACATTTAATACTAAGTATAAAAGGTTAGGAGCCAAAACTGCTAAAGGCAAAGCTTTTGATGATCGAATAGGATGTGCTGCTTTAATTGAATTATTACAAGAAGACTATAACCTTCCCTTATATGCAGTTTTTACTGCTCAAGAGGAAGTAGGGACAAGAGGAGCTAGTATTGCTGCGTATAATATAAATCCTGATCTAGCTTTAGTTTTAGAAGGAACAACAGCTTCTGATGTACCTGGTAGTGAAGAAGAAGATTACTCAACTAGCTTGGGCCAAGGACCTGCTTTTACAGTTCAAGATGGTAGCGTAATTCCTCATAAAACAATTGTTAATAAGTTAATAGAAATTGCTGAGAAAGAAAAAATTAACTATCAATTTAGAAGATCAACCGCAGCTGGTAATGATGCTGGGGCAATTCATTTAACTCGAGAAGGAATTCCTAGTGGTGTTATTTCTGTGCCTTGTCGTTATATCCACTCTCCAGTCTCATTAGTTAATTTAGATGATTACCAAAGAACAATAAAATTAACTAAGTTATTCTGCCAAGAAGTAGCAAAAGGAGGAATTGATGATGAAAGAATTAGTTAAAAAATTAGTAGAAACCTACGGGCCAGCAGGAGATGAAGAGGAAATTAGTAGAGTTATTCAAACAGAAATTGAAGATTATGTTGACCAAATTAGCAAAGACCCTATGGGTAATTTAATTGCACTAAAGAAAGGCCAAAGTGCAGATAAAAAAGTTATGTTAGCAGCACATATGGATGAAATTGGATTAATAGCTACTCATATTGATGATGATGGTTTTATCCGTTTTTCTAATGTAGGAGGAGTATCTCCCCATACATTAATAGGAGAGCGAGTTTTATTTAATGGAGAAACAGTTGGAGTTGTAGATAAGGAAGGTAAGTTAGAAAAGATTAGTGATTTGAAAAATTCTAAAATGTATATAGATATTGGTGCTAGTAGTAAAGAAGAAGCTAAGAAGAAAGTAAAGATAGGAGATACAGCTTCTTATTATCGAAATTTAAATGATTTAGGTGATAGAATAACTGCTAAATCATTAGATGATAGAACAGGTTGTGCAGTATTGATTAAAACACTTAAAGAATTAGACCAACCAACTTATGATACCTATTTTGTCTTTACTGTTCAAGAAGAAGTAGGAACACGTGGTTCTAAAGTTTCAGCTTATGGAATCAATCCTGATTTAGGTATTGCTGTTGATGTAACTTTAACTGGTGATATGCCAGAAGCTAAAAGAATGGCGGTTTCATTAGGAGCAGGTCCAGCAATTAAAGTAAAGGATGCTACAGTGTTAGCTAACCCACAAGTTAAAGAAATGATGGTTAAGTTAGCTAAGAAAAATGAAATTCCTTATCAGTTAGAGGTGTTAAAAAGAGGAGGTACTGATACAGGGAGCATTCAATTAACTAGAGATGGTGTTTTAGCTGGTGCTCTTTCTATTCCAGCCCGACATGTTCATTCACCATCCGAAATGGTTGATATCAATGATCTAAAAAATAGTGTCCAATTATTAAGAAAAATATTAGTTAGTAATTATAATAATTTAATCTAGTCACTATTTACCGCCGTAAGGCGGTTTTTTTATTTAAATTAGAATTATCAATAGCTAGAATGCATAATTTAATAGTAGGAGACTTAAATACAGAAGGAGAGACAATAATGAAAAAGATAAAAATGATTACTACAGGTGGTACTATTGCAATGGGAGAAGATGAGGTTACCCACCAGATAGTACCTAAACTATCAGGACTAGATCTATTAAATAAAGTTCCTACTTTAGAGAGCATGGCCCAATTAGAGTTGACTCAATTTTCAAATGTAGATAGTTCCCAGTTAACTCTACAAGATATTTTAAGTTTGGCCCAACTAATAAAAAGCAGTTTAAAAGATGATGAGGTTAGTGGTGTATTAATTACTCATGGGACTGATACACTAGAGGAGACAGCTTATTTATTAGATTTAATAATTGATACCCCTAAACCAATAGTATTAACTGGTGCACTAAGAACCTTTGATCAGCCAAGTTCTGATGGGGAGTCTAATTTAATTCATTCTTTACAGGCCATTTTAGAACCAGCTAGTAGCAATAGGGGAGTCTTAGTAGTAATGAATAATCAAATTCATGCTGCTCGTTTTTTGAATAAAACCCATACTAATCGATTAGAGGCATTCAGTTCACTTAATTGTGGGCCCATGGGGAAAATTGATTATTCTGGAGTTCATTACTTTTATGAGCTTAAACCTCAAACTACAATTAAAATAGAATCTTTGACTACACCAATAGAAATTATCAAATTAGGTTTGGGCAGTAGTGATAATCTAATTAAAACTATTTTAGATTCCAAATGTCAAGGCTTAGTAATTGAAACTTTTGGCTTAGGTACTGTACCTAAAAATGTGATGGACCCTCTCAAAGAGACTAAAATACCAGTAATGATCACTTCTAGGTGTTTAGAGGGCCAAGTTTATGATCTTTATGGTGCTTTTGCTGGAGATAGAGAAATAACTAAAATGAATCTAATCTATGGCAAAAATTTAACTAGTGTTAAAGCTAGATTACTTTTAACATTACTACTAGGTAAAAACAAATCAATTACTGAAATTAGAGAGTTTATCAATCATAAACTAAAATTTTGAGCGGAGGTTACTATGAAAAAATTCAAACCACAAAGAGTTCTAATAGAAAAGCAAGCATTAGACTATCCACTAGCAAAGAAATTAGAAACTCAATTTTTAAAAGAAGATACCCCAGTAGATTATATAGAATCACACAATCGAGTTAGTCCAGCAAAAGAAATGGAACCTATTGAGTTATTTAATTGGACTAAAGAAACACTAGTTATAGGTACTAAAAAGACTCTACGTTTTAAATCTTGTCAACCTTCAGCAGATTATCGTTTAGTAACTAGTACCAGTTGTCCTGCTAAGTGTGAATACTGTTATTTAGCTAAGAATTTAGGTAGTGCTTCATATGTTAGGATTTATGTTAATTTAGAAGAAATTCTAAAAGCAGTAAAAAAGCATATTAGAAAAGGGCATGGCGAAATTATTACTTTTGAAGCTAGTAGTTCTTCTGATCCAGTTGCTGTTGAGCATCTAACTGGTTCTTTAGCAAAAACAATTGAATACTTTGGTAAACAGGATAAAGGTAGGCTTAGAGTAGTAACTAAATTTGCAGGAGTTGATTCTTTATTAAATTTAGAGCATCAACGACATACTAGATTTAGATTTAGTCTTAATACTAAATATGTAATAGATACTTTTGAACACTTAACTTCTAGTCTAAAAGAAAGAATTAATGCAGCTAGTAAAATTCAAGCAGCTAATTATCCGTTAGGTTTTATTTTAGCCCCACTAATGATTTATGATGGTTGGCAAGAAGGTTATACTAACCTGTTAAACCAACTTAAAGAGTCACTCTCTCAACCTACTGATGAAAACTTAACTTTTGAGTTAATTATGCATCGTTTTAGTACTAGGTCTAAGAATTTAATTGAAGCTAGATTTCCTAATACAAAATTAAAGCTTAACAAAAAGGATTATCAGCACAAAGGATTTGGTAAGTATGTGTATCCAGAACATGAAGCAGATAAGTTAAAAAAGTTTCTTTCTAAACAGATTAATGATTTATTTCCTAAAGCAAAAATAGAGTATTTCACTTAAGAGGTGATAATAATTAGTGATTATAAAACGCTTAGGGTTATTTCTTTGGCTTTTAAGATTTTAGCAGTGTTTGCTTTTTTGTTTACAATGTTTATTACCTTTGTTAATTTAGTTCAAGCACCAGCAATGGGGTTAAAATCTCATCCTAATCCCCTATTTGCTCTATTTAATACACTATTTCCTATTTTATTTGGTATCTTTCAAAGCGTTTTTTTATATGGTTGTGGAGAGGTAATCTTATTAATGATTGATATAAACTCCAATTTAGAAGAGATTAAACAAAAATAAAAAAAGGGGCCAAGTTTTAAGCCCCTTTTAATATCTGCTCTAGTTGTTCTTTTATTTCTTGCCAATTATGCACTCTAGGAATTGGCCCTTTAAAGCTTTGATTATGATCCATATCCATTAATAAGACTGGAATTCCTAACTCTTTAATTGGTAGCAAATTACTAACTCTATCATCTATAAACAACTCAATTCCTTCCGCTTGACAAATATTAGCCTTTTCTTCACTGTGAATTAATTTATCAAAAGGAATTTGATGTTCATCAAGCCAGTCAAGAGTTACTTGGTTGTGTTCTTTTGCCCTAGCAGTAACTAAAATAATAGTACAACCTTGCTGTTGTAAGTCAGCTAAAACTTCTTTTGCTTCAGTAAGAGGAGAAACATTAGCGAAGATTTTCCTTCCTTCTGTAGCCATAAATTCTTCTATCTCTTCTAGAGTTAAGCCATAAGCATCTCTAAAATCATACACCTGTTCTTTTCTTTCTTCTAAATTAAAATAATTACAAATTTTTTGATGCCAAATATTATCTGTACCTGTACCTTCATCAGTTAAAACTGCATCAATATCTACTCCAATTATCTTGTTCACTTTATCACCTCATTTTCTTCTTGAGTAATTAAAATATCTAATGCTGTTTTAGATGCCCTAAGATGTTTAGTCTCTGGTTCGATAGTAGTAAAGCGTTGCAGAATAAAAGGGATAGCTAATAAGCTATCTGGCAGTAATAGTAGTATCTCATAAGCTACTCCTAATAAAAGTAAGGTCTGCCAATAAAGATTAAATCCTAACCCTAAATATTCTATCAGCACAGTCATAATCAAATAAACTGCTACTAGATTAGTTCCACATCGTCTAGCTAAACGAGAATGCTTAGCTATGCTTTTAGAAAAATTTGCTTGATAATAATTAACTGCTTTATGCTCAGCACCATGGAATTTAAATATTTCTGCTAATAAAGTTTGTCTTAATAAAAATAATCCCCCTAATAGTAAGCCCCAATAAATGAATGGGTTTAAAAAGAAGATATTATTGACTAGTTTAGTACTACTGGCTGGAAATAAAATAAAATAAGCTTCCAAAACAATATTAAAACTAATTAATAATAAAATAGGCCAGAAGCGTTTAGGTTTACTAGCAGCTTCCTTAAAGAAAAAGTAAAGAGAAATAAGCAAACTTATCATACCTCTTAAAACAGGAATTTTTCTGGCTGATTGATATAATTTATTATTAGCTAGAGCATTCTTTCCTACCTGATAGACTAATTCGCCATCATTATAAAAGGCTTTAACAGAATAATGCTTTCCATATAAGGCTACTCCATTCTTATAAGCTCGACCCCCAATTTTCATTTTTTCACCCCCGATTGTTAAATAGTTTATTCTCTTTCTTAAAAATTGTCAATTCTAAGTTGCTTTTATTAGTGGTTATTAATTAAGTTTGGTGTCTTCATATCAATAAATAATTTTTTTAGGGTTGTTATTAACCAAATCGATAATATGATAAAGGTGATTCCTTCTGCTATTGGAAAAGCAAACCATAAGGTTGATAATCCATAAATTTCTCCTAAGAAGTACATAGTTGGTAATAAAATTAAAATTTGTCTTAAAAATGAGATAAATAAACTAGGGAACCCTTTACCAATTGCTTGGAAAGTTGTAGAACCAATCAGATTAACCCCCATAATCAAATAAGCAAGGCTGATTCTTTTTAAAGCGGTAGTTCCAATAGTTATTAATTTAGGATCATTATTAAATAGTCTAATTAGTTCATCAGCAAATAGTTGAAATGTAGCAAAACTAACTAATGAAAATAAAAAAGTTACTGCAGATCCAGAAATGATTGTTTTTTTCATTCTGTTAGGGTTGTTATGGCCATAATTATAACCAACAAGAGGCATAAAACCTTGGCTTAAACCTAAAATAGGTAAAATAACAAAAGCTTGTAATCTAAAGTAAATACCTACTATAGCAATTGCTGTTGTACTATATGCTCCTACAATTGTATTCATGCCAGCAATCATGATACTAGCTAATCCTCTCATGATCATTGCTGGAAATCCTACTTGATAAATTTCTTTAATAATTTGTAAATCAAAATCAAATTCTTCTAGTTTTAATTGGATCTGATTTTTATCACTTAAAATTACTAAAGTAATAAACAGTCCACTTAATGCTCTAGATACAACAGTAGCTACAGCAGCTCCTTCAACTCCTAGTTTAGGGAAAAATCCAAGCCCAAAAATTAAAAAAGGATCAAGAATTATATTGGTAATTGCTCCGATTAACATTGTTAACATAGGAACAAAAGTATTACCTTCACCCCGTAAAATATTATTAAAGATTATAGGGACAAATACAGCTACTGACCCCATCATAATTATCCTAATGTATCTATTACCTAAAGCAATTAAGTGGGGGTTATTAGTAAAGAGATTAATCAAATCATCCCCAAAGAAGCCTCCTATAATTCCTGTTACTATTGAATAGATAATAGCAATTAAAAAGACATGTTCTGCTGTATTATTTGCTTTATGCACTTCTCCCTTTCCTAATAATCTAGAGATTAAAGAATTAGTTCCAATCCCGGTTCCAGCCCCAATAGCAATTAAGATCATTTGAATCGGAAAAGCTAAGGCTAAAGCTGAAAGTGCTTCTGTGCTTAAACGCCCAATATAAATACTATCTACTACATTATATAAAGCATTAATTATCATTCCTACAATTCCTGGTGCCGCTAGTTTGAATAACAGTGGTAGAATAGGCTCTGTTCCTAATCTATCAGATTTTTTATTAAGCTCCATATCTATCCCTCCTGAAAAAGTCAATTATTAAGTTTTGTTGTTAAATTATGATTTATTTTATTGATCACTTTAAGAAATGTTTTAATTTCCTTTTTAGATAAATCTCTTCTAACTTCATTTTCAACTGTGCATAAAATTTCTCTAAATTTAGTCTCGAAATTTTTAGCTTTATTAGTTAAATAGATTAAATTTTTCCGTTTATCATTAGGATCAGTTTGTTTAGTTATAAAACCTATTTCTTCTAGTTTTTTAATCCCTCTACCTACAGCAGCTTTATTTAAATTATACATTTGGCAGATCTGATGTTGGCAGATTCCTTCTTGATTATATAAAGCAATCAATAATAAAATTTGTCCATGACTAATATCATAAGGTTTTAGTTTTTTATTCAGTAATGAAACATGAGCACGATAAGTCATACTTAAGTATTTACCAATTGGTTCATCTATCATTTTAACACCTCCTAATTGTTGACAAGACAACTAAATCTTATTATAATAAAGAATAGTTGACTTGTCAACTAAATAAAAAAGGAGGGCCAAGATGAAACCACGAAAAAAGCACTATAGAGTTAATGCTAAACAACTAATTGATAAGTTAGAACAGCGAGGGATGAAAGGTTATTATTGTGCTAACAAAGAAGAAGCGCTAAAGCAAGTAATGTCTTTATTATCTGCAGGGACAAGTGTTTCTTGGGGTGGGTCTATGACACTAGAGGCATTAGATATAAAGGAGAAAGTACATCAAGGTAATTATACTGTTTATGACCGGGCCAAGGCTAGTAGTGAAGAAGAGAAGGAGAAGATTTATCATCAAGCTTTAAATAGTGATTACTTTTTAACAAGTACTAATGCTATTACTAAAGATGGTAAATTAGTTAATATTGATGGTCGAGGTAATCGAGTAGCAGCTTTGATTTATGGGCCTAAAAATGTAATTGTAGTAGCTGGAATGAATAAACTAACTATTGATGAGGAAGATGCTCGTAAAAGAGTTAGGAATGAAGCTGCCCCAATCAATACCCAACGTTTAGAGATGGAGACCCCTTGTGCTATAACAGGTTCTTGTGCCAACTGCACAGGTGATAGTTCTATCTGTTCTCAGACAGTAATTACTAGATTATCTAAACCAGCCGGCAGGATTAAGGTAGTCTTAGTAGGAGAGCAGTTAGGTTATTAATTCGGTATTAAAGGGCTTAGTTGGCCCTTTTTTATACTGTAAGGAGGAGATGCAGAATGAAGTTTAAAATAAGAATAGTACTCTATGTAGTAATACTTACTTTAGTTACTACAGGGGTTGGATTTAGTGCTGATGAAAAAACAGGATTGGCAAAGCTTCTGAATTTAGGTTTAAAGCGGAATACTAATTTAAAAATTGCTAAATTAAAATTAGATAATGCAAAGGTTGAGTTTCAAAAAAGCAAACTCAATAATTTAGCTACTCAATCTCAGTGCTCTAAAATGCAAGCAAACATAACTTTATTACAAGCTAGAAACCAATACTATAAGACTCAAAGTCAATTGGTTAAAAAACTAATAACTAAATATTCTAAAGTGCTTTTAGCTAAACAAAATTTAGCAATTAAACAAAAAAGATATAAACTAGAGCAAATCAGATTAAATAAAACTAAAGCACAGGTAGATAAGGGGTATAAAAACAATTTAGCTTTAATAAAACAAATAAATAAGTTTCAAACTGCTAAATTTGATTTAGAACAAGCTAAAAATAACTATCAAACGACTTTACGAGAACTTAAATTTATGATTAATCAGATTAAAAAATTAGCAATTAAATTTAAAAATTTAAAAGCACCACAAATTTGGCAGATTGCCAAAAAAGAAGTATTAAAAATTGGAACTGCTAATAGTATAAACTTAAAGATACAGCAAAAAAATATAAAATTGGCCCAGCAAGAATTAAAAAAAGCTCAGCAAGTGCTAACTCCTAAACTTGATTTGAAAAAATTAAAGAATAATCTACAGATTGCTAAACTAAAAAAAGATAAGCTAAAACAAAGTCTAAAAAACTCGCTATATACAAATTACTATCAATTTAAGCAAGCAATAAAACAACTTAATTTAAGAAGAAAAGATTTAAATCAAATTAAAAAGAATTATAATTTAGTAGATAAGAAGGCAGCGCAAGGATTGGTATCTCCAGAAGAAGTTTTAGCCTCAAAAGTGCAATTATTACAAACCAAATATGACTATCAATCTGCTGTTATTAATTATTATAGTCAAGAATTAGCTCTAAAAACTGTTATGAGGTTAGAAGTGGAGGGATTAATTAATGGTTTTAGCCAAGAATAAATTATTAATTATATTAGTTATGACTACTTTAGTATTAGTTAATTCTAATATCAGTCTGGCAGCAGAATTAACATTTAAAGAGGCTATAGAGTTAGGATTAAAAAACAATTTAGCAATAACTAAAGCTGAAAGTAACGTTAGGCAGCTCCAAAGAGATCTAAAACGGATTAAAGCTGGTGCTAATTGGCAGGTTGATTTAGAAGGTGCTAATGGAAAGAATATCTTTCAAGTATCTAAAGGTGGAGGTAATAGTTTAAAATTTTCCTTAGCAGGAACTAAATCTTATTGGTCAGGATTAACCCTAACTCCTCAATTTAATTTTAAAGATCAAGACCTCTCCCAAGGTGAGCTACTAGATAATAATCTTAATTTTAGTCTTAGTGCTACTCAAAGTATTTATCCGCAACTTCCAGTTAAGTCAAAACAAAATTATCTTAAAACAAAACTTAAGCTACAGACAGCTAGAAAAAAATTAGCAGATATAAAGAATGATAAGTTAATAACTTGGGCCAATAATTATCTTAGTTTAAAAAGACAAAAGAAAAGATATAAACTAGCTCAAGTAAAATCTAAATTAGCTCAAAGAAAATTGGCCCATAGCTTGGCCCATCAAAAGATAAATGAGGTTGGTAAAATAGCTGTTTTAAGTGCTAAAGCTAATTTAAAAGATGCTCAGTATAATTTAAAGAAGATAGAAAATAAATATCAGCAAGCTCAACAAAATTTATTTAATCAATTAGGACTCTCTCTAAATAATGATTTGGTTTTAACTAATAATTCACATTATATGAAAAAATTAAAAAAGATTGCAGATTCTTTTCTTCCTAAGTTAGATGATAAAAGTAAGTTAATTGCTTTAGCTAAGAATAATAATCTAAAGTTGCTACAAAATAAAATAAATCAGCAGAGTTTAAAGTATGATTTAAGATGGCAAAAACTTAAAAATAAACCTACTGTGAATTTGAATGGCTACTATGATTCTAATAATTGGAATTTGGGGATTGCTATTTCTTATAATCTCTTTAATGGTGGAAAAAAAGAGTTAAAAACTAAAAATTTAACTAAAAAATTAAATTTCTTTAATCAAAAGTATCAATCTTTAATTAAGGATTTAAAGCTTAAAGTAGATGGTTTGATAAATGAAATAAAGGCTAATAAAATCAACTTAGCAGCTCAAAAGCTTAGATTAAAGAAAGCTCGATTAAATAATCAAATTGCTAAAAAACAGTTCGAAGAAGGATTGTTTGCCCAAGTTGCCTGGCAAGAGAAAAAAATAGCTTTAAATGAAGTAAGAATTAATTGGCAAGCAGCAAAAGATAAGTTATTAATTAGTAAGTTAGAATTAATTGATTATATAGGGAGGGAATTAAAGTGAGGAAAAAAATTATTATTGGAGTTATAGTAGTATTAGTTTTAGGATTAGGATTTTTTAGTTGGAATAAATTTATTAATCCCAAAGCAACCTCAACAAATAAAAAATTACTGCAAAGAAAAGTTAACTCTAATATGATTATGACTTTAAAAAAAGGCAATTTAGAAAAGATTATATCTATTAATGGAATTGTTAAACCTATTCAAAGTCAGGAGTTATACTTTAAAACTAATGGAACAATTAATTCAATTAATATAGAGGAAGGGGCCCAGGTGAAAAAAGGCCAAATATTAATGAAAATTGATGATGATCAACAACGACTAAATTATCTTAAAGCTAAAGCTAATTATGAAAAAGCAGTAATTAATGGTACCCCATCTGAAATTAAAAAAGCAAGATTGAATTTAGAAATTGCTAAAGATAAATTAGAAGAAACTAAGTTAAAAGCTCCTTTCACAGGAATAATTAATAAAATCAATATTGAAGAAGGGAGTTATACAGCTCAAAACCAAGGTAAAACAGTAGCAAAATTAATTGATAATAGTAGCTATCAAGTTGAAGTTAGTGTTGATGAAAGTGAAAGTCAGCAACTAGAATTAGGACAACCAGCTCGAATTACAATGGAAGCCTTACCTAATCAAGAATTAAGAGGAAAAGTGATAGATATAGGCGCTAATGCTACAAATACAAGTGGAGTAATCACTTTACCAGTTACAGTTTCAATCATAAATAAACCTCAATTTATCAAACCTGGTTTTTCAGCTGATGTAGAAATAATAGTTAAGCAAGTAAAGAACAAATTATTAGTTCCAATTACAGCTATTTATAATCAAGAAGGTCAAACTAAAGCAGTTAAGGCAGTTAATGGTAAGCCGAAGCCAATTAAAGTAAAGACAGGTATTTCTAACGGAAAGAAAATTATAATTAAAGAAGGCTTACAAGCTGGAGATAAAATTGTAATTAATACTTATAAATTTGCTAATACCGGAGAAAATCAAGGGCCAAGAGGAATGATAAGAGGAGGAGGGCGTTAATGCTACAGGTGAAAAATTTAAGTAAAAAATACCATGATGGAGAAGAAATAGCAGTAGAAGCATTAAAGGATATTTCATTTAATGTCCAAGAAGGGGAAATGGTAGCAATTATGGGGCCCTCTGGTTCTGGTAAATCAACTTTAATGCACTTAATTGGTTGTTTAGACCACCCAACTTCAGGTAAATATATATTAGATGGTAAAGAAGTTACTACAGCTAATGATAAAGAATTAGCTGTAATTAGAAATAAAAGAATTGGTTTTGTTTTTCAACAGTTTAATTTACTTTCTAAAACTTCTGTTTTGCATAATGTAGAAGTACCATTAATTTATGCAGGAGTAAGTCGAAAAAAAAGACGGGATAGGGCTAGAAAATTATTACAAAAGGTTGGGCTAGGGCACAGATTAGATCATCAACCTAATGAAATATCTGGTGGTCAAAAACAACGTGTAGCCATTGCTAGAGCATTAGCTAATAATCCTTCTTTAATTTTAGCAGATGAACCAACAGGAAATCTTGATTCAAAAACAGAAGATCAAATTATAGATATTCTTCATCAGTTACATGACCAAGGCCATACTATTGTATTAGTTACTCACTCAAAAAAAGTAGGACATAATGCAGAAAGAATCTTACATTTACTTGATGGAGAATTAATTGAAGATGAGGTGGTAGTGTGATTTTTGAAATAATAGGTATTGCTTTTAATAGTTTAAAAGCTAATAAAATGAGAACTTTTCTTTCTATGTTAGGAATTATTATTGGTGTTGGAGCAGTAATAGCTATTGTTTCTGTAGGGACAGGAGCTCAACAACAAATAACAGCTAATATCTCTAATTTAGGTTCTAATTTGATTAACATTAGTTTAGGACGTAGGTGGAGTAGAGGTGGAGTTAGTTCTAGGGCAACTAATGTATTTACTGTTAAAATGGCTGATGCTATTAAAGAAGTTGCCCCTGATGTTAAAGAAATAATCCCTAAAAATCAAGGGAGGGGTCTTTTAATTAATGGAGATAATAATCTTCAAACTACGGTAGTTGGCACTCAAGGAGCTTATCAGCGAATTTATGATTATTATCCTGTCCAAGGGAAATTTATCAGTCAAGCAAATTTAAAAGAGGCGAATAATGTTATGGTTTTAGGAGCTAAATTAGTTGATGAGCTATTTCCTAAAACTAATCCGTTAGGCAAAAAAGTTAAGTTTAATTATCAAAACAAGACCTTTCTCTTTACAGTGATAGGAGTAATGGAAAATAAGAGTACAGGGCCAATGGGAAATCTTAATGAACAAGCATACATTCCAACTACTACTTATATGAATAAATTATCCACTACTGAATATGTTAGTGGTTTTACTGCTCAAGCTAAATCATCTAAAGTGGCCTCTAATGCGGTAGAACAGATTAGATATTTTTTAACCCAGAGTATAAATAATAATGATGCTTTTAATATTATGAGTCAAGATCAAATTTTAAAGACCATTAAAAATGTTACTAATTCTATGACTATGATGCTAGGAGGAGTAGCTGCTATTTCATTATTAGTTGGTGGTATTGGGATTATGAATATTATGTTAGTTTCTGTAACAGAAAGAACTAGAGAAATAGGGATTCGTAAAGCATTAGGAGCTAAAAAAAGAAATATATTAACTCAATTTATAATTGAATCATTAACCTTAAGTAGTGTTGGGGGATTATTAGGGATAGGATTTGGGTATTTAGGTGCTTATTTGGTAGCACAAGTTGCAGGTTGGTCCTTTATAGTCTCTCCGCTGTCAGTAATAATAGCTGTTGGTTTTTCATTATTAGTTGGATTATTTTTTGGGATCTATCCAGCTATGAAAGCAGCAGACTTAGACCCAGTCGATGCGTTAAGTTATGAATAGATTAACAGAACCTGCTTACTAAGTATAATAAGCAGGTTCTTATTTTTTTGTAGGAATATTTGTTTTGATTAAGAATATTATCTTTAAGAGGTGTTTATTATAATAATTTAAGAGGGATATTATGGAATTAGATATTATACATATTGATATGGATGCTTTCTATGCTGCTATTGAACAGCGTGATAATGCTAATTTGAAAAACAAACCAGTCATCATTGGAGGAAAAAGCAAACGAGGAGTTGTTAGCACAGCCTCTTATGAAGCACGAGAGTATGGGATTCATTCGGCTATGCCAATTTATAAGGCACGTCAGTTATGTCCTCATGGGGTTTATTTAGCTCCAGACCACCAGAAGTATAAGAGGGTATCTGCTAAAATTAAAAATATTTTTAAAAAGCATACTGATTTAGTAGAACCCTTATCTTTAGATGAAGCTTATTTAGATGTAGGAGAAAATAAAGAAAATAGTATTAAAATTGCCAGAAGGATTAAACGGTCTGTTAAAAACAAATTAGATTTGATTGCTTCAGTAGGAGTTAGTTACAATAAGTACTTAGCTAAACTAGCTTCTGATTTAAATAAACCAGATGGTTTTAAAATCATATCTCCTACTCAAGTAGAAGAGATTTTATATTCTTTAGATGTTAGTCAGTTATGGGGAGTAGGACCCAAGACTGAGACTAAGCTACAAGAGTTAGGTTTTTATAAAATAAGAGATATAGCTACAACCAATCTTCAGTTTTTAGTAAGTAAGTTAGGCAAGAAAGGATATCAAATCTATAAGTTGGCCCAAGGAGAAGATAATAGAAAAGTAACTCCACCTCAAACTCCTAAATCTATTGGAAAGGAAACTACCTTTAAGGTAGATATCAAAGATAAATCGAAATTAAGTCAATATTTAACTAAACTATGCAACCAAGTAATTATGAGAGCAAAGGATAAAGAAGTAAAAGGCAAAACAGTTACTCTTAAGTTAAAATATGCTGATTTTAATGAAATATCTCGTAGTAAAACAGTTGAAGAATTCTTTATTAAAGATGAAGAAACTCTTTTTAAGTTAGCTACTGATTTATTAGCAGAAATCAAACTAAAAGATCAAGTACGATTAATTGGAGTAACATTATCTAATTTGGTAACTGAAGATTTTAAACAACTAAAGTTATTTAATAAACTAGATATTTAAGGGAGAGATTAAATATGTTTAGGGGAAGATTTTTTAAAATAGCGCATGGAACTATTTTAGTATTATTAATTTTCTTTTTAGGAGGTCAAATTCCTTATCTGATGAAGCCCTTATCTAAAGGGTTATCTATTGTGATATTGCCCTTATTATTAGGAGGTTTCTTATATTATTTATTAAGACCTCTAGTGCGATTTTTAGCTACTAATATAAAATCTAAAAGTCTTGCTATTATAATTACTATTTTAATAGTGATGTTATTTTTTACTATAGTTATCTATTTTGGAGGCAGTATAATTAGTGATGAAATTCAAAAGTTAATCAATTATATTTCTCTTAATTATGATGATGCTAGGGAGAATATACAGAAGCTAATTAAATTAGGTGGAGGACACTTGAATTTTTTAAATCAATTTAAAATTCAAGATCGAGCTATCTCATTTATGCAAAAATTACTAGGAGAAGTTAGTAATTATAATTTTATGGGGGTCTTTTCCTCTTTAACGAATATTGGAACAATTACAATTTTAATTCCTTTTGTTGTATTTTATCTTCTTAAAGATGATGAAAGAATTAGCAGGTTTATTTTATCATTTTTTAAGGGAGAAAAGAAAGCGCAAGCAAAACAAATTTTAGAAGAGATTGACCAAGTCTTAGCTGTGTATATTAGTAGTCAATTGATTGTAGCTTTTATTTTAGGCCTATTAATGTTTATTGGTTATCTAATTATTGGTCTGCCAAATGCTTTGGCCCTTTCTCTTATAGCAATGATAGGTTCTTTAATTCCTGTTTTAGGACTTATGATTGCTTTTATTCCTACAGTACTGATAGCTATTACTAATAGTTGGTTAATGGTAATAAAATTAATTATTGTATTAATTATAACTCAGCAGTTAGAAGGAAACTTGATTCGTCCTCTTGTCCAAGGAGATCGGCTTAATATTCATCCTTTAATTGTTTTATTTTTAGTTTTGATTTCTGTGTTATTATTTGGTATATTAGGAGCTTTATTTGCAGTCCCAGCTTATGCAGTTATGCGAGTAATTATTAGACATGCGGTTAATCTTCAAATTGAATAGTCTAGAAAGGAGAAAGAGTATTGCAGATAACAACTCCAGCAGTTTTATTTTCTACTGTTTCATTATTAATGTCTGCGTATGCAGCTAGGTTTTCAGCTATCGCTAAATTAATGAGAGGCTTATCTTTACAAATTAAGAGTGATAATCTAAGTCAAAAAGATTATTATAAAAAACAGATATCTATTTTATCTAAGCGAATTTATTATATTAAACATTTGCACTTTTTTGGGGTTCTATCTTTATTTTGTTCAACATTAGCTATGCTTTTGTTATTATTTAAGGAGTTTTGGTTAGCAAATATAATCTTTATAGTTGCTATTGTATTCTTTTTAATTGCTCTTGCAATAGCAATTATTGAAGTTTATCATTCTACAACTGCTTTAGATATAAAATCAAAGATATGAGGTGATATAATGAAGTTTACACTAACAACTCCAGCTCTTATTTTCTCTACTATTTCTTTATTACTATTAGCTTATACAAATCGATTTTCAGCTTTAGCAAGTTTAATCCGTAATTTACATGATAGAGCTAAACAAAAAGGTGAAAAAGATGAGATTATAGCTTCTCAGTTGATCAATTTAAAAAGGAGAGTTAAAATTATTAGAAATATGCAGTTTTTAGCTATTCTAGCTTTATTTTTTTGTGTTCTTTCTATGTTTTTCTTATTTTTTAATGAAAAAAATATAGGAGAGGTGTTCTTTGCAATTGGCCTTGGTTCATTAATGCTATCTTTAATTTTATCAGCCATTGAAATAAATATTTCGGTTAACGCTTTAAATATTCAATTAAATGAAGATATAAGAAGTAAAACTTTAGGCAAAGAAGATAAGCAAGATTAAATCCAGTATGAGGTAGTACTTTTATTTTATAGCTTAAATTGGTATAATAAAATATTGTAATAAGACTATAGTAAGTGAGGTAATAAAATGGTTGCAAAAGTTACTATTCTAGATGGTTATTTAGATGAACCTTCTTGTTTAGGAGTACCACCATATATTGCACCACATGTTAGGTATACTTATGGAGCTCTTAAAGAAGCAGGGTTGAAGCAAGAAGAGATTAATTATTTAACAGTAGACCAATTTCGAGATAAAAAAGATAAGACTCTGCAATTAAAAGATAGTAAATTAGTAATTGTTATTGCTGGTACAACTGTGCCAGGAAAGTATTTAGGTGGTAAACCAATTTCAATAGCTGAAATTGAAGATTTGGCCCAGCAGTTATCTACTCCAGAAGTAATAGTTAGCGGGCCAATAATTAACTGTGATTTAGAGCTTGATTATATTGATCATCTAGCTTATGAGATTCCAGGTTTGTTAGCTTATGAAAAGTTAACAAATTCTAAGCCACTAGACAAATATAAACCTGCTCAGATAATAGATAACTGGGCCAAGCTAGGAGCAGAAGTAACTACATTACATCCTAACTATCCTGAGTTGGTTTGTGAAATAGAGACATTTCGTGGCTGTCCTAGAAGCAATAATTGTTCTTTTTGTAGTGAAGGGTTTAAAGAATTAACTTATCATCGTAGTGTAGACGGGGTTATTAAAGAAATAGAGGCTTTATATAAGCAAGGAAATAGATACTTTAGATTAGGAGCACAGACGGATTTATTGCTCTTCCAGGCTAAGAAGAAAGATAATAGGTTGCTTCCTAATCCTGAAGCTATTAAAAAACTTTATAGTGGTATTAGAAAAGTAGCTCCAGATTTGAAGGTTTTACATATGGATAATATTAATCCAGCTACTATTGTTGATTATCCTAAGCAAGCTGAAAAGATACTAAAGACTATTGCTAATTATAATACAGCTGGAGATATAGCAGCCTTTGGTTTAGAGTCAGCTGATCCTAAAGTTTTAAAAGCGAATAAGATTGGGACAACTGCTGATAAGACTTTCAAGGCGATTAAAATGGTTAATCAAATAACTGGATTTAGAGAAAGGGGAGTTCCTAAATTATTACCAGGAATTAATCTACTCCATGGTTTAAAAGGTGAACGAGCCGAGACAATGGAGCTAAACTTCAAATTTTTAAAGAGAGTATTAGATGCTGGACTATTATTAAGAAGGATTAATATTCGCCAAGTCAATCCTATAGGTAAGTATCAAACGGCTCATTATAATAAATATCAATTTAAAGAATATAAAAAACAAGTCAACCATAAGATTAATCAACCTATGCTAAAGAAGGTATTTCCAAGTGGTACTTTATTAGAAGAAGTAATTATTGAAGAGATAAGAGGTAAAATATCATTTGGTAGACAATTGGGTACTTATCCTATTTTAGTTGGTATCCCGGGCCAATATCAATTAGGTGAGAAATTAGATATAAAAGTAATAGACCATGGGTTTAGATCAATAACTGGAATTCCTTATCCTTTTAATATCAATCAAGCAAGTATTGACCAGTTAGAGGCCCTACCAGGCATTGGGAAGAACCGATCTACTAAACTTTTTATGGCGGGGGAGATTAAAAGTTTAGATCATCTTGGTCAAATTTTGGATGGCTATGATGTTTCTCAGTTAGAGGAGATCGTTACTTTTAGTTAATTGATAATTGATAGTTAAAATTAAATAATAAATAATAGTTAATAAAGAATGTCTGATATATAGTACTTAAGTTGTTAAAAAAATACTTTTATAATTATAAAAGTATAGCTTATTGATATAAAGTTTAACTAGTGATTCTAAGTTTAAGTAAACCACAATATAAATATTGATTCACTTTAAAAAGTTAATTATTTCAAATTATACATTGTCAATTGTAAACTGTAAATTATTAATTATTAATTGGGGTGATGAAGATGGCTATTGCTGAGGTAACAGTAGTTCCTATTGGAACAGCAGATACAAGTCTAAGTAATTATGTTGCTGACTGTCAAGATGTATTAGCTCAGGAGGAAAGAGTTGAATATCAACTAACACCTATGGGGACAATTATTGAAGGGGAATTAGATGATATTCTAGTAGCAATTAGAAAAATACAAGAGGTTCCTTTTGTTAATGGAGCTAATAGAGTAACAACTAATATTAAGATTGATGATCGTAGAGATAAAAAAGCTAGTACAGAGCAGAAGATTAAGTCAGTAAAAGATAAAGTTCAAGACTAAGGTTACTCAAACCTAAAGAAGTGGAGGTTTCATTATGAAAGAAGTTTATCTAGATAATGCAGCAACTACTAAAGTAACTCCTAAAGTAGCTGATAAAGTAAAGCAAGTTATGACAAAAGAGTATGGTAATCCTTCTTCCTTACATAATAAAGGACTAGCAGCAGAGAAAGTAATTAAAGAAGCTAGAGAAAATTTGGCCCATAAGTTACAAGTAGAAGCTAAAGAAATTTTTTTTACTTCTGGAGGAACTGAGGCTAATAATTTAGCTATTAAAGGTGCTCTTAAAACTCTAAGAAATAAAGGGAATAGGATAATTACTTCGTCTATAGAACATCCGTCAGTTCTTAATGTCTTTAAAGAGTTAGAAGAAGAATGGGATGTAAAATACCTAGAGGTAGACCACAAAGGGAGTATTAATTTAGATCAATTAGAAAAATTACTTACTGCAGATACAGTTTTAGTCAGTATTATGGCTGTTAATAACGAGACAGGTACTATTCAACCTTTAAAAAAGATAAGTAATATACTAAAATCCCATAAGAATCTATATTGGCATGTTGATGGAATTCAAGCTTTGGGTAAAGTTAACATTCTTCCTGATAAGTTAGGAATTAATCTTTATTCTATGAGTGCTCATAAAATTCACGGGCCAATGGGAGTAGGAGCTTTATATGTTAGTTCTGATACCAGGTTAAAGTCTTTAGTGCAGGGGAGCTCTCAAGAAGAAGGATTGCGACCAGGAACTGAAAATGTACCTGGAATTGCTGGTTTTGGTAAAGCGATAAAACTGCTGCCTTCTAAAGAAGAAATTAAAGATATGTATCAGCTTAAGAAAGATTTAACTACTAGGATTTTAACTGAAATAGATGATGTTTTTTTAAATGGCCCACAAATAGAGCAAGGAGCTGCTCATATAGTTAATATGTCTGTTGCTGGGTTAAGAGGGGAGGTAGTAGTACATAGTTTAGAAGAAGAAGGGATTTATATCTCTACAGGTGCTGCTTGTTCTTCTCGTCAGGCTAATTCCCATGTTTTAGAGGCTTTAGAGGTTGGCCCTGATTTAATAACTGGTGCTTTAAGATTTAGTTTTAGTTTAAATAATACTAAAGAAGAAATAGATTATACTGTAGATATACTAAAGAATAAAGTAACTATGTTAAGAAAATATATGTAGCAATCTGCTGAAGATTAACTCAGACTTAAATTTAATAAAAATAGAGGTGATAACAATGAAGAAATTATATTTAATCAGATATGGAGAAATAGGAACTAAAGGAAAGAATCGTCATGTTTTTGAAGATAAATTAGTTAGTAATGTTAGACAAGCTTTAGAAGCTATTGATAAAGAGGCTAAAATTAATGTTTATAAAACTTCAGGACGTATTTTTGCAGAGACCAATTTAGCAGAAGATAAAGTGCTTAATAAATTACAAAAGGTTTGTGGTATAGTAGGTATTTCTCCAACGAGAAGGGTTGCTCTTGATATAAAGCAGGTGAAAAAAGCTAGTTTAGCAGCTGTCAAAGAAGCTTTACCAACTGATGATAAAACTGTTAACTTTAAAGTAAGTGCTAGTCGAGCTAATAAAAACTTTGCCTTAGATAGTATGGAGTTAAATAGAGAACTAGGTGCTTATGTATTAGAGAATACTCCTGATGGAAGATTAAATGTTGATCTATATAATCCTGAGATTGAGTTAAATATTGAAGTTCGTTATAAACATGTTTATATTTATACTCAGGATATACCTGGAGTTGGTGGTCTGCCTGTGGGAACTACAGGTAAGTTAGGAGTCTTATTATCAGGTGGGATAGATAGTCCAGTAGCTAGTTGGATGGCTATGAAACGCGGGGTAGAAATTATGCCAATTTATTTTCATAGTTTTCCATTTACTAGCGATCGAGCTAAAGAGAAGGTGGTTGATTTAACTAAAGTATTGGCCCACTATCAAGGTGAAATAGATTTACATGTTGTACATTTTACTGAAATTCAAAAGGAAATTAATGAACATTGTCCTGCTGACTTAACTACAATTATTATGCGCCGGAAGATGATAGAGATTGCTGAACAAATTACAAAAGAACGAGGTGGTAAAGGTTTAGTGACTGGTGAAAGCATGGGCCAAGTAGCAAGTCAAACCTTAGAATCTATGCATGTAACTAATATAGTTTCTACTATGCCTATTTTTAGACCTTTAATTGGAATAGATAAAATAGGAATTGAAGCTAGAGCTAAAGAAATAGGCACCTATGAAACTTCTATCCAACCATATGAAGATTGTTGTACTGTATTTGTTCCTAAAACACCAGAAACTAGACCTACTTTAAAACAGGTTGAAGCTGGAGAAGTAGATTTAAAGATAGATGATTTAATTAAAGAAGCAATTAAAGATGTAGAGGTTATAAAGATAAAAAAATAAATTGGTGAGGGGCCAAAGCCCCCCACTGTTAGTTATTAACAATCATCAACAATATCACATTCTCCACATGCAAACTCGAGTTCTCCTCTTATTTCCCAAGTTTCCTCTCCATCTGCTCCAAATTCGCCACAGGTTACATTAACTAAATCAGCTACTATATTTTTAGCTCCAATCACACGAAGATCATCACAATTAGCATCACTTGCTACACAAACTGCTGTAGGTTCATCAACACATATTATAGTTGAATCACATACTGGAGCTTGAGATCCTGTTTCAGGTGCAGAATCACTAACTACACATATACCACCTAATAACTTGATATTGCCTTCAATAAATATTTCAGTGATAGCTAAAGTAGCTACACCATCAAATTCAACTTGAACAGCACATTCTTCTGCAGCACATTCAAAGCATCCTTCTTCTTCTAAAAAGTAAGCAGCAAGATCAAAATTCTCTTCAATATAATTTTCTCGTTCTTCTAAAGTATCACCTGGAATAGAAAAACCAGCTGGAATAACTAAAGTGAAACAAAATTCAATATCTTCTGGCGGAACACAAATTCCTATTGGACCCAAACTTGTATCAGGGCAACCATCAGGGCAGCCTTTAGGACAATCAACACATTGTTTATCCATCTTATCACCTCCTGTGCTATTAGTTTTTTTTAACCTATTTTCAGCGGAGGTAGAGTTATTTTCTGCTGCATCTTTAAAGTAATATATTATTTCCATCATTTTTTGTCACCTCCTTATTAAATGAAGAATTTAGTATATGCTATTCACTAGTAAATTAATTTGGGATAACTGAAAATAAGATTAATACATATTATGGAAATGATGCATAATTGTGAAAATAAAATAGCTGTTTTAAAAATTTATTAAGTTGACACTATTATTAAGATATGTTATCATTATTCTAAATTTAATATTTGATTTCTTATCTGGATTGATTAAAATTCCCTCTTCTTGCTAAAGAAGATTTTTTGTTTATAATAAAGGACTGTATTTACTATCTAAGGAGGAGTTAAAATGAGTAGTAGAGAAAAAGAGTATGGTTTTGAGACTCAAGCTTTACATGGAGGTTATAATCCCAAAGAAGATAATAGAGGTTCTAGAGCAGTACCTATTTATCAGACAACTTCATATGTGTTCGATGATGCAGACCATGCAGCTAGTTTGTTTGCATTAGAAGAAGAAGGGGATATTTATACTCGAATAGGGAATCCTACTAATGAAGCTTTAGAGAAAAGAATAGCCCAGTTAGAAGGAGCCGAAGCAGGGTTAGTAACTTCTTCAGGAATGGCCGCTATTAACTTAACCGCGCTTACACTAGCAGAAGGTGGGGGCAAGATTGTTTCCTCTAAGTATGTATATGGAGGAACATATCATCTGTTCTCTGAGACATTACCTAAATATGGGATTGAAACTACTTTTGTAGACCCACATGATTTGGATAACTGGGAAGAAGCTATTGATGAGGAGACAAAGTTTTTATACTTAGAGTCGCCAGGTAACCCAACGTTAGATGTAGTTGATATTGAAGCAGTAGCAAATTTGGCCCATAAATATGATCTAAAGTTAGTTATGGATAATACATTTAATACTCCATACCTGAGCAAGCCACTTGAATTTGGAGCAGATATAGTAGTTCATTCTACCACTAAGTACATAGGAGGACATGGTAGTTCTATTGGTGGGGTTATAGTTGGCCCAACAGACTTTTTATTAAAAGCTAGAACGGAAGGGTATCGTGACACTGGTCCTGCTATGAGTCCGTTTAATGCGTGGTTATTTATCCAAGGATTAGAGACATTAGCTTTAAGAATGGAAAAACACTCTAAAAATGCACTTAAAGTTGCTAAGTGGTTAGAAGATCATCCACAAGTTGATTGGGTTAGATATCCTGGATTGAAAAGTCATCCTCAACATCAATTAGCTAAAAAACAGCAACGATATTTTGGAGGAATGCTTTGCTTTGGAATTAAAGGAGGATTTAAAGCAGGGAAGCAATTAATTAATAATGTTAAATTATGTTCATTGCTAGCTAATGTAGGAGATACAAGGACTTTGATTATTCATCCTGCTTCAACTACTCATGAACAGTTATCTAAAGAAGAACAAGAAGCGGCAGGAATCACTGATAATTTAATTAGATTATCAATCGGCATTGAGAATGTAGAAGATATCATTGCTGATTTAGAACAAGCATTTAAATAATTAACATAAAGCCTCCAATTGAATTGGGGGCTTTATCAGTTAAGATGGGAAGGGATTTAAATGAAGGAAAAAATCTACAAATTATTATGGGCAGGATTTATTCTTGCTTTACTAACAGGAGTTATAGTAAGTATAAGTTCATTTTTGCAAAAAGAGGTCATAACCCCCATTAAGATTAGTGATGCTTTATTTATAGAGTTTTTAGTATTATTTACTCTAGGTAACTTTCTTTATTTTAAAGATAAAGTATTATTCACTAAAAAGGATGAGACTAATGATAATCAAGGTTGGGAATTAGTAGTTATTAGTTTACCTATAGTTCTATTTAGTATTTTAATCACTTTAATTTAATACTGCTTAAAGGATAAGTAATAGATTATATCTAAAATAAATAATAGAGGTATACTATTAGATAGAAGGGATGATATAATGTATCCATTAAAATTCAAACCAGTTTATAAAGAAAAAATTTGGGGTGGTACTGCTTTAATTTCAGAATTTAACAGAGATTTACCTAATGATTCTATCGGAGAAAGTTGGGAGATTGCTGCCCATGGGAATGGAAGTAGTACAGTAGCTAATGGTAAATTTAAAGGACAAGAATTAATGGAAGTAATCAAATCTCATGGAGAGAAGGTTTTAGGAAGTAAAGCTAGAGCAAAAGATTATAAGAAGTTTCCCTTATTAATTAAATTATTAGATGCCAATGATAAACTATCTGTTCAAGTCCATCCTAATGATAAATATGCAAATGAATATGAAAATGGAGAGTTAGGCAAAACAGAGATGTGGTATGTTATTGATGCTCAGCAAGATGCTAAGTTAGTCTATGGAGTTAAACCAGAAGTAACTAAAGAAGAGTTTGCATCTTCAATTAAAGAAGGCAGATTGCAAGAAAATTTAATTGAAGTCAATGTTAAACCAGGTGATGTCTTATATATTCCTTCAGGAACTGTTCATGCTATAGAAGAAGGAATTTTATTAGCTGAAATTCAACAGAATTCTGATACTACTTATAGGGTTTACGATTGGAATAGAATGGGGAAGGATGGCACACCTAGAGAGCTACATATAGAGTCTGCTTTAGATGTAATTGATTTTGGTAGTAAACCACCATCCAAAGTAACAGGGTTAGAAATTAAAGAAGCTAATACAACTAGAGAGATATTAGTGGCTTCTCCATATTTTATTACAGAAACTTTAGATATTACTGATAGATATCAGCTGGAAGCTAAAGGTGATAGATTTTATGTTTTAATGGGCTTAGAAGGAGAAGCTAATCTTTTATATCAAGATCAAAAAATATGCTTAACAGCTGGAGAAACAGTTTTAATTCCTGCTAGTTTAGGCAAGTATCAAATAGAAGGAGATTGTAAATTGATTAGATCTTATATTCAAGATCTGACTGAGTTTAAAACAGAGTTGAAGGCTCAAGGTTATTCTGATGAAGAAATCAAACAGATTGCTGGTTTATAGAAAAAACTACTCCTCCTCATTTAAGGAGGAGTTTTTAAGGTTTAATACGGTTCCAATCTTCTTTAGTAATCCCATTAGTCATAATTAAAAGTGTAAAGTAAACACAAGTGCTTAAAAAGATAGAACTAGTCAAACTAATTAAGTTATTTTGTGAAATATGATAGATTAATTTATAACTTTGCGGTAAGATTAAATAAACTAAACTACCAGCTAATAGCGGTTTAAAGAAAACATTATTAATAGAAGTGTTTAATCTTACTTGATGATTAATTGAAAACCAGTTTAAAGTAGCAGTAATTAAATATCTAATCCCTATTGATAAGCTAATGATAAAGAAGCCCCATTGTTTAGGTAAATAGATGATACTGTGAATTAGTGTTAATTCAATTGCTAAGCCTATAATTGAATTTCTAACAACTATATTTGGTTGCCCTAACCCCTGTAAAATACTACCAAATATGTGTGAAAGATATAAAAATATAGCCAACGTAGCTAGAGTTTTTAGTGGGTCTCCAGCTTGAGGATAAGAGAAGATTAAATCACAAATTTTATGTGGTACTAAAAAAAGGATAATCACGGCTAATAAACCAAAATAAAATGTTAAGCGGATTGCTTCATTGGCCCGTTGCTTAATTGCAGAATAATTATTTTGTGCTATAGATTCTGAAATTGCAGGAACTAAATTAGAGTTAAGAGCTATTGTCATAACAGTTGGTAAATAGATTAATTGTTGAACCATACCTGATAATTGCCCATAAAATGAAGTTGCAGCAGATAGGCTATAGCCTAGTTTTTCTAAATTCCCAGGGATGTTAATTGATTCAACACTATACATTAATGAAGTAATGAGTTTACCTAAGGTAATCGGTATCCCAAATTTTATGAGTTCTTTTGCTAACTTAAGATTGGATTTACTTTTCTTAGGGTTAGAGTAACTTCTTAATTGTGGTAGATAGTAAAGAAATATAACGATTAATGTTAAAAGACCAATTCCTTCCCCAAAACTAACTCCTATAGCTGCGCCCATTGTTTGAAGCTTTAAAGAATGAGTTAATAACTTTAATACTAAGAATAAAGTTATTAACAAACGAGTGATTTGTTCGATTATCTGAGAAATAGCTGTAGGGGTCATTAATCTTAAACCTTGAAAGAAACCACGTAAGATAGATGCTAAACTAGTAAAAAATAAAGCAGGAGTAATTGCTAATAAAATATAATAGGTTCTAGGGTCATCTAAAACTTTGGTTGCTATCAATTTAGCATATTTAGCAAAACCTAATGTAGTAAATAGGCTTATAGTAAACACAATTAAAAATGTTATCTTCAAAATTTGTAATATAGTATAATAGTTATCTTTACTAGCTTCTCGAGAGACGAATTTAGAGATGGCTACTGGAAGTCCCATAGTAGTAAAAATTGAGATAGTTATAAAAATAGGGAATACTCTTTGAAATAAGCCTAATCCTTCATCACCGATAGTACGAACTAAGATAATTCTTAGCCCGAATCCTAAAACTCTATTAAAAAGTCCTGCTAACATTAAAACAAAAGCACCTTTGATTAATGATTGGCGTTTAATTTTTTCTCACTCCTTAAAGGGGTTTAATATATATATATAGTTTAGACTCTATTTAAATTAATAAAAATAGCAGGAAGTAATATAATTATAAAATTATAAAGGAGAAATTTAAAAATGAAAAGAAAGATTAGTTTTTTATTAATAGTATTAATTATCCTTTTCAATTATTCAGTTGTATTAGCCACTGATAAAGTAGCAATAGACAATAAAATTAATGCTGATTCTAACTTTTATTTTTTAGATCGCTTTGGAGAGAAAATCCATTTGTTTTTTGTAAGTGGAATGGATAAAGCTGAATTAAAACTTATGCATGCTTATGAGAGATTATTAGAAGCTGCTCAGATGTTAGAAAAAGATGATATGGATAGGGCAGGGGAATTATTTAAGGAAGCTGTTAATGATTTTTCTTCTGCTGTAAAGATAGCTGCTAATAGTGCTGTTGATGATAAAGAATTTGAGGAGACTAAGAAGAAAGTAATAAAGGCTATTGGAAGGTTGAAGAAAGATTTATTGAAAAATAAATTATTTGACGGATTAAATCTTTAATTTAAATCACAAAAAGAAATAATGGTAAATATATTATGGTAAAGAGTTATAAGGAGGAGGGATGGATGACTGAAGATGAGGTAAGAGATTTGATTAAAATAGCTAAAAACTTAAAGAATAAAAAGGATAAAAGACAAATAACTGCTTTTGAAGAAGAAGAACTTAAACAAATTTATCATTTGTTAGTGGTTGATAATGAACCGGTAGTTAATAATAAAGATACTAAGACGAAGCTTTAAAGCTTCGTCTTAGCTTTATTTGCTGATTATTGCTTAGGTTTAAATGTTACACACTGCGTACCATAAGAATTAGAAGAAGGAGCAGGTTTACTAAATGTTCCTGCTTCCATATCTGAACTATGATCCATGTTACTGACTTGTATTTTATTAGCATTGCAGACGTTGCCTTGGCCCCAATAGTGACAGTTTTTTACGTTACAGCCTATCTGGCTCATTTTTTCACCTCCTGAAGATGAAAATTAACTATATTTATTTTTTATCTTTTCTTTTTTAATTATACATTTTATTATAAACATTTGGGCTTAAGTGTTTACATTAAGTTAGGAGCATGGTATTATTTAAATAGAAATACAATAAAATGAATATTTGATTGCATTTAGAGTAAAAATAATGAAAAGAGGGGTAAAAATGAAGAACATAAGTTTTAAACAAGCTATTAACTCTTTTGAAAAAGACTTAATAGCAGCTAAAGGATACTCTAAAGCTACTGTTGAAAATTACAAAAATGATCTAGATATATTCAAAAGATATCTAGCAGATAATTGGGATTTGAAATTAAATGATTTAAATATTTTAGATGATACCGATACAATTCATTTTTATATTACAGAATTTTTATCCGATAACATTTTGATTAAAGATAATTCTGCCCAAAGAAGAAATCGCTTGTTATTTGCTTTAAAAAGCTTTTTTAAATTTTTAGTCACAAGAAACTTAATTGGAGAAGATCCGACCAAAAAAATCGATACTACTAAAACTAAAACGCGAGTTAAACCAGTTTATATCAAAGAAAAAGAATTCAATTCCTTTTTAGATACTATTGAACAAAGTGATTCGAGATATGCTCTACGAGATGAAACAATACTTAAATTGCTTACTTTTGCTGGACTCCGTGTATCTGAACTGGTAAGTTTAACTTGGCAGGATATTGATTTTGAAGAAAAAAATATTACCATAACCGGTAAAGGTAACAAAGAAAGAATTGTTCCTTTGTTAGATCAAGCAATTACAGCAATTAGAAATTATATTCCCGTAAGAGAAAAAATAGATTCTAAGCGAAGTGAAGATGAAAATATTATCTTTTTATCCCAAAAAAGAACTAGATTTAATCCAGCTAGTATCTGGAGGTTAGTTAAAAAGTATGCTAAAAAGTCTGCAATTAGCAATGCAGATAAGATTAGTCCTCATAAATTACGACACACCTTTGCTTCACTGGTATATAAGAAGACTAAAGATATAAGAATTGTTCAACAACTTTTAGGTCACTCTGATATATCAACTACGCAAATTTATACTCATGTTGACCAAGAAGAAATGAAAAAAGCTATTAATAAATTTGGTGAAGTAATAGAATAATATTTTTTGAAATAAGGCACTTTATAAAGTGCCTTATTTCTGTTTTATTTTACTCCTCGATAAAAATGGCCTGTTGTATAACCTTTTTGCTGCATCTTTTGATTTAATTTTTTTATTTTATCCGGGCCAAGCTTTCTGCCTTGGATTCTACTTTGGTATGCTTTAGTAATTTCTAGCACTTCTTCTCTACTCTCAACTGTAAAATCTAATCGATAACTATGACAGTTAGTTTCTTTAATCTCTTCTAGATACTTCATCAAATACAATGGTTGACTATTATAGATGATACTGCGACAACTTTGAGGCTCAGTTTTAATTGGAGCAATCATATTCTTACGGTCTAACAAACCGTATCCTTTTGCTAAACAGTCTACATTACATTTTTTAGACTCTTTCGGGCCAAGATCACCAGTAACAAAACCAACTGGACAATACTCACTAATCATCATTGGTAAATGACCATAAACAATAATTTCTTTCTCTATTTGGTTATACTTAGTCAATTCACTAATTTCTTTACGGGTTAATTCTGGTGATAGTACGACACCTTGGTAATCTTCTTTGGCCCAAAGTTTAGTACTATAGCTATTAAAGATGTTTAGTGGAAAATCAGCTACTAACTTTTTAGTACTATCTTTAACTAGCTTAGCTACCCCTAACTGTGGTACTAAGAAACCATCAATCTCTGTTTTCTCTAATCTAGTTATCTTCTGTTTGATTTTCTCTAACTCTTGCTCTTTGGCTATCCTAGGTAATCGAATAAAGATTTCAGTTTCTTGGGCCTGTTTAGTTACATTCTTTAATCGAGTAATCTTTATTTGACTATCACAATAAATTCTATCCACTTCTAGCTTAAGTAGATCTTCAATGTAGTCTTCTTGTTGGAGATAAACTGTTACTTGTTTTTCAGATTTTTGGTGATTAGATTCTAAGTTGAATATTTTATTTTGTAATTTATTAGTTCTAGGGCTAGTTATAAATTGCTGAGCCCTTTTATCATTTAATTTATTGACTGCTTTACGGCGCACTTCATTTAATTTAGAAATAGGAATGAATAGATTGTCTGCAATATCTAACTCTAGATTAGTTAATTGATATGACGTATTCCCTAATTTGGTTAACTGTTCTCTAAAATCAGCTGTAGTTAGTGGTTGGTTTTTAGCCTCCTCAGGGATAAAGTCTACTGTAGATGATACTTGGAAGCCGTCTTTATCCCAGAGTATAAAGTTCATCTTCTCTCCTATCTTAGCAGTTAAATGACCATAGGTTTCTATTTTTTTAATAGTATCAGGTTGAACAAAACTTTTTGCTAACTCATCTAATAAACTCTCTTGAGCTGTTCTATAGACAGGATTACCAGATCTAACAGTTCCTCGTACTTCAACTTCTAATAAATCACCAGCTGAATTCTTAGAAACTACCTTACTATAATTTTGGCCCTTGTCAGTCCAAATCTCAATCCCATCACCTGGCTTTACAGTTTTATCTAATTTAATCTGACAATGATTAGTTGCAGAATTATAACTTATAACTTTTCCCACCTTTACTCCCCAGTTATTAGGTCGCTGATGACTAATTAGTGCTAGATCTTCCTGTCCCTTATAATATCCTGGAATGAATTCTCCTCGATTAAAGATCTGGGCCAAGCTCTCTTGGTCTTCTGCCTTAACTTGATAGCTATCTTCTTGAAAATACTTATCAATATACTTACGATAAACTCTAGTAGTTAAAGCTGCATACTCAGGACGTTTCATTCGCCCTTCAATTTTAAACGAAGCAATCCCGGCTGTGATTAACTCTGGTAAGATCTCTAAAGTATTAATATCCTTAGGACTTAACAGATGTTGTTGGGCCAATTCTTCATTAATAACTTCTTCTGTTTTTAAGTCTACTAAACTATAAGGTAAGCGACACGGCTGAGCACAGCGCCCTCTGTTTCCACTACGCCCTCCAATTAAGCTACTCATTAGACATTGTCCTGAATAACAAATACATAACGCTCCGTGAATAAAGGTTTCTACCTTTAAATTAGTATTATTTATAATTTCTTTTATTTCAGATAAAGAAAGTTCTCTAGCTAATACCACACGAGAAAAACCTAATTCTTCTAAATATTTAGCTCCTGCTAGATTATGTATTGTTAGTTGAGTACTAGCATGCAACTCAAGATCAGGAAAATATGCTCTGATTAATCTAGCTGTTCCTAGATCTTGAACAATAACTCCATCTGCCCCAGCCTGATATATTTCCCCAACAAACTGTAATACATCTTTTATCTCTTTATTTTTATGAAGAGTATTGACAGTAACATAGACCTTTACCCCTCTAATATGAGCATAATCAAAAGCAGACTTAAGTTCTACTAAATCAAAATTTTGGGCCCTATTACGCGCATTAAAAGCTTGGCCCCCTAAATAAATAGCATCACAACCATTTTGTACTGCTGCATATAAACTATTTTGATCACCTACTGGTGAAAGTAATTCTGGTTTATTAGTCACACTAACTACCCCTTTCTAAAATAATCACTAAGCTTAATTGTATCTTATCTTAAATATTATTGCAATTTTGAAGGACTTAAGATAGTAGATGCGAAACTATTAATTTAGTATCCCATAACACAGTAATTTAATTAGACATATGCTATAATTATATACTAAATGATTTTAGGAGGTAGGAAGATGTCTTTGCAAAAGTGTTCAAAATGCGGAACAGTATTTATTAATCAACATACAGATAGAGAATTATGTTCTGATTGTTTTACAAAAGAGAGAGATAACTTTAGAAAGGTAAGAGATTATTTATGGGATCATACAGGAGCTACAGTAGAAGAGATTGCTCAAGAAACTGGAGTAAAAGAAAAAATCATCCGTAGGTTTATTAGAGAAGGACGTTTTAACCGCAGATAACTAACATATTTAATTTAAATAGTGTGTGCTAGCCAACATCTATTTTTCCTCCTGACAAGTATAATAGTATTGAAAGAAATAAAGGGAGGAATTAAAATGAAAAAAATTATATCTTTATTATTAGTTTTATCATTAGGTTTGTTAGTTGTTGGTTGTAGTAGTATTACTGGTGATAGTAGTCTAGATAGTGATAGTGCAGAATTACAAATGTTGCTTACAGATGCTCCAGTAGACGGTGTTGATGAGTTAAATGTAACGATTGATGGAATTGATATTAATAGTGATGCAAGAGGATGGGAAACTCTTTCTACAGAAAAACAGACGTTTGATTTACTTAAGTTACAAGGAGTTACTGCTAAACTGTTAAACAAACATTTAGAACCAGGTACATATAATCAAATAAGATTATATGTAACCGATGCAGAAGTAGTAATAGATGGCAATACTAAATCTGTAACTATTCCTTCGGCCGATCAAACAGGATTAAAATTAACTAATTCATTTACTATCGAGAAAGGTGTTCCTAAAGCTTTATTACTTGATTTTGATGCTCGTAAATCATTAAAAGATGCAAAGCAAGGATATAAATTAACACCTACAATCAGACTTGTAGAAAGAATCAAAACTGGAGATTTAAAAGGAACTGAAGTTTTAAATCAAGATGGTAATGTTGCCACAGGATATGTAGTAAAAATATATAAAAATTACGAAACAGCAGATGAAAAAGTTATTACTTCTACAATTATTAAAAAAGATGGAAGCTTTAAGATCTTAGGATTACAAGCTGAAGATTATACAATGGTAATTTCTAATCCTAATACAACTACTACAGAACCATATACAAAAGAAGTTTCTATAACTGCTGAAAAAATCAACGAATTAAAAACTATTAATTTAAAATTTTAATAAACCACTATTTAAGAAAAAGACCAATCCTTAAGGATTGATCTTTTTCTACTTTATAATATTTTCTCATATTTTTTATTTCTAATCTAATAAAATTAAATACCTATCTTTAATCAGCAATTCATTATTCTCCATCATTTGATTTAATATCTTAGTTACAGTAGCTCTAGTGGTACCGACTAAATTAGCTAGTTCTTGGTGAGTAATCTTTTTAGTAATCAAAGTTCCTCGTTTATGTTCAGAACCATACTTGTATGCTAGCTCCTTTAATTCGTCTTCTAAACGCTCTCTGACACTCTTAAAGGTTAGATTTTGAATCTGTTGATTAGCTTTTCTTAACCTTTGTGATAAAATAGCAATAATTTTTAAAGAAATAGCAGGGTATTGAGCCACTAAACTCTTAAATTTGCTTCTTTCTATTATAAGTAATTGACAAGGCTTAATAGCTTTTACAGAAGCAGAACGTAAGCTATTATCTAACAGAGCCATCTCCCCAAAGAATTCTCCTCTGCTTAATAAGGTTAAAGTCTTCTCTCGTCCTTGATCATTTGTTTTAAAGACCTTAACTAAGCCATCTAAGATAATATAAATTGCATCTCCTCTATCCTCTTCCCAAAAGATTATTTCATTTTTATCATAACTTTCATTATATATTATATCTGCTACCCTTTCTAATTCATCTGTAGTTAGATCCTGAAAGAGAATAAAGTTTTTTAAAAATCGATTGACCATAACATCTACCTCCTAAATTACCTTTTGCCCTTGCCCTGGCTTTTCTTTGCTTTAGTTGATGCAGAATTGTTTGTTGATTGGTTACTTTGGCCCTTGTTTTTATTAACCGTGGGGTTTTGAGAATTATCTGCAGGTATATTATTTGGTTTATTATCTTTTCCTGCTTTTTTCTTTTCTTTAGCTTTTTGCTTCTGTTCTTTTATCATCTGTTTAACCTTCTTCTTAACTTCCTGGGCCCATTGTTTAGTCTTCTTTAGCCATTTCTTTTTCTTATGCCACTTTATTTTACCTTTAGCTGAGATAGCACTAACTTGAGGTTTTGTCTGTTTATTTTTAACCTTAGCCATCTGTCCTGCAGTAATTTTTACTTCTCCTACAGCAGAGCTAACTGCTACTTTACCCTCTGTAACTGCTACTTTGGTAACCTGACTGTTAGTAACCTCTACACTAAAAGTAGTCCCTCTAACTCCTGCTACAGCTGATGGAGTCTCGATTTTAAAGCGCCCCCCAAACTGATCAATAAATTTAACTATTACTTCTCCAATAGTAAGTTTTAGCTTCTTTAAATCTAATTTTCCAGCCTGATTTTTAGTAACTTCTAGCTTTGATTGGTCCTCAATTAATACCTGGGCTTGATTAGTAAAGATTAGTACTGCTTTACTATCTGTTTTCGTTCTTATTTTATCTCCTACTTCTAGTTCAACTTGGCTCTTAACTTGCTTCCACTTATTAGTAAAGAACCACCAACCATCTTCTTTATAAAGCACCTTCCCTTCTAGATGTTTTAATTTTATTGTTGTATTAGCTAATGTCTGTCTAGGAAAAAGATTCAAAATCAAAACTGTTAAAATTGCAATTAATATAATCTTTTTATAATTTCTCATTAACTTTCCTCCTTGATTACTTGATATATTTTAACCTCTTTTTCTTTACCTTTTACTTTAACCTTTGCTTTTTTTTGAACTAAAAATTTATTCTTTATAGTATGATAAGTTTCTTCCCCAATTAAAATTTGATTAGTCTTAGCTTCTGTTTCTATTCTAGCAGCAGTATTTACTACATCCCCAATAGCCGTATAATCACTTCTTTTTTTAGAACCAATATTACCTACTAAAGCCAAGCCTGTATTAATCCCTATAGTAACTCGTAAGGGAAATTCAGGGTTGTTTTCAATCTTCTCTTGGATATTTAGGGCCAACTGTACAGCTTTATTAGCATGATCGTTTTGTTGAGTAGGAGCCCCAAAGAAAATCATTGCTCCATCCCCTAAGAATTTATCTAAAGTTCCATCTAGTTTAAAACACTCCTCTGTTATTACTGCAAAATAACGATTCAGCACATTAACAACTTGATCTGAGGTTTTATTTTCTGCAAAATTAGTAAACCCTACTAAATCAACAAATAAAACTGAAATCTCTCTTCTTTCCCCTTTTAGATAATCTTTATCAGATAAGTTAACCATTCTTTCTATAACTTCAGGAGCTAAATAACGAGCAAAAACAGTCTGCAATCTATCTTTTCGCTTTTCTATCTGCAAGTAAGCAACCAAATTATTAAAAATTAAATTTAGGATAGTAACTAATATAAAAGGTATAAGGGGAATAAATAAATTAAAGTTAATCAATCCCCAACAACTAATAATAACTATTAAAATTAAAGCTACTATAGTTAATATTATTCCAGTAAAAGGTGACAGCATTTTATAAAGATAAGCCAATATTAAACTAGATAATAAAACCAAAATACTAGTATTAACTAAACTTAACTTGTGGATAAAAGAATCTTGCAAATAATTATCTATAATTTCTGCTTGTACTATAATCCCAGGAATAAAACCTTTAATTAAAGCTAAAGGAGTCATTAAGTAATCTTGTAAAGCATCATCTGTAGCCCCTATAAGTACGATTTTATCTTTAAAGGTTCCTGTAGTAAAATTACCATTTAATACTTTACTATATGAAATTTGTTTGAAGTAGTCTGTCTGGTAATGAAAATTAATCAATAAATCTTGCTTCTTTAAATCTATACTAACATTATTATAACTACGGGCCAAATTAATACTAAAAGGAGAAATCTTTTTAGTATTAATTATAGTAAGGCGTCTGATCTTACCATCTCTATCAGGTAATAAATTAAGATAACCTCCTCCGGCAGCAACTCTTTTAAATTTAGTCAGTGGAGTATTTATTTGTTGGATATTAATCTCTTCATCTGTTAAAGTCTTAACTACTTGTAAATCTAAAGTAGACGGTAAAAAAACATTCTGGGCTTTACTAACTGCTTTTTTTAATTGTTGATCTTCCTTTGCTGTTGAAGGAAGATCAAATAAGATATCAAAGCCGATTAACTTGGCCCCTGCTTGATTTAATATTTTAATTAATTGGGCATGATATCTTCTAGGCCAAGGCCACCCCCCTAATTTATCAAGAGAAAATTGATCTATTTTTACAATGACTATTTTATCTTGTCTATTTACAGTAAATAAACTTTTAAACAATAATCTATAATCATAGGTGACCAACTCTAAGTCTTTTAACAGTCCACTGGCAAATATAACAGTTATTACTATACCTATTATAAGTCCTAATATTAACCATGACTTCTGTTTTAACATAACTCCTCCTTACCTATATAATTTATTCTTTAAAAAATAAATTTCACCTGCTTTATATCTTTTTGGTTTTTATTGCCATGAACTTTTTTTAAGATGCTGAATATACATATAACTAAGTATTAAAATCTGGATCTAGGAGGGGTATAGTGCTTAAACTTGTTATCTTATTTACCATTATTCCATTGGTAGAGTTATTTTTGTTAATTCAAATAAGTATTCATTTAAGTAGTTGGTTAGCTATAGGTTTAGTAGGTATTACGGGGATGTTAGGAGCTGGTCTAGCTAAAAAGCAGGGTACTGCTGTTATTAAAAAGATAAATTATTCTTTATCTCAAGGTAGAATGCCAGCAGATAGTGTAGTAGATGGTTTATTGATATTAATCGGTGGCGTTTTATTAATCACACCAGGTTTATTAACTGATATAAGTGGTTTTGCTTGTATTTTACCTTTTACTAGACCTTATATCAAAAAAATAACTAAGGGACGATTAAAAAAGTTGATTGCTACTGGTAGAATTCAATTTTTCTCTAAAGATAGTGACGAAAGTCAAACTATTGATATAGTTGAGGACAATGATGAAGATTAATAGACCAATAATTTATTATCCCCCCTTACAAACTATTATTAATTCCTGTTATTTAACTTAACTTTTAATGTAATATATCATTTAAATATCACGATTGCTATATATTGTCAGGAGGGATAAATAGTTTTATACGATGACTATTAATCATCATCTACAAGATCATTTACTAGATCATCTATCTCATCTTGGGATAACACTTCATCATCTGACATAATATCACTCCTTTATTAAATTATACTTTACATTTATATTATATCTGTTTTTTCTTTCTTTTTTCAAGGAATAAAAGAGAATGAACCTGATTATTAAAAAAATAAGCCCCATTAGGGGCTTAAAAGTATGATTATTTAATTCCAACTTCTTTAAAAAAAGTTTTGAAACCTTGCTCTCCATTTTTATTTCTTTTATAAACTCCAGCATCCTCTAAAACTTGCTTGAATTTCTTTCCCACTTCTGTTTCTAAGATTTCTTGAGCTTTATTTTCTGTAAGATTACTACCATAAACCTCTAGCATTTCTTCTATCCAGTTATTATGTGTAGCTAACTTGTCATTAACTATATTTTTGTTATACTTTCGTTCTCCAGTCAAAAACTTTTTAATTTCTTTTAATTCTTTCTTTAACCTACCTGGTAAGATAGCTCGCCCCATTACTTCTATTAAGCCTATATTCTCCTTTTTAATATGATGTAATCCTTTATGAGGATGAAAGATACCAAAAGGGTATTGTTCAGATTTTCTATTATTTCTTAAAACTAAATCCAATTCAAAATAATCTTCCTTTTTTCTAGCAATAGGAGTTACTGTATTATGTCGCTCTCCATTACTATATGCTTTAATATCTCTTTCTAAGTCGCTATATTCTTTCCAAGTACGATGGATTAGACCACCTAATTCTACTAATTGGTTAGTATCTTTAGCTTTAAGTCTAACTACTGACATGGGCCAATTAACTATACCAACCTTTACTTCTGGGAAATCTGGATGAGAAAATTCTTCTTCTGTTTTTGCTTTTTCCATAGGGAAAGTATGATTACCACCTTGGAAGTGATCATGGTTTAAGATAGACCCTCCGACTAGTGGTAAGTCTGCATTTGACCCTAAGAAATAATGGGGAATTTGATCTACAAAATCAAATAAAGTTGCAAAAGTTTTTTGATTAATACTCATTGGACTATGCTCTTTATAAAACACAATACAATGTTCATCATAATAAACATAAGGAGAATATTGTAAAAACCACTCTTCATTTTCTAAAGTAAGTGGTATTACACGATGTGTTTGTCGAGCTGGATGATCTAAACGCCCGGGATAACCTACATTATCTAAACATAAATAACAACTAGGATAATCAATTTCTTCTTGTTCTTTAGCATCAGCAATGGCTTCTGGGTCCTTTTCTGGTTTGGATAAGTTAATTGTTATCTCTAAATCTCCATATTCAGTTGCAGTAGTCCAAGACATATTTTTAGCTATTCTATCTTGTCTAATATAATTAGAATTTTTAGACAAGGAGTAGTAATTATCTGTTGCTTCTTTCATTGAGTCTTGCTTAGCTATTTGCCAGAAATTTTTAGCTACTTCTGATTGTCTAGGCATTAGTTGGCCCATTATTTTTGTATCGAATAAATCCCTATAAGTTATTGTGTTTTTTTCTAGTATTTCTTCTTGGGCTGCATAATCAAGTAGATTATCTAAAATCTGTTGTGGGGAATCAGGCACTTGACAATCAAGTTCTCGATAAGTTATTGTAGCAGGTTCTTTAATATTAAGTAAGTCCATAATGCCATTACGAGCGGGCACTACATCCCATTTACCCAATAAACCTTTTGCTCGACCATACTTAAGTAACTTCTCTATTTCTAAGGTGCTATCAATCTGACTCATAGTTGGCCCTCCTTTTGTTTAATTGATTTAGCCTTAACCTTGTATTCAAGTCTGACGATCACTTGGTGATAAATCTCCTGAAGTTACACTTTATATCATTATGTTACCTTGACTGAACAATTTTAATTGTACATTGTCAATTATCAATTCTCAATTACTCTTAATCTCCAAACATAACTTTGGAAATCACCTTTCATCTTAGAAAGATCTATTCCATTAAACATCTCTGGTAAATTCAATCCAGCATACATTAATTCATCTCCACCATATACTTTATCTGTGCCTACTACTTTATAATTTTGCTCTGGATTCAACCCCTTAAGTTTTAAACTATAAAACTTAGGGTTTGGTTTAGTTAAGACTCTATAACAACCTACATAAGCTTCACTTTTATCCTCTGCTACTACCATCCACGCTGTTAGGTTGCCATCTCCTTCAAAAGGACTAATTAATCTATAAAATTCTCCTTTTTGAATTAACTCTCTAATTTCCTTATACTCTGCTATTTGTTCCTTGATAATTTTCTTTTCTTCATTTGTCATTTCAGTTAAATCTAATTCATAGCCAAACATCCCAAATTTAGCTACATCGCCTCTCATATCTAAAGAAGTGATTCTCCCTGTTTGGTGATTTGGTACTGCGGATACATGAGCTCCCATTGAGCTTAATGGATAGACTATACTTGTTCCATATTGAATTTTTAATCTTTCTACTGCATCAGTATCATCACTAGTCCAGGTTTGTGGCATATAATATAACATTCCTGGATCAAATCTACCCCCTCCACTAGCACAACTTTCAAATAAAATATCAGAGAATTCTGTGGTTAATTTTTCTAAAATTCTATACAATCCTAACATATAGCGATGTGGAAGTTCTTTTTGTCTCTCTGGAGGAAGGTCGGCTGAACCAATCTCTGTCATATGACGATTCATATCCCACTTAACATAACTAATTGGAGCATTTTCTAAAATATCAGATAACATCTTAATCAGTTTATCTTGTACTTCTTTTCTAGATAAATCTAATATCAACTGATGTCTTCCTTTAGATCGTCCTCTCTCTGGCACATGAATACACCAGTCGGGATGAGCTCGATATAAATCACTATCTGGTGAAATCATTTCTGGCTCAAACCATAAACCAAAGTCCATATCTAAATTTTCAATTTTTTCTCCTAAACTATCTAATCCATTAGGAAGCTTTCTTTCATCTACAAACCAATCTCCTAACGATGACCTATCATCATCTCGTTTACCAAACCAACCATCATCTAAAACAAATAATTCAATTCCTAAATCACTAGCAGTTTCTGCTAAGTCTAATAGTTTATCTTCATCAAAATCAAAGTAAGTTGCTTCCCAGTTATTAACTAAAATTGGTCTAACTTTATCTCTATATTCACCTCTAGCCAACCTTGTTCGATACAATTTATGATAAGTTTGTGACATTTGATTAATTCCTTGATCAGAGTAAACCATTACTACCTCTGGAGCTTGGAAACTCTCTTTTGGTTCTAATAACCAGTTGAAATCAAAAGGATTAATTCCTAAATTTACTCTAGTTTGATCAAAGTGATTAACTTGTACTTGTCCTAAGAAATTACCACTATAGACTAAGCTAAAGCCATATGCTTCTCCTTGATCTTCATTAGCTCCTTCACTTACTAATGCTAAAAAAGGATTTTGATAAGGACTACTAGCCCCTCTTGTGCTTTCAATAGCTTGAATTCCATGTTCTAAAGATCTCCTTTTTAAGTGTCTTTCTCTAGACCAAGAGCCTGATAATTGAAGCAACTCAAAATTAGCATTATTAAAATCTACACTAGCACTTAAAGCTCGATTTAAATTTAAATTTTGTTTACCTTTGTTAACAAATTTAACAGATCTAGTAATTGCATTAAATTTTTCATAAACTGTATAACTAAGAGAGACTTTTAAATTAGCTATTTTATCTTGCAAAGTTATTTTTAAAGTTTTTGCTTCTTCTTTATCCTCTACATAAGTAGCTGGTAAACCTGTTAACTTTTCTTTTCCTTTAATAATTTCATGTGATTGATATCTTAAATCACTAATTCTTGAACCATTTTCTAATTCAACATGATAAGCTGGTTGCCGATAATCAGTCTGACCATAAGCTGGATATTCTTGTGGAATTATATCTAAAGAATAACTTTCATCATGAAAATCTTCATTTTTGGGAGACAAATATGGTTCTAATGCTCTTTCTTCATGTCTAATCAAATGGGATAAATCTCTATTCTTTTTAATTTTTTTGCCCCAATATACATGACCTAAGTGACCACTTTTTAATACTTTAATCACATAACTAGTCCCTTTAGTTTGTAAATGAAAAGTTTGTTTAGCTTTATTATAAAAGACCCCCATAATTTACCTCCTAATAATTTTCTACTTTCATTTCTAAATACCATTTATAAGTATCTTGCGCTGGAATTGTTGCTACTTTATTAATTTTATCTGCTACATATAAATCATCATAAATTCCTGTGCAAGGTTCTAAAGCAATATTATAATCTCCTCTATATCCTCCTTGAGTCTTCCAAACTCCTAAATAAGGTACTTTATCAACGGGAAACTTATACATTAACCGTTCCTGGGTATCTTCATATTCTACTCCGCATTTACCTTCTTCTAACTTATGTGGAATATAAAATTTCTCACAGTTATTAGCACTTTTAGATTCTACTCTGCTCATATCAATTTCTGTATTATTTTCTGTTGTAACAATGGGATAATCATATATTTTTCCCCAATCTCCTAGGTGTTCACTTGAAGTTTCGAGATTAATTATTTTATCTTCGCCTGGAGGAAAAATAATCTTAGTATGTTTAGGATTACAATTTAATAAAGCATGAGCACACCAAATAAATTTAAATTCCTGGCGTGAAAAATTAGTTACTGTATAATCAATCCTTATTTTTTTGTTTTCTAAATTAATTTCTTTTTTCAATTTATAAGGAAATCTAGGACTAACAACTGATAATTTAATAACTTCATCTTTAACCTTTAAATCCCATGGTAAAGTCCATACTTCACCATGGTCGGGAATTGGTGTTGCTTTCCAATCCCCATCTGGATAAAAACTAGCATCTACACTGGGAAATATTTCATCAAAACCACTGGAATCATAGGCTAAAAAGTCAGCAGCATATTCTGGAATTTCCAGTTTTTCTTGCTCACTTTGAAATAAAAATTCTCTATCTGTTTCTTTATGACTTAGAGAAGCCATTTTTCCTCCATACTGAGGAAGGAATTCTATCCTTAATAAATCATTTTCTAACACAATACTTTTTAATCCTTTATAAGTTCCCTGGTTGATAATAATAATCCCTCCTTAACCAAAATAATAAATTAATTAAATTAATAAAGTTTTTGTTGATTTAGTTAGTAGACTTGCAAACTTCTTGCTCTAATTTAACTTCATGAGCTCCATCTTCAATACTACAAATATAAATATCTGGTTCTATTCCTGTTTGGGTTTGATATTCCTTAGCTACTTTACTTTTAAACTCATCAACAGCTCCTTCCTTAACTAAATTAACTGTAGAACCACCAAAGCCTGCTCCAGTCATTCTAGAGCCTAATACTCCATCGATTTCTAAAGCTAAAGCAACCATTAAATCTAATTCATCACAACTTACTTCATATAACTCTTGTAAACTTTGGTGCGACTGAGTAATTAAAGCTCCTACTTTTTCCAATTTATTATTTTTTAAAGCTTTAATTGCTTTAGTGACTCTATTGTTTTCACAGATAACATGTTCACATCTTTTTCTTACAACTAGCGGTAGTTGATCTTCATATTTTTTAAATTGGTCTATAGATACATCTCTTAAGGCAGCTACATCTTGATCTAGTAATTGATTAAACAATTTAACTCCTTTTTGACATTCTTTTAACCTTTGATTATAAGCTGAGTCTACTAAGCTATGCTCTACATTAGTATTTGCTACTACTATCTTAATCTCGCTAGTTCCAAAAGAAGCTAACTGATACTGATGACTCCGACAATCAATAAATAAGGCATTATCTTTCTTTCCTAAAGCAGAAATAAATTGGTCCATAATCCCACAACTAACACCAACAAATTCATTTTCAGCCTTCCGACATATTTTAGCCATTTGTACTCTATCTAGTTTAAAATCATTTGTTAATTCAAACGCAAGAGCAGTAGCTACTTCTAAAGCAGCAGAAGAGCTTAAACCTGCCCCTTGAGGAACATTTCCAGTTAAGACTAGATTCATTCCTTGCAATTGATAGTCTTCTTCTAGTAAAAACTTAGCTACCCCTTGTAAATAATTAATCCATTGTGTTTTTTCATTATATTTAATATTAGCTAAAGAAAATGAAACTTCAGTAGCAAAATCTAAAGAATAAGCTTTAACTTGTTGATCATCTCGAGGTTGAACTGCTATTGTAACTTCTCTATCAATAGCAACTGGTAAAACAAAACCATCATTATAATCTGTATGACCACCAATTAAATTAACTCTACCTGGTGCTTGAGCAACTTTAATTGGATTTCCATTATCTCCAAATTCTTTAATCAGCTTTTGTTTTGTTTTTCTAGCTTGATCATTCATTGATTTCCCTCCCCTTTATTTAATTGACAATGGACAATGTCCAATTTACAGTTAAAATCAAATAATAATTCTGTTATAATTTCTTTTAGGAAAAATCATACTCTTTTAGAAGAACTGCTTTTCGATTTTGAACTTAATTGTTCACTGTCAATTGTTAATTGTAAATTGATTTAAAAGCCTTGTGGATGATTTTTATGCCACTGCCAAGCAGTTGCAATAATTGTTTTTAAATCTCCATACTGTGGTTTCCAGCCAAGTTCTTTTTTGATTTTTTCTGAACTAGCAATTAAAGTAGCAGGATCTCCAGCTCTCCTCTCTCCTGCAATTGCTTCTATTTCTTTGCCAACTACTTCACTAGCAGTCTCAATCACTTCTTTAACTGAATAACCATCTCCATTACCTAAATTATAGATTGAACTTTCTTTACCATCTGCTAAAGCCTCAATACCTAAAATATGAGCTTGGGCCAAGTCTGTGACATGAATATAATCTCTAACACAAGTTCCATCACGAGTTGGATAATCTGTGCCAAAGATAGCTAGCTTATCCCGTTGACCTAAAGCTTTTTGTAAAACAATTGGAATCAAATGAGTTTCTGGATTATGGTCTTCTCCAATCTGACCTGATTCATCTGCGCCACTAGCATTAAAGTATCTTAGAGAGATATATTTTAAATTATAAGCTTGATCATAATCTTGCATTATCTGTTCAAAAAATAACTTTGACCTACCATAAACACTAGTTGGCTCTTTAGGCAAATCTTCTGTAATTGGTATATGATCTACATCTCCATAAGTGGCTGCAGTAGAAGAAAAGACGATATTTTTTACATTATTTTCAACCATTACATCCAATAAATTTAATCCATTTACCATATTATTTTGATAATATTTAGCCGGTTCTTCCATTGATTCTCCTACTAAACTATCTGCTGCTAAGTGAATTACAGCATCAATATTATAATCTTTAAAAGTTGTAGTTAATAATTCCTTATCAGCTAAATCACCTTCTACAAATTTTCCACCCAAAACTGCTTCTTTATGTCCCTTCTGTAAATTATCATAAGTAATAACTTGATGTTTAGTGTCTAGTAATTCTTTAACTACATGACTGCCAATATATCCAGCGCCACCTGTGACTAAAATATTCATCTAACCCCTCCTTATTATAATTATTCTAATAACTCAGGCCCAGCAAATAACTCTTTTAATACTAATGTTACTCCTCCTATAGTAGCTGCTTGCCCTTTTAACTTAGTTGCTAAAATTTTAATATTTTCAGCTGGAACTTCTAAAGCCTTAACTTCAATAACCTCTTTAATATATTTAAATATATATCCTTTAGCTTCATTTATATCTCCTACAATAACTATCAGTTCAGGATTTAATATATTTAGTAGATAAGCAATTCCTATCCCTAAATAGCGACCAACTTCTTTTAGTACTTGTTGAGCTACTTCATCTCTCTGCTTTGCTGCTAAACAAACATGTTGGATATTAATAGCATCTAAGTTGTCATTAACCAAATTAGTAATTTTACTTTTGGCCCCTTGTTTAATTAACTTTCTAGCTCGTTCTGTGATTCTAGGATTAGAAGCTAAACTTTCTAGGCAACCATAATTACCACAACTACACTTAGGACCATCATTATCAACTACTATATGACCTATCTCTCCTGCACTATAATTAACCCCTTGATACAATTCTCCATTAATCACAATTCCAGAACCAATCCCATTCCCAATATTAATAGTAATAAAATCATCTGAATTACGAGCAATCCCAAACCATTGTTCCCCTAGAGCCATAGCTCGAGCATCATTATCAATAAAAGTAGGAATCTGAAATTCTTCTTCAATTAGTTTTTTAATAGCTACATTTTTCCAATTATAATGTGGAGCAAATATTGAAATTCCTGTTTCACTATTAATTAAACCGTGAACTGCCATTCCAATTCCTATAATTTCTTCTTTATCAACTTTACTTTCTGCGATTGTTTGATAAATCAAATTAAATAATTCATCTAGTACATAATTTTGTTCTAAATTTTCTAATGTTTTGCTATTATTAACTAAAATATCTGCTTCTAAATTAGTAATTATTACTTCAAGAATTTCAGGGCCAAGGTTAACCCCAATAATATAGCCTGCTTTAGGATTTAATTCTAATAACACAGGGGGGCGACCTCCACTAGATTTTCCTAATCCATTCTCTCTAATAAAGTTCTTTTTTATTAATTCTCTAGTAATTTTAGAAATGCTAGCAGGCGTTAGACCAGTTAATTCTGCTATATCTGCTCTAGAGATTGGCCCTTTTTCTCTAATACATTCCATAATTAAAGAAACATTTAGTTGCTTCATTACATCAAAGTTAATCTTTTGATTCATATTTTAAATCCTCCTAATGTGCTCCATTGATCAAATATCCTGCTTTAAAATTATTCCATCAAATGGTTGTAACTGCAATTCTGTTTTTGCTTGTTTACCATCAATTGTTTTATACGTTTTAGATAAGTTAATTTTATATGATTGCGAGTTATGATTTAAAGCAATTAAATAATTGTTTTTCTCTCCTGTTTTTTTAATTATTTCTACTCCTTTTTCAGTTTCAATTGCATTAAGACTTGTTTTTATTAGAATTCGTTCATATAAGTAACTTAATAACTTATCATCTGGTGAACACCCAATATAATAAACTTCTCCTTGACCATATTTATTTTCCGTAATAGCAGGTGTTCCGGCATAAAAGTTCTGATTATATTCTGCTAAACTTTTAGCTCCAGTAAGAGTAATTAAATCTGACCAGACTCTTGTATCATATTCTTTGTTCTCAAAAACGACTGAGTTTTGCTGATTCACTTGCAAAGATTCATATTCATTTATTTCTATTCCAGCTAATTCAGAAAAGAATCCTGGTAAAGTTTTATCGGTGACTATATTATTTTCATCTTTAACTCCGTTACGATAAGTGAGAACTAATTTACCACCATTAGTAACAAAAGATTCAATTTCTTTAATCCAGTCGCTATTAACTAAAAATAAAATTGGTAACACTAAGATTTCATATTGCTCTAAATTACTGAGTTGACTAATCACATTAACATTAATATTTTTATTAAAGAAAGGTCGATAAATTTTTTCTACTTCTTCTCTATAATCAAAAGCTGAACTTTGAGGTTGAATCTGCCAAGCCCACATATTATCATAGGAATGATACAAGGCTACTTTAGCTTTCCTTGTACTATTAGTAAAATCATCTCCAGCTAAGTCTAATTCTTCTTTGATTTCTTTGATTTCTTTGTATTTCCGTTTAGGTTTACCATCATGATCTAAAATACCATGGCAAAATTGCTCTGTTCCAAAGCGACAAGCACGCCATCTAAAGAAAATAATAGCTTCTGCTCCATGACCTAGAGCTTGATAAGTCCACATTTTAGCCTGATTAGGACGTGGTAAGTAACCAATTTGATCCCAACCTTGTGCACCAATTAACTCTTCCATTATCCAAAACGGCTGATTTTTTAAGCCATACATTAAATCATGATTAAATGCTGTAGTCTCAGGATTAACAGGTTTAGCTAACCCTCCCCAAACTGGATAATTATCAAAGGAAACAAAATCTAAATCTCTAGCTAAATTATCTAAATTAAGGGTATGTCCAGTAAAGATTAAATTATGAGTTATCCATTGTTCTGCAACTTTTTCTCTAATAATATCTACTTGCATTTTCTGATAATCTACTATAGAATCTGAACTAAACCGATAAAAATCCAATAATAGACTAGGATTATGAGCTGTCCAAGTTTCTTTAGGGGTTGGAATTTGATCCCAACTATTATAGCTTTGGCTCCAAAAGACTGTACCCCAAGTTTGATTTAGATTCTCTAAAGTACTATATTTTTCCTTAAGCCAATTCTGAAATTCCTTTTGACAGTCATCACAATAACATTTATCTGAAGCTTCATGGCCAAATTCATTATCTATTTGCCAACCAATCACAGCTTCATTGTCATTATAATGTTCTACCATTTGGGTAACAATTTTATGTGTATATCTTTGATAATTTAAATTATTAAAACAGTAATGGCGCCGACCTCCGAAGTTATTACGTTGGCCCTGTTTATTGATCTGTAAAATGTTAGGGTGTTTTTCAATTAACCAAGCTGGCGGTGTAGCTGTTGGAGTACCTAGTATTACATCAATATCATATTGATGCAATAAATCTATTACTTTATCATATAAAGAGAAGTTATATTGTCCTTCTTTTGGTTCAATTACACTCCAACCAAATTCAGCTATTCTTACTACATTAATTCCTAATTCTTTCATCATTTTTATATCCGTTTCCCATCTTTCTTCAGGCCAATGTTCTGGGTAATAATCTACTCCAAAATACATATTAAATTCCTCCTTATCCTTTAACTGAGCCACTTAGAATACCGGAAATGAACTGTTTTTGTAATAGCAAAAATGTAATCAAAATAGGTAAAGTAGAGATTGAAGCACCTACTAATATTTGTCCATAATCAATTCTAGAAAGCCCCATTAAACCTGATAAAGCAACAGGTATTGTTTTCATTTTTGCAGAACTTAAAACAACTAATGGCCACATGAATCTAGACCACTGAAACATAAACATATAAATCCCTAAAGCTGCTAGAGCAGGTCTCATTGTAGGTAGCACTACTTTCCAAAAGATTTTAAACTCCCCACAACCATCTATTCTAGCCGCATCAATCAAATCTGTTGGTACTTTTAACATATTTTGTCTCATTAAAAATATACCAAAAGCATAAGCTAAATTAGGTAGAATAACAGCTTTGTAGCTATTGACCCAATCTAACTTGGCCATCATATCAAATAAAGGAATTAATTTTGCTTGAGGAGGTAACATTAAAGTAATTAATACTATAAAAAACAAAATATCTCGTCCTTTAAATTTAAATTTTGCAAATGCATATCCAGCCATTGAACTAATAATAATATTACCAATTGTAAAAGTAATTGTTACAAATAATGAATTAAAAATCACCCTCCCTAAACCAATTTGTTGATTCAGGTTAACTATATTTGTAATTAAATTATCTCCTGGTAATAACTTAGGTGGAAAGCTAAAAATTTCTCCAGAAGAATGAGTTGCTGAAATAAACATCCAATAAAATGGAAATAGTGAAGCTATTGCTCCAATTCCTAATGCTACATAAAGAATTATTTTTTCTAATTGTACTGTATTAGTAGTCTTTTTGCTAATTTGAGTTTGATTTACTTCAAATTTAGATTCCTCCACCTTCTTCACCTCCGATTTTTAATTGAAAATAAGAAAAGATTGCTGTTAAAATAATTAATACATAGCTGATTGCTGATGCATAACCAAATTCAAAGTATCTAAATCCAGTTCTATATAAATATAAGGCAATAGTTAAAGTAGCATTATTAGGCCCTCCATGAGTTAAGATATAAGGTTCGCTAAATAACTTTAAAGTTCCAATAGTTGATAGTACAAAACTAAATAAAATAATTGGTCTCATTTGTGGTAGTGTTATATAAAATAATTTTTGGATTTTACCTGCTCCATCTATTTCAGCAGCTTCATATAAAGTTTCGGGAATACTTTGTAATCCAGATAACATAATTACCATATTGTATCCAGTCCAACGCCAAGTTATTGCAACCATCATTGCTATTTTGGCCCATAGAGGACTACTTAACCAAGGTATTTTACTAAAACCTAAATTGGATAAAACATAATTTATAAATCCAAAGTCATCATTAAGTAAAATGGAAAATACAATTGAATAAGCAACCAAACCAGTAACTGAAGGTGTAAAATAAGAAATTCTAAAAATTGATTTTAATTTGATTAAAGTAGAATTTAATCCAATGGCAATTAATAAAGCTAGAGCAGTCATAATTGGAACTTGACAAATTAAAATAATTAGTGTGTTTTTTAATGCTTTTAAGAATATTTGATCAGAGAACAAATGCTTATAATTAGCTAAACCAGCCCAGACGTAATGTCCCCCTTCTCTAATTTGAAAGCTTAGTAATAGAGTTTTGATAAATGGATAGATAGTAAAAATAGTAAATAATATTATCGCTGGAGCCAAAAAATAATATGGTACTGTGTTTTTATTTATTTTAAATCGATCTTTTAATTTCTGTATAGTCATTCTTACTCACCCCTTTTTATACTTAATTAATTTAGTGAATAAAAAATATTTTCTTATAAAGGGGTCAGGTACCTGACCCCTTTATAATTATTATTCTTTTATTTCTTTTATTTCTCTTCCTAAAGCATTAGATATTCTCTTAGCTGCATCATTTAAAGCTTCTCTAGATGTTTTCTCTCCAGTTACAACTGCAGCTTGAGCATTAACTACAAATTGTAATGCCTCAGAGAAACCACTTGTAAAGTAGGCTTTTTTAATATTTGGAACTGTTGAAGCAAACAACTTAGAAATATTTTGGTTATTGAAGAATTCACTCTTTTGATCAAAGTATGGATGATTATATGCTGGAAGATAAGATGGGAATAAACCATATTTTTTATACATAGTAATTTGATTTTTAGTTTCTGCTAAAGCATTTTTGATAAAGGCCCAGGCCATTTTTTTATTCTCACTTTGAGATGTAATAGCTAAATTAGAACCACCAAGTTGAGCTGCTCTATTACCTCCTTTTTCAAAAGCTGGAAGCTTCATTACTCCCCATTTTCCTTTTGATTTTGGCACTTGGTCTTTAATTGTTCCAGCATACCAAACTCCAAATGGAATTGTAGCTACCCGTTTATTCTTAGTTGCAGTTATATAACCATTCCAACCGTTAACTTTAAGTGCTATATTTTTATCAACCATTTTTTCTAATACTTTCATTGCTTTAACAGCTTTATCAGAATTAATAGTTATTTTACCTGCTTGATTAAAATAAAAAGTTCCAAGTTGATTCATTAACATTCGGAAAAATCCATCATCATAAAAATCATAGGGAGCCATTTTCACTCCAGTAGATTGTTTGATTTTAACACCTGCTGCAATGAATTCATTCCAAGTATCAATTTTTTTGGGATTTACATCAGCTTTTTTAAATAAATCAGTTCGATAAAAAACACCAGCCGGAGCGGAATCCCAAGGTAAAGCCATTATTTTACCATTTGTTTTACATTGTGCCCATTTACTTGAATCAAACTTATCAATGTATTTATCCGCACCAAACTTTGTTAAATCTACAAAACCATTAGGGAACTTATAAGTATAAGTAGGTAATCGTTGACTTTCAATTTGAACAATATCAGGTAATCCTGCACCAGATGCTAAGCCAACTGTTAATTTATCGTAAGCATCTTTGCGACCTACATTAACAACATTGACTTTGACATTTGGATAATCTTTATGGAAATCATCTATAGTTGCTTCTAAACCTTTAGCTGCTACATTCCAGGCCCAAATTGTAACTTCTTGTTGTTCTGGTTTTTTTTCGTTATCCCCAAAAATCCACCATGCATTACTTGTATTGGTAGCCAAAAATAAAGTCCCAACTAATAAAATCAATACTAATGATACAGACATAAGTTTTTTAGACATTTAATCTCCCCCTTTGATAGTGTGTTAGCATCTGAACTTAATTAATTTAAAAAATAAAGTGTCAAAAAATAAACTCCACTCGTACTTTGGGTGCAGTTATTCTCCCTTAGCACAGTGGATTCTTGTAAGATTATATTGATTATAACCACTTATATTTAATTGAATACATTTATATTATAAACTGAGATATTGAATTTGTCAACCTTTTTTTACGCTATCTTACGCTATCTAAAATTAGTTACCTTCATTACTAATTCTTGGGTCACTTACCTTTAAAAACAAAAAGATGACTCCTAAACTAATCATCAAAAATGAAATACCAAAGACTACTTTATAATTTAGTATATCAGCTAAAAAACCTCCTAAAAGCGAGATAATAGTTACCACTATACCAACAACTGCATTAGTAAGTCCAACATAAATAGTCCTTTCTTCGGGAGATGAAGCAAAATCTGCGATAATAGTCATAAAAGAAACACTAGTACCTCCTAAAGCTATTCCAGTTAATACAAATACTAAATAAAAGAAGATTAACTTTTGAGCGAAAAAAGCTACTAAAACACCAACTGCATTAAAAATACTAGCAATTAAGATTACTAATTTATGTCCATATTTATCCCCAAAGTAGCCCCAAAAGATATTGGTTAAACTTTTACTTACAATTAATATTACTGTAAATGCTCCGACAATATTATCTGCTTTATCTATTTCTAATCCTAATCTTTCGATACCAGCTACTGTAAATAGACCGTTAGCCATACCAATAAATTGAATCAAAATGCCACCAATTAAAAAGTTTCTATAATTAATCTTTTCTTTTAATATCAAAAAAAGTTGCGTAAAATAATCTTTAAAGTTATCTGTTTTACTATCTACTGGATAAGCAGGCTCTTTAGTCAAAGCTAAAAATATATATGATCCCATCATAGCTAGAAAAGTTAAGAAAAATAATATTGTGAAACTAACTCTAAAATCAAACTGATTAATTATATAACCTGCTCCTAAAGCTCCTAAAACTTCTAAAACACTGCTTATAAAAGTACGATAGCCAAAAAACTTACCTCTTCTATCTTGTGGTATAACTTTAGCAACTAAATCAAACCAAACTGGGCCAACTAATCCACCAAATAAATTGTGAATAGTCCACAGTAAGAAAAAACCTATTAATAACCAGCTTTTATATTTGGCTCCTAATATAAAAGTCAAAATAGCTAACCCTAACCATGGTAGTCTTTGAAAAAGCCCAAAAGACAATACTTTCTTTTTCTTTTTATCTAAATCAGCTGTCCATTTAGCTGATAAAAGTTGGGGGACAGTCGTACTGAACATTAAGATAGCAGTTACCATACTAATTAAAAAATTTGATTTTGTCAGTTGCCGAACAAATAAAGGTAGTATAGTACCAGTTGAAATAAATCCCATCCCTAGAGTATAAAAAGCACCGTCTAAAATGCTCATTCTAGAATTAAATTTATAGTTCTTTTCTATTTTTTCTTTTATTTCTTTGCGGTTAGTGTCAGTCATTTCTATGCTCCTTCTATAATATGATTTGCCATTAGTTATCTTTATAGTTTTTACCACTACTTATGCAATGATTTCAAATAAAAAACCACCCCCTTTTAAAAGGAGTGGTTTGAAGATTTAACCTTTAACAGAACCAGCTAAAAGTCCTTCAATAAAGTATCTGCCAAATAATATATAGATAATTAATGTAGGAAGAGCTGCTACTAATGCTCCACTCATTTGAACATTCCATTCTACGACTTGACTTCCGGCTAGATTAACTAAAGCTACAGTAATTGGTTGGTTAGCAGGACTATTGGTTATAGTTACTGCAAATAAAAACTCATTCCAAATATTTGTGAATTGCCAAATAACAACTACTACAAAACCAGGTAGAGAGATTGGAAAAAAGATATGTCTATAGATACCTACAATTCCTGCCCCATCTACTTGAGCAGCATCAGTTAAACTTGAAGGAACTTCGGCATAATAATTTCTAAACATTAAAGTAGTTATTGGAATTCCATAAATAACATGCACAAAAATAAGTCCTGGCATGGACCCATAAAGATTGATTTCCTGCAAAAACTTCACTAAAGGTATTAAAATACTTTGGTAGGGAATAAACATTCCAAATAACAATAAAGCAAATAAAGTATCTGATCCTTTAAACTTCCATTGGGATAGAATGTAACCATTAAATGAACCTAGTATAGCTGAAAAAAAAGTAGCCGGAATAACCAAATAAAAACTATTTAATAAGTGAGGACCTAGCTTTTTTAATGCTGTCATAAATCCTTGCCAAGAAAATTGGGTTGGTAAATCCCACATATTGCTAATAGAGGCTTGACTAAAAGATTTTAAACTAGTTGTTAATAGTATATAACCAGGAAGTAGAAAAAAACAAGCAAATAAAACTAAGGTTGTATAAGCTATAAATTTATTTTGTTT